>JALZJP010000115.1 GCA_030859715.1 Chloroflexota bacterium
CGGTTGTTCGTCGCGCTGGCCCCCGCTCGTACCCGAGCATATTGTGTGTGCTAGGCGAACGCCGTTTCGGACCCGCCAGCGCTAAAGACCCCCGGCTGCCCCACGGAAGCATCCTGAAGGAAGCTGAAACTGGCTTGGCAATGCCAAATTTGCCAGATTCACGATCGTCCTCAGCCCCTGCAGGGTGCTTTCGTGGAGGGCAGCCGAATGCCTTTCGCTTTCGGCGGCGCTAACCCGGCGATCGCGCGCGTCACCCCACACCCGCGCTACATGCCGTAGCCGAACTGGGCGCAGGCGCCGAACTGGCCACAGTAGCCGGAGCAGCAATCGGGGCAGGTGTCACCCCAGTTGCAGTAGGCGGGGCAGGCATCGCCCCAGTAGACGCACTGGCCGCCACACTGGCCGGCTCCAGCGCAGACGCCGGCGCCGCCCGGCGTTCCCGGCGCGCTCGGGCAGCAGACGAGGTCGCCGGCACAGGCATGGTGGACGCCCGTGGCGCAACCGCATCCGATATAGTCGCAGTGGTGAGCGGAGGCGCCCTTGGCCCGGCTCAACGCGCCGCCGAACAGGCCGGCCAGCGCCGCCACCCCGCCCCGTCGCAACAGCTCGCGGCGCGAACCCGGCTTCTTGGCGAATGATCGCGTGATGGCGTCGAATTTCTTGTTGTCCATGTCCGAATCTCCCTCTCACGAGATGCGCGCGCCCGCGCCAGATCGCGGCCACTTGTGGTTCACATTGACGGGCGCCCGGTCCCGGTTGCACCTCCTTGGCCGCGCGGCGGCATTCCCCGTCGTGAGCGGCGGTGGATCACGACACCGCGGCCGGCTCCGGCACGGTCGAGGCGACGCCGTGGCGCTCGAAGATCGGCCGGTAGATGCGATCGGGCGTCAGCGGCAGCTCGCGGAAGCGGACCGCGGTCGCATCGGCGATCGCGTTCGCCAGGGCCGGGGCGACCGGGTTGATCGGGCATTCGCCCATCCCCTTGGCCCCCAGGGGACCGAGGGTGTCGTGGGTGTCGGCAAAATAGACCTCGGAGCGCGGGATATCGGCGAAGGCCGGGATCCGGTAGTTCCGGAACGACGGGTTGACGAGCTTCCCGTGGTCATCGAAGACCATCTTCTCGTAGAGCACCCAGCCGAGCCCCTGCGAGATCGCGCCCTCGACCTGGCCCCGGCATTGCATCGGATTGATGACCACCCCGGCATCCGCCGCCTGCGCGCTCTGCAGGATCATCACCTCCCCGGTGACCCGGTGGACCGCCACCCGGAACCCCTGGGCGTTGAAGGCGACGCTGCGCGGGCTACCGTAGGCTTTGCGGGCCGCCTGCAGCCGGTGCCCGGAGCCTTCGGCGGCGGCGTAGAGGTCAGTCAGCGTGGTGCGCGTCCCGTTGCACACCACCGCGTCCTCCTCTAGGCCGCAACTGTCGCGGCTGACCCCGGCCCGGGCGGCGGCAAAGTCGATGATGTGCGCCTGGAGGGCTTGGGCGGCGAGCCAGACCGCTTTGCCGGCGACAAAGGTGCCGGTGCTGGCGAAGGCGCCGGTGTCGTAGCCGGTGCGGTCGGTGTCGGACTGGATGACCTTGACGCGGCCGACCGTGGCGCCAAGCACGCTGGCCACGATCTGGGCGTGCTGGGTCGTGGTCCCGTTGCCAAACTCGGCGGTGCCGGTCGCCAGCAAATAGTGACCATCTTCTTCCAAACTGAGGCGGGCCTCGGAGCGATGCTCGGTCGGCGGCGCGGTGTCGTGCATCGCGATCGCCACGCCCTCGCCCACCAGCCAGTCGTCGCCGTTGGGGGCGGCGACGCCGTTGCCGCGAGCCAGGGCCGCCTCGACCAGATCGAGGCATTGATCGAGCCCGTAGCTGCCAAACTCGGCATCGTTCGGCTCGTCGCCAAGGGCCACCAGGGCGTCGCCGGGCCGGACCATATTGCGCCGCCGGAGCTCGATCGGATCGATCGCCAGGCTCCGCGCCAGCTCGTCCATGGCGCATTCGACGGCAAAGACGGTTTGGGTCAGGCCGTAGCCGCGAATGGCGCCCGAGGGCACGGTGTTGGTGTAGACGGCGAAGGCGTCGATCTTCTTATTGGGACAGCGGTAGACGGCAACCGACTCGCTACAGGCGTGATAGAGCGTCTCCGCCCCGTGATTGCCGTAGGCGCCGGTGTTCGACACGATCCGCAGCTTGATCGCGGTCAGGGTGCCGTCTTGGCGCGCCCCCAGCGTCACCTCGGTCCGCATCGGGTGGCGGGTGGAGGTGCCGGTAAACTCCTCTTCCCGCGTGAACTCGAGCTTCACCGGCCGCCCCGTCTTCAACGCGGCCAGGGCGCACAGGTCCTCCGTCAGCACCTCTTGCTTGCCGCCGAAGCCGCCGCCCATCCGTTCGCAGAAGACCCGGATATTGCCGGTGCTGATGCCGAACAGGTAGCTCAGCTTGTCGCGGGCGATGAAGGGTGACTGCGAGCTGGTCCGCACGTTCAGGCGTTTGTGCTCATCGACCCAGGCGATCGAGCCGTGCGTCTCCAGATGGGCATGCTGCCCCCGGTGCGTCGAGTACGCCGCCTCATGGATGACGTCCGCCTCGGCGAACCCCCGCTCCACGTCGCCGACCCCGCCGTGGATGTCGATCAGGACGTTGCGCTCCGGCTGCCGGATGAAGTCATCCTCGCCGCGATCATGGACGGCCGGCGCGCCATCCCGCATCGCCTCCTCCGGGTCGAACACGGCCGGCAGCACCTCGTAGTCGATGACGACCCGGCGGCAGCCTGCCTCCGCCGCCGCCTCGCTCTCCGCCAGCACCGCCACCACCCGTTGGCCGGCGAAGCGAACGACGTTGTCGAGCATGTAGGTATCGTTCGGGTCGACCCGGAAGTCGTCGTGTATAGCGGTGGTGTAGAGCCGGCGCGGCACGTCCTCCCAGGTGAAGACCTCGTGGACGCCGGGGGTCGCCAACGCCGCCGTCTTGTCGATGCTGACGATCCGGGCGTGGGCATGGGGCGCCCGCACCAGCTTCAGATGAAGCAGCCCCTCGATCTCGGTATCGAACGTGTAGCGGGCCTGGCCGGTGACCACCTCCCGCCCGGCCGGGGCCAGCACGTTCGTCCCACATGCGCCGCCGGGAGCATCGACCTCGACCGCTGTCACGCCGTGGATCGCATCCTCGATCGCGTGATAGCCGGTGCAGCGGCAGAGGTTGCCCTTCAGCACCCGCGGCAGGTCGTCGCGATCCCGCTCGGTCAGCGTGGCCGCGGTCATGATCATGCCGGCGGTGCAGAACCCACATTGGAAGCCCGGCGCGTCGAGGAACGCTTGCTGCATGGGATGCAGCTCGTCCCCCGTGGCCAACCCCTCGATCGTCGTCACCTCGTGCCCCGCCGCCCGGAAGGCGGGGGTAATGCAACTCTGGACCGGGGTGCCGTTGAGCCAGACCGTGCAGGCGCCGCAGTCGCCGGCATCGCAGCCCTTCTTGACCCCGAACCAGCCGAGGTCGCGGAGGAAGGTCCGCAGGCATTGTCCGGCCGCCGGCTCGCGCGAGAAGGTCTTCCCGTTGACGTGAAAGCTCATCGTCGGTTCCTCAATTCAGGGGAGCGGCGGCCAGCTCGGCCCGGATCTCCTCGGCGAAGTGGAGCGTCAGGTGCCGGCGATAGTCCGGGGCGCCGTGAACATCGTCGAAATACATCTCATCCGGGATTTCCCGCTGGATCCGCTGCCGGAGCGTGGCCGCGTCAGGCACGGCATCGAACCGGAGCTGGACCGGGCGCGGCGTGGCGGCGGTGATCGTGAGCAGCAAGCCACCGTCCTGGCCGAGGGTGCCGATCAGCAGCACGGCCGATCGGCCCTGGTGGGTCAATGACATGCGGCGGAAGGCGGGGCGCTTGCGCAAGGCGGCAACCGGCACGTCAATGGCCACCAGCAGCTCACCCGGCAGGAGGAGGTTTTGGTGGCTGCCGGTCACGAAATCGACGACCGGCACCTGGCGCTCGCTCCCGTCTTGGGCCCGCAGCGTACAGACCCCTTCCAGGGCGGAGGTCAGCGAGATCATCGCCCCCGCCGGCAACGACATGCAGATGTTGCCGCCGACGGTGGCCGCGTTCCAGACCTTGAACGACGCCAGCAGCGACCGGCAGCACTGATCGATCAGCGGCGCCGCGGTCCAATCCAGCGGCGCCACGAGGGCATCGAGCTGGGCGATCGTGCAGGTGGCCGCGATCCGCAGCCCCTCGGGCCGGACCGCGAGCGGCTCCCACCCGAAGGCCCGCAGGTCGAGCAGCCGCCGCAGGTGGTCCTGCGGCTCGGAAAAGAGCCACGTCCCGCCCGCCAGCCAGCTATCGCCGTCGGTCCAGGTGAGGCCGCCGGCGCTCACGTCGGGCCCGGCCCGGACCTCCTGGATCGTGTTCAAATTCATTCCAGCCAACCTCACGGTCTAGCTTCCGGGCGGCGAGCCACGTCGAGAACCGCGTCCCGCGGTCCGGCGAATCCGACTCAGGGCGACGCGAGACGGGCCGACACAATCTTCACTTGCTTGGCGACGTTTACGTTACACTGGTGCGATCGTGAACGCAAGCCAGTCGCATCGAATCCAGATCGCGGGTCGGGCGCTGGCGGGGCCGCGCCACGCCCGTGGCCCGGCGCGCCACCGGCCCGAGCGTTGTCAAGAAAGGGACATCGTATGGTCGTCGCTCCCGCCCAATCCGCGCCGACCGCCGGCGCCGTGACCTTGGTAACGGAGACGCGGGTCCAGCCCGCACGGGCCACGGACTTCGCCCAATGGCAACAGCGGGTCAACGACGTGCTGCTGAAATTCCCCGGCTTCCTCGATCGTGAGGTGATCCCGCCCTCGCCGGCGCAGCCCGACTGGGTCATCATCCAGCGTTTTGTCGACACCGCCGCCGCCCGCGCCTGGCTCGACTCGCCCGAGCGTGAGGAGCTGACGGCAACAATCAAACCCTGGTTGGTCGGGCGAGACGACATCCATCTGATCCAGGACGACAACCAGCCCGCCGCCGCGGCGCCGATCTCGGTCGTGATCTCGACCCGGGTGAAGCCGGGGCAGGACGAGGCGTTTCGCGCCTGGCAGGGCCGCATCGCCGCCATCGAAGCCGAGTTCCCCGGCTTCCAGGGGTACAAGCTCGAGCCCCCCATCGCCGGGGTCCAGGATGACTGGCTAACGATCATCCGGTTCGACACCGAGCCCCATCTCCAAGCCTGGCTGGCCTCGCCGCAACGGCAGCAGCTCCTGGCCGAGGCCGACGCCTTTACCGCCGAATCGCACCTGCGGACCGTGCGGACCGGCTTCGATGCCTGGTTCAAACTCGGCTCCGGGGCAAACCCGCCACCGGCCTGGAAGCAGAACATGCTTGTGCTCTTGGCGCTCTATCCCGTGGTCTTCCTCTTCGGCCTCTGGGTTCAGACGCCGATCTTGATGCAGCGGTGGGGCTTACCGTTCTGGTTCACGCTCTTCGTCGGCAATATCGCCAGCGTCCTCTTGCTCGGTCAGATCGTGCCCCGCGTCAGCCATCGCTTCACCTGGTGGATCAACCCCGCCGGCCGCGACCCGAACCGGACCAAGCTCATCGGAATCGTCGTCATCGTCGCCTTGTACGCCCTGCTGCTGGCGCTCTTCTCTCAGGTTTAGCCTCAGCAAGACTCCGAGCACGTCGCACCATACCGCCAGTCAGCCAGCCCGGCCTCGTGCAACGCGCACTCGCTTTGTTGAATGAGTGCCAGGCATCGCAATTCTGGTATGTCGCTTGCGTAAAGAACCCTAAGGCAAGACCCGCTCGCTACATGTTGTCTTGCCTCATGTGCAGATGAACAAAGGAGACACCCGTGGAGAACGAAGCGAATCACAAGGCGATTGCCGACTATCTGGGCGATATGGTGGCGCTGGAGTCCCACATCGAGGAGGCCCTGGACCGGCAGCTCGAGTTCAAGGGCAAGCACCCCGAGGCCGGGGCGGCGATCCAGCAGTTCCACGATATGGTGAAAGCGAACCGGGATGCCCTGCGCGCCCACCAGGAGCAAATTGGCTCGACGATCGGCAACCCGATCGCCGAGGCCGGCTCGGCCGTCTTGGGCATGGCCGCCGGTCTGATCGACAAGGTGCGCAGCGAGAAAGTCTCCAAGGCGCTGCGTGACGACTACACCGCGTTCAACCTGGCCACGGTCGGCTACACCATGCTGCAAACCACGGCGCTGGCGCTCGGGGACAAGGCGACCGCCACCTTGGCGGCGAAGGGTCTGCGCGGGCATGCCAAGGCGGTGCAGAAGATCAATCACATCATGCCGGGCGTCGTCGTCTGGGAGTTGGAGCGGGACAACCTGACGATCGCCAACCCAAACGCCGCCGCCGACGTGCGCTCCTCCCTGGACAAGGCCTGGAAGGAAACCGATCAAAGCTAGATCGGCCCCGATCAGCCGCACGGCAGGAAGCCGATGAAGCATCCCCCGCTTTGTCGGCTTCTTGCCGTGCCTGTCCCGCCGGGGTGCCCGCCAACGGACGTTGACGTTGGGTTCCCCGCGGCGAGCGGACGACGGCAGCCGCGGCCGGGGCGCGCCGGATGGAGCTAAGCATCTGGTTTCTCATCATCGGCGCCCTGCTGGTCCTGATGGCCATGACCGGCTCTTTCGTTCAGCGGCTCCCGCTCACGGCCGGGCTGTTGTACCTGGCGGTCGGCTTTGTCCTCGGGCCAAACGGCTTTGGCCTGATCCAGCTTAATCCCGTCGCCGACCCCGATATCCTGGAGCTGCTGACCGAGATCGCGGTCATCTTGTCGCTCTTCTCGGCGGGGCTCAAGCTGCGGCTGTCCTGGCGAGACCGGAGCTGGCTGCCGGCGGTGCGCCTGGCCACCGGCGCGATGATCATCACCATCGGTCTCACCGCCGCCGCCGGCGTGCTCTGGCTGGGGCTGCCGCTGGGCGCGGCGATTCTCCTTGGGGCCATCCTGGCGCCGACCGATCCAGTCTTGGCCTCGGAAGTGAGCATTGAAGAACCGGGTGACGACGATCGGGTGCGCTTCAGCCTGACCGGAGAAGCGGGGCTCAATGATGGGGCGGCCTTCCCCTTCGTCATGCTCGGTCTCGGCCTGCTGGGGCTCCACCAACTCGGGGCCAACGGCTGGCGATGGGTCACGATCGATCTGCTCTGGGCCGTTGCCGGCGGCCTGGCGATCGGGGCGGTGCTGGGGACGCTCGTCGGCCGGCTCATCCTCTATCTTCGCCGCCAGCATCAAGAAGCCGTCGGCCTCGACGAATTTCTCGCCCTCGGCCTGATCGCGCTGGCCTATGGCGGCGCCCTCATGCTCAACGCCTATGGCTTTCTCGCCGTGTTCGCCGCCGGCTTGGCCCTGCGGCGGGTCGAGCACAAAGAGCATGGCGAGGAGTCGCCGCCGCACGTCTCGCTCGCCGCCCAAGATACCGCTGCCGATGAGCTTGCCACCCACCCGGACTCCGCCCCGGCGTACATGGCGCGGGCGACCCTGGTCTTCACCCAACAGATCGAGCGCATCGGCACCGTGCTGCTCATGGTCGTGGTCGGCGGGTTGCTGACGCGCTATTTCCTGCCGTCCGCCGCGCTCTGGTTTGTCCCCCTGCTCCTGCTGGTGATCCGGCCGGCGGCGGCCTGGGTCGGCCTGCTCGGGACGCCCCTCACCGGACCCCAACGCGGCATCATCGCCTGGTTCGGCCTGCGCGGCCTCGGCAGCATCTATTACCTTACCTACGCGATCGCGCACGGCCTGCCGGAGCCGTACGCCAGCCGGCTGACCGGGCTCATCCTCACCGTCGTCGCGGTCTCCGTCATCGTGCATGGGATCACGGTGACGCCGGTGATGAGCCGCTACCATCGGATGACCGCCGGACGCGAGACGGCGGACCGGCCCCCCGCGTAAGGGCGCCGGTCCGCCG
>JALZJP010000141.1 GCA_030859715.1 Chloroflexota bacterium
CCCGTCGCCCGGTGGCGCCGCCAACCGCCGCCGCGGCCACGGCGAACCCGGCGGCGCCGAGCAAGCGACGCCGGTTCGTCGATTCCAGTACCATCGCCATCACCTGGGGAGCGCACATGCCAAAGGCCTCCTCGCCTGTCCTGATGGGTGAAGCTCGCGCGGTGAGCTGCACGATGCCTCGGTCATACGATAGATCGACGCGCTGACGATGGGCGGGATTGATGACACAAACCATTGCCGGCGCGATCCAGAGCGGCCAGCGACACCTCGCCCAAGCCGGGATTGAGACACCTCGGCTCGATGCCGAGGTGCTGCTGCGCCATGTCCTCGGCCTTGATCGCGCCCGGCTTTTCGCCCGGCTGACCGATCCCCTGCCGGAACCGGCCCGCTGCGCCTTTCTGCGCTTGCTCGACCAACGGGCGGCCGGCGTCCCGGTTGCCTACCTCACCGGGGCCCGTGAGTTCCACGGACTGTCGCTCCAAACCCGGCCCGGCGTGCTGATCCCGCGGCCGGAGACCGAGCTGCTGGTGGAATGGGCGCTGGCCTGGTTGGCCGACCGCCCGCGGGCGACCGTGATCGATGTCGGCACCGGCACCGGCGCCATCCCGCTCGCTCTGGCGGCGAGCCTGGGCCCGGCGTGGCGTGGCCGGGTCATCGCGGCCGATCGCTTCCCCGGTCCCGTGGCGCTCGCGGCCGCCAACCGCGCTCGGCTCGATCTCGGCGGCCGCGTGGACATCGTGCGAGGCGACCTCCTGACCTGGTGCGCCGGGCCGGTCGACCTGATCACGGCCAATCTGCCCTATCTCCGGCCAGAGCAAGTCACGGCCAACCCGATGCTCGCCGCCGAGCCGGCGGAGGCGCTGCTCGGCGGCGTCGGCGGCCTCGATCTCATCCGCGACCTGATCCGCGACTCGCCACGCGTGCTCGCTACCACCGGCGCCATCATCCTCGAGCTCGATCAGTCGCAAGCCGAGTCTGTCGCCTCACTCCTTCGTTCGGCGCTGCCGGCGGCCGCCGTTTCAATCCTGCCGGATCTGGCCGGCCGGTCGCGCTTCGCGGTTGCCGAATTGGGATAATCACGTACAGTTGAACGGCTACGAATGCCGGGGACGCGGCCGCACGGTCATTGGCGTGTCCGCGGGTCATGGAAGAAGGCAACGAGGTGGAAGACAGATCAGCATGAGCGGCACGCTGCAACCGCCGGAGCCGCCCGCGGCGCTCCTCGCCAAGCTCGAGAAGCACCCAGACCTCGTGCCCTACGGGGGCGGTAATTTCGGGATGCCGCTGGCGATGCTCAACGGCGGGCTAATCGTGCCCAACGATCGCTTCTTCGTGCGGTCGAACGGTCCGGTGCCGGAGATTGATCCCGCTCGCTGGCGTCTGCTGATTACCGGCAATGTCAAACGCACGGTGCAGCTCTCCCTAGACGATGTCAAAGCGCTGCCCCGGCGCCGCCTCACCGCCTTCCTCGAATGCGCCGGGAATAGCCGGACCCGGTTTGATCCAGTGCCGGAGGGCACGCCCTGGCGCAACGACGCGGCCGGGAACGCCGAATGGGAAGGGGTCGCGCTCGGCGATCTGCTTGATCTGGCCGGGGTTCGCGACGATACCGTCGATGTCGTGTCCGTTGGCGGCGACTTCGCCGGCATGCGCCGCGGCTTGCCGCTCGGCGCCGCCCGCGATGCCGACACGCTGGTCGTCTGGTCGATGAATGGCGAAGCGTTGCCGGTCGCCCACGGCGGGCCGGTCCGCCTGCTGGTGCCGGGTTGGGCCGGGATTGCCTCGACCAAGTGGTTGGTCGGCCTGGAAGTGCTTAACTTCGCGTTTGACGGCTTCTGGAACGCCGATAACTATGTCTTCTGGACCGAAGCGGGGGAGCCGGTGCGTCCAGTCAGCCAGTTGCCGGTGAAATCAATCATCAGCGCCCCGGACGATGGCGAAATCGTACCGGCCGGCGACCGGCTGGTGACCGGCTATGCCTGGTCCGGCTACGGTGCGATCCGGCGGGTCGAGATCAGCACCGATGGCGGAACTTCCTGGGCCGAAGCCTGCCTGGAAACGGCCGGACGGCGGTCGTGGGCAAGATTCAGCCACCCATGGCGGGCCACGCCGGGACCGGCCCGGATCCAAGCCCGCGCCACGGACGAACGCGGCCTGCGGCAACCCGCCACGGCCGAATGGAACGCGAAAGGCTACCTGATGAACGGCATCCACGAGGTCTCGGTGACGGTCTCGGATTGACCGCGGGCAACTTCGTCGCGGAGCAACCATGGGCACCATTCATGTCCTTCCGCCAGACCAGATCGAGGAGCTGTTACACACCGCGATCGTCGGCCGCATCGCCTGCTGCGGCCACGGTTTGGCCGGGGACGATGGCCGCCCCTTCCTGGTGCCCCTGGCCTATGGCTACGACGGCGAGCACATCTACGCCCATTCCGGCCCCGGCCGCAAGATTCGCCTGATGCGGGCACAACCGCTCGTCAGCTTCGAGGTCGACACGGCCGAGGCGCCCGATCGCTGGCGCAGCGTCATCGCCGAGGGCATCTACGAGGAAATCACCGACCCGGAATCTCGGATTGCCGCCCTAACCGTCATGTATCGGCCGCCGGCAATCGTCCCCGAGCTTGGCGAACAGGCGATCGTCTATCACATCCGCCTCACGGCAAAATCCGGCCGCTACGAGGTTCCGTGAGTCGTGAGTCGTGAGTCGTGAACCCTTGGGTGCGCGCGTCGTCAAGCTTCCGTCTATCGCGAGATTCCGTCTCACGACTCACGACTCGAACAAAGGAGCGTTCATGGCAGCAAGCTGGCTCTCGGAGTTGACCGGCGCCCCGAAGGCGATCATCGGCATGGCGCACCTGCCGCCGTTGCCGGGGACGCCGTTCTACGACGCCGCCGGCGGGATGCCGAAGGTGCGGGAGTGGGTCCAGCGTGACCTCGCCGCCTTGCAGGAGGGCGGCATCCACGCCGTCATGTTCTGCAACGAGAACGACCGGCCCTACCGGTTGGAGGCCGGCGCCGCCTCCATCGCCGGCCTGGCCGATGTCGTCGCCTCCCTGCGCGGCGAGCTTTCGGTGCCGTTCGGGGTCGATCTGCTGTGGGATCCGACGGCGACCCTGGCGGTCGCCGCCGCGACCGGCGCCGCCTTCTGCCGGGAAATCTTTACCGGCGCCTTCGCCGGCGATTTCGGGCTCTGGGTGCGCTCCGCCGGCGATGCCTTCCGCTATCGACGCGAGATCGGCGCCGAGCACGTTCGGCTCTTGTTCAACATCAATGCCGAGTTTGCCGCCCAGCTCGCGCCGCGGCCGCTCGCGGAGGTGGCTCGCTCGGTCGTCTTCTCATCGAGCCCCGATGCGCTCTGCGTCTCCGGCCCGATCACGGGCCAGCCGGTCGATGCCTCCGGCCTGGCCGATGTCGCGGCGGCAGTCAGTGACAGCGGCGTGCCGGTGCTAATCAACACCGGCTTCCGTGCCAGCCAGGCGGCCGCGTTACTCACCCATGCGGACGGTGCCGTGGTCGGGTCGAGCCTCAAAGTCGACGGCGTCACCTGGAATCCGGTGGACGTGGGCCGGGTCCGCGAGCTGATGCGCGTCGTCAACGGGGAATCGGCCGGGGATTCCTGATCGGCGTCGAAAATGGTAGGATGCGAAGGACGCGATGTGCCCGTGCTCAAGCCCCTATCTTGACGGGATGGCATGAGTCGTGCAGCATATCGCGATACGCAGCGTACCCAAGGTCGACGTTGATCGGGTCACACGAATTGTCCATCGCTGGCGGCTTCGATCAACGTCTTTCGGGTGAACTGGGCTTGGGCGAAGGCGCTCAAGTCGCCGTACATTGATAGGAGGATCGCAAGGATGCATAGTTTCGACTCGAGCAACAGCCCGTTTGGCCGCCTGGTTGCCGAAAGCCTGACCGGGCAGCTATCGCGGCGCGAGATCATGCGACGTGGCGCCGCCCTGGGCGTGGGCGCCTCGGTGTTGAGCATGCTTATCTCCGCCGGCAGCCGCCGCGGCCTGTCCCAAGAGGCAACCCCCGCCGGCCAAGAGGCGGGGTGGTCGATCACGGTGCCCGAGGGACTGCGCACCGACCTCGACGGCGCCCGGGTGAACTTCGTTTCGGTCGTCGCCTCCAGCGTGGACCGGCCGTGGCTCGAAGCCGCCCTGCGCAGGTTC
Organism: Chloroflexota bacterium; assembly: GCA_030859715.1. GTDB lineage: Bacteria > Chloroflexota > Chloroflexia > Thermomicrobiales > UBA6265 > JACCYK01. The sequence goes on from JALZJP010000141.1 coordinate 4,176, forward strand.
AACGAGACGACCGGGGCGGCGGCAGCCTACGTGCCTGGTGAGCAATCGGCCACCGACCGGCTGGCCATTTACAACCAGCAGCTCGGCGCCCAATCGCCCGACAATGACGTCTATGAGATCGACGTGATCTGGCCCGGCATCCTCGCCGTGCATGCGACCGATCTCCTCCCGGCGTTGAGCGAGCTGGCCGCCCTGCACTTCCCGGCGATCGTCGAAAACAACACGATCAACGGCGCCCTGATCGGCATGCCGTTCTTCACCGACGCCGGCTTGCTCTACTACCGGACCGACCTGCTCGACAAGTACGGCTTCGAGGCCGGCCCCGCGACCTGGGACGAGATGGAAGAGCAGGCGCAGGCGATCATGGAAGGCGAGCGGTCCGAGAATCCCGACTTCCAAGGCTTCGTCTGGCAGGGCAACGCCTACGAAGGGCTCACTTGTAATGGCCTTGAGTGGCAGTATTCGCAGGGTGGCGGCCGCATCATCGAGCCGGACGGCACCGTGACGATCAACAATCCCCAGGCGATCGCCGCCTTTGAGCGGGCCGCGAGCTGGGTCAACGGCATCTCGCCGGAAGGGGTGACGACCTATCAGGAGCCGGATTCGCTCAACGTCTTTGCTCCCGGCAATGCCGCCTTCATGCGGCACTGGCCGGGTGCCTGGGCGGTGACACAGGACGAGGCGGCGGGCTCGCCGCTTGTGGGCATGGTCGGCGTTTCACCGTTGCCAATGGGCGAAGGCGAAGGCGCCCAGAACGCCGCCACCCTGGGCGGTTGGCAATTGATGGTTTCCCGGTACTCACCGAACCAGGATGCCGCGATCGAGTTCGTCAGGTACATGTGCTCACCGGAGATTCAAACCTCACGCGCGGTCGAGCGCAGCCTGCTGCCGACGATCGGCTCGGTCTACGACGACCCGCAGGTGGCCGAAGCGAGTGAGTTCATTCCTCGCTTGCGCGAGGTCTTTGAGGGCGGCGCCGTGGCCCGGCCGTCAAGCCCCTCCGGCGAGTTCTACAACTCGGTCTCGATCGCGTACTTTACCCAGCTCAACCAAGTCTTGACCGGTCAGGTCGAAGCGGGCGCCGCGGTCGAAACGATTGAGGCCGAGCTCGTCGACATCATGTCGCAGCTCGGCTAAACCGCCGCACAACGCGGGGAGCGAAATCGCTCCCCGCGTGGGATAGTCAGCGGGTGTGGAATCCTCCACACCCGCTGACGCATACGCGACGAGGTGAGCACCATGGGCCAGGGGGCGGCATCCGTATCGCTTGCGCGGTCCGACGAGCCAAAGGATGTCCCGCGCAGCGGCTGGGCCAAGGCGCGGGAGCGCCTGGCCTGGTATCTGGTGGCGCCGAGCCTGCTCGTGGTCATCCTCGTCGCCCTCTACCCCCTGGTCCAAACCATTCGCCTGAGCTTCACGAACGCCCGGTTCGGCAGCCCCCGGCCGGAGAGCTACGTCGGGTTCGAGAATTACGTCCGCCTGATCAACGACAACGTCTTCATTAGCGCCTTCGGCCACACGATTGTGTTCACCGTCGCCTCGGTCGCGATTGAGACGGTCCTCGGCATCGTCATCGCCCTCGTGATCAACTCTCAGTTCGCCGGCCGGGGCATCATTCGCACCTCGATGCTGATCCCCTGGGCGATCCCCACCGTGGTGTCATCGCAACTCTGGCGGTTCATGTACAACGACGTTAACGGCGTCTTTAACGACATCGTGGTCAACAAGCTGCATATCCTCGACGACAAAGTGGCCTGGATCGCGAACGCCACCACCGCGCTCCCGGCGATCATCGCGGTGGACGTCTGGAAAACGACGCCGTTCATGGCGCTCCTGCTCTTGGCCGGGCTCCAAATCATTCCGGGCGACGTCTATGAGGCCGCCAAGGTCGACGGCGCCAGCCCGTGGCAGCAGTTTTGGCAGATCACGCTGCCCTTGCTCCGTCCCGCCCTGCTCGTGGCCCTCATCTTTCGCACCTTAGACGCCTTCCGCGTCTTTGACGTGGTGTTCGTGATGAAGGGGACCGCGCTCGACACGATCACCCTTGCCATCTATGCGCGGCAGACGATGATCGACGAACAGTGGCTCGGCCGCGGCGCCGCCGCCAGCGTCGTCATTTTCCTCGCCATCGGGTTGATGGTGATCGGCTACACGCGGCTCGTCCGGGTCGAGGAGGAGTAGCATGGCAACGCGGGCCGAAGTCCGGACGGCGACGCCGCAAAGCGCGGTCCAGGTCAACGTGCAACGGTTCTCAGTCAGCAGGGTGATCGGCCGGATCCTCTTTTGGGTGCTCGTCTCGCTGATCATCATTTACACGATCTTCCCCTTCTTCTGGGCGGTCATCTCCTCGATCACCCCGGAGAACGAGTTGTTCAGCTCGAACACGCGCTACTGGCCGAGCGCCATCAACTGGAACTTTTATCAGTACGTGCTGGAGAACGGCGCGTTCCTGAATGCCCTGCGAAATTCCGTGATCGTCTCCGTCGTCACCGTCTTGATCGCCCTCGCGCTCGGCTCGCTCGCGGCCTACGCGATCGGCCGGATGAAATTCCGGGGCAAGACCCCGGTCATGTACCTGATCCTGTCGATGACGATGTTTCCCCAGATCGCGATCCTGGGCTCCCTCTATCAGATCATCAGCGCCCTTGGCCTCTTCGACCGGCTCCCCGCCCTGATCATCGCCTACCTCACCTTTACCCTGCCCTTCACGGTCTGGGTGCTGGCCAACTTCTTCCGGGCCATGCCGGCTGAGCTCGAAGAAGCCGCCCTGGTCGATGGCGCGACCCCGTTCCAAGCCTTCTGGCGCATCCTGCTGCCGCTGTCGGCGCCCGGCCTGGTGACCACCGGTCTCCTGGCTTTTATCGCGGCCTGGAACGAATTCCTCTACGCCCTGACCTTCACCCAATCCCGGGCCCGCACGGTCCAGCCCGCGATCGCCAGCTTCTCGGGCAATACCCAGTTCGATCTCCCCTGGGGCAACATCCTGGCGGCATCGGTGCTCGTCACCATCCCGCTCGTCGTCCTGGTCCTCATTTTCCAGCGCAAGATCCTGGCGGGCCTCACCTCCGGTGCGGTCAAGGGCTAGCCACCGCGCGCGTCGCAACCTCCGGCAGAACCCGATCATGGGCTGACGGTATTCGTCCAGCCCATGAATCGTTTCGCCAATCGGCCAGCCCACGCTCTCTCTCGTGGAACCCTGAACCCGTTGCCGGCAATCCGCATGGTCTCCGTCTTGCATCGGGCTGACACCAGGACGCGAGATGCGGCACGCAACCGAACGCGCCAGTTTGCCGCGTTACGGCAATCAGCCAATCAGGAGACCAGGTAATGACCAAGCAACTCCAAGGCAAAGTCGCCATCATCACCGGCTCGGACTCCGGCATGGGGCAGGCGATCGCGACCGAATTCGCCAAGCATGGGGCGAACATCGCGATCACCTACTTCACGGACGAGCAGGGTGCTCAAGCGACCAAACAGGCGGTCGAAGCAGCCGGGCAGCAGGCGATCGTGATGCGGGTGGATGTCCGCGACCCGTCGTCGATTGCTCAATTCTTCGAGCAAACCGAGCAGCAACTCGGCACTCCGTACATCCTGGTCAACGATGCCGGGGTTGATGCGGTGGGCAAGCATGTGGCTGACATGACCATCGAAGAATGGGACGACAGGTTCAAGACGAACGTCTACGGCCCGTTCTACGCTTGTCAGCACTTTATCCGGGCCCGGCGCAAAGCCGGCGGGAAGGGCAAGATCATCAACATCACCTCGGTCCACGAAACCATCCCACGCGCCGGCGCGGCCGGGTATTGCGCCTCGAAGGGCGCGCTACGCAACCTCACCCGCTGCCTGACCCTGGAGCTCGCCGATGATCAGATCAACGTCAACAACATCGCCCCCGGTATGGTCAAAACGTCGATGAACCAACCGGCGCTCGACGATCCGAAGGTGATGGCGGAGCAAGTCGAGAGCATCCCCTGGAAACGGGCGGCGGAGCCGTGGGAGATCGCCAAGCTGGCGCTCTACCTGGCGTCCGACGACTCCAACTATGCCTCCGGCCAAACCTTCACCCTCGACGGCGGCTTGATGATGAACCAAGGCCAGGGCGCGTAACCGCGGCACTTGCCTCGTCACCAGGCATGCAGAAAAACGACACCCGCCCTGATCGTTCCGCGGCCTCATCGTCGCGATTGACACGACCGTGCTCCTGACTACAATGTCAGACGATAGGCACGGCGAAACGCGGGTGGCCAGACGAGCGGCGGATGCTGAGTCTGGCAGAGCTGGCGTGGATAGGGCCGCGCTTTTCCGTTGAGTTGAAAGGGATACCTCTCTGATGGCCGACCGCGACCCCTCCATAGGCGCAACGCCAAGCTCACCCCGCCTCAGCCGTCGCCAGGCATTGCGGACGACGGGAACCGGGCTCGCGCTCGCGGCGGCAGCGGCCGGCGCCTCGAATCGCGCCAGAGCCCAATCCGCGACACCGGAAGCGACGCCGGCGGCTCCTCTGCCGGATCAGATGCTGGGAACCGTGACCCCCGAGCGCGCCGCGCTGGCGGTATCCAGGGTGCGCGAATACGCCGAGGAGCTATTGGCTCAAACCGGTGTCCCCGGCCTGGCCGCGGCCGTCGTCTACAACGATGAGGTCCTCCTGGCGGAAGGGTTCGGCGTCCGTGAGATCGACACCGATGAGCGGGTGGACGCGGACACGGTGTTCCAGGCCGCCTCGGTCTCGAAATCGATCGCCGCCACGGTCGTTTCCTCGGTGGTGGGCGACGGCGCCATTTCCTGGAACAGCACACTGGCGGAGATCGCGCCCGGCTTTGCCCTGGCCGACGCCTGGACCACGGAAAACGTGACCCTGGCCGATCTGTTCGCCCATCGCAGCGGGCTGCCGGATCACGGCGGGGATATCCTCGAAGACGTCGGCTTTCCGCAAGCGGAGATCCTGCACCGGCTTCGCTACCTACCGCCAGCGTACAGCTTCCGAGCCGGCTATAAGTACACCAACTTCGGCCTCACCGCCGCCGCCGAAGCCGCCGCCACCGCGGCCGGCACACCCTGGGCCGATCTGTCGCGAGAACGGCTGTACGAGCCGCTGGGCATGGCCCACACCAGCTCCCTCTTCTCCGACTACATCGAGCAGGTCAATCGCGCGATCCCCCACGTCCAGGTCGATGGCGGCTGGCGGGTGACCCCGATGCAGCGCGACCCCGATGCGCAGACCCCGGCCGGCGGCGTCAGCTCGACCGTCAACGACTTGGCGCAATGGATCCGCTTCCTCTTTGGCGCCGGGACAGTTGACGGGGTTGAGGTCGTTCCGGCCGCGGCGCTCATCCCGGTCCATACGCCGCAAATCGTCCGAATGCCGCTCACTGATCCCGCGACCCAATTCGCCAGCTTCTATGGCCTCGGCACGAACCTGAGCTACACGCGATTCGGCACTCCGCAGTGGGGCCACTCCGGCGCCTTTGCCCTCGGCGCCGGCACCGCCTACTACGTGCTGCCGGCATCGGGGTTCGGGGTGGTCGCGCTCACCAACGGGTCTGCCATCGGTGTTGCCGAGGCCATCTGTCTCGATACCCTGGACATCGCTCAACTCGGCGTCGTCTCTCGCGATTGGATGACGACGATGGCCCCGATCTTCGCCGCCGCTCTGTCGCCCACGTACGGGGGCGGCATTGATTGGGCCAGTCCGCCAGCACCGCCGACACCGGCGCTTCCGAACGCGACGTATGTGGGTTCGTATCAGAACGACTTTTACGGCGAGGTGCAGATCGTCGAGGCCGCGGACGGACTAATGCTACGCATCGGGCCGCAACCGCGGGAGTTTTCGCTTTCGCACTATGACCGGGACACCTTTAGTTGGCAACCGGAAGGCGAGAACGCCGCCGGCCGCAGCCCGCTGACGTTCATCATCGGTCCCGATGGCGTGGCGACCAGCTTCGATGACGGGTATCTCGCCAGCGGCGGTCCCGGCATCCTGACCAAGGAGGTGCCGGCGGAGTCGTAGCCCGCGTTGGCGTGCTCATATGAGGTTCTTCGGCACGCCGAGCTGCCGGCAGGCCGCCGCCGCGAGCGCGACGTGCCGCTTCCCGTCATCGACGGCGATGGCGCCGTGTCCCGGCAAGAGGGCGTCGAAGTCGAGCCGTTCGAGCTTGAAAATGCTATCCGCCGACTGCTGAACGGAGCAGTCGTGGATGTTTTGCAGGATCACTCGACCTTGCGCGAACACCGCGTCGGCGGCGAAGAGGTAGCGCCGGGGTCGTCCGTGCAGCAAGTACGACGCATGCCCGGCACAGTGCCCCGGCGTGTCGAACACCTCCAGCCGAAGCGATCCAATCTGGATCGAGTCGCCTTCGGCCACGGTGCGATCGACCGTGACCGGTTCGAACACGTAGTCCGGAGCGTAAAACCCAGCCTCCTTCGCTTTGTCCAACGCCACGGCCGCCTCGTCCCCGGTTCGCAGGGCCGGGGCGGCGCCGGCCGGAGCAATCACCTCGAGGTCGAAACGGGTCCGGAAGCGCGCCGCCCCGCCCGCGTGGTCCATGTGGTAGTGGGTGACGATCAAATAGCGCAGTCGGTCCAGGTCGAGCCCTTCGGCTTCAATGTTGGCCGCGATCCGATCCAGTGACCGGCCGTCTGCCATGCCGCAATCGACGAGCGCCAGCTCATCGCCGCCGTTCACGAGATAGACGTGACAGTCAGGATCGTCCGATAAGCCAAAGCCAAGTGTGGCGCCGCCGCCGACAATGAAGACGTCGTCCGTGATCCGCATCTCGCTCCTCTCGCGTTCAGATCGCGCCATCATCGGCCGGCCGCCTCGATCGGTCCCAACCATTCCCGCGGACGAGGCTACATTCCCGGCCAGTACAGCTTACGGCCTTCGTGTAGCCTCTTCGGACACCCGCCCTGGTTAGATGGCAGGTGTTGCGGAGAGATGGAGGAATCATGCCGGAAGAAAACGAAGCGGTCGGCAAAACATGGCGAGGCCGGGTCGGCAAGCTCAGCCAGAATGAGCTGGACGTCTTTCTGGCCGAGGGAGTCGTCGCCCGCCTGGCCTGTCTCGATCACGAGGGCTGGCCGTACGTGGTCCCGGTCTGGTTCCAGTCCGCGAATGGCGGGTTCTATCTCATCCCCCGCGAACGCTCCGCCTGGGCCGAATATCTGCGGGCTGATCGGCGCGTCGCCATGACGATCGATGAGGCGGGACGGCAGCGCAAAGTCACCATCAAAGGCGAGGCCGAGCTGCTGGAAGAACCCAATGTCGGCGGCCGCTGGGTCGCCATTGCCAACCAGATGTCGTATCGCTACCTCGGCGATCATGGTCCCGACTATCTGGTGCCCACCCTGAACGAGCCGCGCTGGCTCTTCTTCGTCCGGCCGCTGACCATCACAACCTGGCAGGGCGTCGATTGGGCAAAGCGCTACAAGCATGCCGAGTGGGGCGCCTGAAGCACCGTCGCTAGCCGTCACCCGGCGTGGTTGGCGTCTGTTCCGGCGCCGGTTGACCGGCGCCATTCGTCAACCGCCGGAATCGCGGGCCGGCCGGTGTCTCGGCAGTGGTCGCCGGTAGGCTGGGCAATACGGGTAGCCTGGATGCCGGGTCGCCGTCATCGGGATCGCCGCCCACCTCATGCCGGAGCGAGCGCAGCTCGTTGGCAATGGCGGCGAGCTCGGCTTCATATCCGGTCAGCCGCTCGGTCTGGGTCCGCACGAACCGGGTGTAGGGCGAGATCGCTTCCCGGATTCGCTCCACCGATCGCTCGAGCTCGTGGTCGAACTGCTCACGCATCACCTCGACCAGGCGCCGCTCCAGCTCGTCCGCCCGTTCGTGGAAATCGCGCCGGGCCTGACGTCGCTTCATCGGCAGCACGAACAAGCCGATCCCGGCCAGGACGCTGGCGGCGAGGATGCCCGTGATGTCGACCGCGGCGGTGCTCGCCGCGGCCACCACCAGGGCGCCCAGCCCAACCGCCCCCGCTTCGGCCACGGCCACCGTCGCCACCGCGTTTCGCACCGACCGTGACAGCTCGTGCGCCTCGGCCTTCGGGTTGTACTGCTCAATCGCCTCGCTGGCCCGGCTCGACACCGCGTCCAGCAGCGCCTTCCGGTCATAGCGGAACAAGCCGCCGACTTCGCCGATCAGGTCGTCCTCGTACCGGGAGAGCCGGCGGCGATCGATGTACTCGTTCACCGCCTGCCAGGTCCGGAGATCTTGCTCCACCATCCAGTCGATTAGCTCATCAATCGTGGCGTCGATCCGGCGCTCCGTGTCGCCCACCACCACCTGTTCGAATTCGGCCCGGATCCGGTCAGTCTTGATCAGGTCGAAGATGCGGCCGATCCGGATCGTGTCCTCGAAGAACTGGTCGCCCCGGCTCAGCATGCGGGCGATGATATTCTCGACCCTGGTCAGGTGATAGCCAAACTGGCGCCGCATATCCTCTTGATAGAGAGTCAGCTGGCGCTCGATGTTTTCGATGGTGGTGACATCGTCTTTCAGGATCGTCAGGCGTTCTTCCGTTGCCGCCTGGTAGAGCGTGGTCAGGTGATCGGCGACACCGAGCGGGTTGAGCAGCTTGAGCCGGACCCGGCCCTCCTGGTCGAGGGTGCGGATGATGTAGCGTTCGAGCGGCTCGTACCGGCTCCGTTCCCACAACCGCCGCCGTTCATCCGGGTTTTTGTCGCCGAGCGCCTTGGCCTGCTCGGCCAGCAGGGCGGAGACGGGAAAAATCTCGGGAGTGAAGCCGAGCAGGCGTTGGATGCTCTCCCGGACAAACTCGACCACCTCGGCCACCGACTTCTCATCCCGCAGGAGGTCGACCTTGTTAATAATGACGACGATCTTCTTGCCCCAATCCCGGATCGTGGCCATGAACTCCCGTTCGCTCTCGGTGAACGGACGGTCGGCGGAGGTCACGAACAACACCAGGTCCGACCGCGGCACGAACCGCTGGGTGAGGGTTTCGTGCTCACGAATGATGGCGTTGGTGCCGGGGGTATCGACAATCGTGATGTCGTCGAGAAAATCGACGGGGTAGGTGCGGACGATAATCCCGTCCGCCTGCATCGTTTCGGTCCGCGTGTCGCCAAATTGCAGCAGGTTAATGACCGAGGTGGTCGGCGTCACCCCTTCCGGCATGACCTCGGCCCCGACCAGCGCGTTGATGAAGGCCGACTTCCCGGCATTGAACTCGCCGACGATGACCAGCATGAAGAGCGCGGTCAGCTGCTCGGCCGCCTGGCGGATCGCCAGACGATCTTCGTCGGTCCCCGGATACTCGTCCAGCACCCGCGACAGCCGTTCGAGGACCGCCAGCTCGATCGCGACGAGCTCCTGTTGGCGGGCGCTCAGGATCGCGCCGTCGGCACCGCCACGGGACGGTCGTCGCGCTCGGCCGGGAAATTGGAAAAGCCCGCGTACCATATCGCCCCACTCGTCCTGTCGTCTTCGCGACGATCCACGGCAGCTCCCCGATCGGGGACAGCATGGCGGATGATACGGTCATTGTGCAACTATTCGGTCATCGCGGGCGGGATCGCGTGATGAGTCCGGAGAGGCCGCGGCATCTCGTCCGCTCGTCTAAAGTGTCGAATGCGTTCAGGCAGCTCCGCGGCGAGCCTGGATTCTTGACCGGTTGAGGAGCGAGGAATGGGCAATGAGGCTCGTCAGCGGCATGTGCTGGTGGTCAACGATACGCAGGAAATCCTGGACCTGTTCCGTGAGATCCTGGAGGACGAGGGGTATCGGGTTTCGCTCTACACGTACGCCTTCCGCGACCTCGGCGACATCCTCAAGCAAAAACCCGACTTGATTATCCTCGACTTTATGATCGGCGGCGAGGACTACGGCTGGCAGCTCCTGCAAAAGATGAAGATGAGCCGGGAGACCGCGAAAATCCCGGTCATCGTCTGTACCGCCGCCCTCGGCCTGGTTCGCCAGCTCGAAGGCCACCTGAAGGAGAAAAACGTCGGCATCGTCGTCAAACCATTCGATATTGACGACCTACTCAGAGAGATCAACGCGGTTTGGGTCAGCCGGGGCGGCGGCATCGCCCCCAGCAGCTCAGCCTGAAGCCCCGGGCGGCGGGTGCGCACGGGAACGAGCGACGGGGCACCAGCGGCACCCCGTCTTTCTGTCGCTTGTTCGTGGGGTGCGCCTTAGCGGTCGGTGACGTTTCGCATGGCGTCGTCGATCTTATCCTTGGCGTCGGCCGCGCCCTGCTTGACCTTGCCCTTCATCTCGTCCATCTTGCCTTCGCCCTCGGTCTGCTCGTCACCGGTGGCTCGGCCAATGCCGGACTTCACATTGCCCTTGACTTCGTCGATCTTACCTTCGCCCCGTAGTCGCTGCTCGTCAGTCATGAGAAGGTCCTCCACACTGGTTCGAAAAGCCAACCCGATTGGGCTTGCTTGGCCACTAGTGCAGGTATCGTGCCAGCGGCGGTGGCCGCTAGTCGACGGCCCCCAAGGAGCGAGCCGCGTCCTCGTTGATGCGCCCCCGGTGCAATTGCACCGCCGGTTGCTCGGACGGTCGGCGTAGACGCAGATTGAACACCTCGACCAGCACGGAGAAGCCCATCGCGAAGTAGATATACCCCTTGGGCACATGCTGGTGCAGCCCCTCCGCCACCAGCGTCATCCCGATCAACAAGAGGAACGAGAGTGCCAAGATCTTGATGGTCGGATGCCGGCTGACGAAGTCGCTCAACGGCTTCGAGGCAAAGAGCATCACCAGCACCGCGAAAACGACGGCGGAGACCATGACCGTCAGGTTCTCGGTCATCCCGACGGCGGTGATCACCGAATCGAGTGAAAAGACGATGTCGAGGAGCAGGATCTGAATGATGATGGCGCCGAACGAGGCGCCCCGCGCGGTCCCATGATGCTCTTCGTCGCCCTCGAGCTTGGAATGAATCTCGGTGGTTGCTTTGTACAACAAGAACAGTCCGCCGAAGATCAAGATCAGGTCGCGGCCCGACACCGCGAACTCGCTCACGCGAAAGAGCGTTCCCGTCAGGCCAATGATCCAGCTCAAGGAGAAGAGCATGGCAACGCGCATGAACATCGCCAGCGTCAACCCGAGGATACGGGCCCGGTCACGCTGGTTGCGGGGAAGCTTGTCGGCCAAAATCGAGATGAAGATGACGTTGTCAATGCCGAGGATGATTTCAAGCGAGGCGAGCGTGACAAACGCGGTCAAGAACTCCACGCTCAAGATGTCGCCCATCGAATTGAGCCTCCCAACTCCCTGGCAGCGCGATCGACCGCGGCCGATGGCGGTTCGCCGCGACGCGACAGCGTCATCCGCATGCTTCCCGGCGCCCGCCTCCTCGTCAAGAGGCGGGCGGACCTGATGGATCAGCCGTGACCGTGACGACGTCCGGCCCAATCGCGATGATCCGGTTCGCCGCGATCGCCTGCTGGCTGTCGGCCCCGATCCCGGCCCGTGCGGCCAGCTCGGTCAGCTCAAAGCCCAGCTCGTCGAATTCGGACCATTCAACGTGGCCGAGCAGTTGACCCTGATCGGAATAGATCTCCCGGCCATGTAGTGTATCAAGATCGATCAAGTCGCCGTACCGCTCGTTCGTTTTGGCGCCGGTTGGCGTCGCGCTGGTGAGCATGATCACGTCGTGTCCGATCGACTGGATCTCATCCCGATCGGCGATCAGCCCGCCTTCCGGCTTCATGAAGCCGCCGCCGGTCGTGATCGCGAAGCCAACGATCTCCCGCTGCTTCGGGTCGAAATACGCGCGCTCGAGGTCACCAACCTTATTCCCGTCAGCAATGACGGAACGCGGCCGAAGCTCTGTACTCTTCATGCACCCCACCGTTCCTGCTGCATCGCCAACCCACGATCGTGGCCTGATACAAAGAATACCGGACCGTGGAAGGTCCGGTATTCTTCGCTGTTCGCCCTAGCGAGGCAGAAGGCTACTGCAAGCCCTCGCCGACCGTGACTTCCTGTCGCGTGTTATGGCCGAGCCAGCCACCGAGACCGGCCGCCAGGATCGGCAACAGCATGCCCAGGAAGGTACCGAAGGCTCCGTTCCGGACCGCCTCGAAGGCTTCGTTCGGATCAATCGCCTCAACGGTTTCTTCGACGGTGTCTTGAGCTTCCTCGACGGCGCCCTCGGCCTGCTCTTGAGCGTCTTCGACCGTGACCCCTTCTTCTTCGGCAACCTCGGCCGCGTCGTCAGCAACCTGGCTTGCCGCGTTCGCGATGTCGCCCACGCTGGAGCTCAGCGTGCCAAAGAGATTGCCCAGCCCGGTGGCGGTGAGGTAGACGACAAGCAAGAGACCCGCCATCCCGACCATTAGCCCGTTCATCAGGCCGCCAAACTCGCCGCCCACGGCGGCGGTCTTGGCCGCCACCCAGCCGCCAACCAAGAAGGCCACGATGGCGCTGATCGCGCTCCAGACCGCGGCCCAGGTGCCGGCGTCATCACCGGCATTGTTGGGATCGAGCACCGAGGCGCCGATCGCGATCCCCAGCACCGTCATCAGCAAGAAGATCGAGAGCGCGGTCACCAGTCCAGCGATGATCGGTCCCCACTGGACACGGTTCTTGACCGGCCGCGCCACGTCCTCGGTCATCCGCGGCTCGTAGGCCGTTGGTGACGTATAGGTGGTCGGAGCCACTACTCGTTCCCGTGATGAATCCAGGGTATTCCTCGGATCGTTCGGATTCGTACCGGGTGTATCCATACCGTCCTCCTGCTGTCTCCCGTGCCTATCGCGAGACTGGTAGACCACAAATCCCTACGGATGCGTTCAGGCGCACCGCCGTGGATCTGATCCATGTTGCTCCGATCATTGCATGTTCAGGGCCAACCTGAAACGAGTGAAACTGAACCGGGTCCGATTTTCCCAACAGCCGACATCGGCCTGCCGCCGATGTCGGCGGCGGGTGCACCGCTTCCCCACGACGGCAATTCGCGACGCCAGTCTAAGCACGTCAAGCGCGCGAGGCCAGCCGCGCTCGAAAAAAGCTATACGCATGCGTCGTGCCACATCGGCGCTCGATCAGACCGTACTTGGTTCGTGGCGGCGCCTAGAGAATCAGCCCGGCTCCGGTTGGACCAGGGAGGAGGCCGGTTAACCGTCGGTAGCGGCTGCCGCCGGAGCCACCCTCGCCACTCGCTCCTTGAGCACATCCACCCAAAAATCAGTTGGGTTCGACATCCGAGTCTGCCAATCATCCGGGCGGAAGAACGCCAGCTCAAGCCGGGCCGGATCGACCCGCGACGCCAAGAGCGTCAGGACTCGGCCGAAGATGGCGTCCACCTCCTCGATCGTGAGGTCGCCGACGAGGATCAGATACCCGTTGCCCGCCGCCGGCGTTCCCGTCACCTGGCCCGCGATCATGGCTTCGGCCAGACCGGGCACGCCGTCCACCACGGCGGTCAGGATTGCTTGCGGCTCCAGGGTGCCCCCGACAAAGCTGGTCAGCGACGGCAAGAGCGGCCATGCCTGGTCCGGCTGGTAGAGACGCGAGGCACCCTCCCGCCGGTCGCGGAGGACACCCAGGCGGGTCAGCTTGTAGCACTCGTGCTGGAGGCTGCTGATCGGCAGCTCGAGCCGGCGCGAGAGATCGGTGAGCGAGAACCCAAGGTGCGGCCGCGGCAGCAGGTGCGCCAGCACGGCCGCCCGGACCCGAGAGGAGAAGAGTTCGGCAAGCACCTCGGACATTCAGCCGATCCATTTCGCTGACCAGCACGTCCTACGAGCATACCGTAGCCGACGAGGTTGCACCACCGATCACGACTCCGTGACAGCGGTCCAGAGCGCCTGGTTGCCCGCGATCGTCAGCGTTACCCGCTCCATCCGGTGCAGATGGGCGAGGAAGGCCGAGATCGTGGGTTGGAGCAAATAAAACGACGGCGCGTCGGTGGCCCGGTGCTCGAAATGCGCGAGCACCGCCGTCATGATCGCCCCGGCGCCGCGTGGTTGGGCCGTGACCTGCAGGATGAGCGACTGGACGGCGTTGATCGTCGCCTGATTGCGCTCGATCAGCCCCGCCAAGTCGTCCACCACCGGGCCGTGTCCAGGCACGGCGGTCGTGTAGGGCACGCCCCGCGCGACCTCGAGCGCCCGTAGGTGGTCGGTCAGTGAGAAGAGATACGGGATCTTGTACTTTTCAAGCACCGCCTCGGGCAGCACGACGTCGGCGCAGAAGAACACGCCATCGACCAAGTAGCCAACTTGTCCTGGCGAGTGCCCGGCCAGCGGCACGACCTCGATCTCCAGCCCCTCGACGACAAGCGGCCCTGGTGTGACCACCTCGTCGACCGGGCTCGGCTTGGCCAGCATGAAGCCGCCACGCATCGAATCGACGGGATCGGCCCCGCCGAACAGCAGGGCGGGTTGAAGCAGGGGGTGACGAAGGAAGATTTCGTCAAACCGCGGGGCGTAGACGCGGGCAGCCGTCCGCTTCACGACCGCCTGATTGCCGCCGAAGTGGTCCGCATGGCCATGGGTCGTCAGGATCGCGACGACCTCGCCGCCCACCTCCTCGCGGGCCGCCTTCAGCGCCTTCTTCGCCGCCGTCTCGTTGATGCCGGTATCGACCAGGACCAACCGGCCATGGTCGCCGCGCAGGACGCCGATGTTGACGCCCCCCGGCACGACCGCCACTCGCTCGCCCAGCGAAACGATCATCTTCCCCTCCCCGCGCTACCCCGTCCGCGCCGCCAATGGCGACACTATACTGGGCAGCAGAGACCGGACGAGGCGGGAGCTGAATCATGCCGGCAACACGCCAGCCGTACCATGTGGTCGAGGTCGGTCAGTTCGATCGCGGCGCGATCGAACACCTCTTTGCCGTGGCGGACCGCATGCGGGCACTGCCGATCCGGTCCCGGCCACTACAGGACCGGCTGCTGGCGACCATTTTTTACGAGCCATCGACCCGTACCCGGTTGTCATTCGAATCCGCGATGCACCGGTTGGGCGGCGGCGTGCTCTCGACCGAGAACGCGCGGGAGTTCTCCTCGGCGATCAAAGGGGAAAGCGTCGAGGACACGGTCCGCATCGTCGCCGGCTATGCCGACGCCATCGTGCTCCGGCATCACGAGCAGGGGGCGGCGCATCGCGCCGCCGCCGTCTCCCCGGTCCCGATCTTGAACGCGGGCGATGGCCCCGGCGAGCATCCGACCCAGGCGTTGCTCGATCTCTACACGATCGGTCACGAGCTGGGCCGGATCGACGGCCTCCGGGTGGCGTTGGTGGGCGACCTCCGGTTCGGCCGCACCGCCCGCTCCCTGGCCCGGCTCTTCCGCCTGACCTCGGGCACCGAGCTCGTCTTTGTCTCCCCTCCCGCCGTCCCCATGGGCGACGACGTACGGGCGGAGCTCGACGCCGCCGGCATCACGTATCGAGACGAAGTTGATTTGGCCACGGTGCTGCCCGAGGTGGACGTGGTCTATCAAACCCGGATTCAGCGCGAACGGTTCGCCACGCGGGACGAGTACGACGCCTCCCGCGGCGTCTACGTCATCGACCAAGCGGCCATGGACCGGCTCAATCCGGACGCGATCGTCTTACACCCATTGCCCCGCGTCGAGGAGATCAGCCCGGAGGTCGATCGCGATCCGCGAGCCGCGTACTTCCGGCAAGCCCACAACGGCGTCTTCGTCCGCATGGCGCTGCTCTCGACCGTCATTCCGGGTGACGCGTAGGACGTGCGATTGCCGGCGTTCATCTGGATCGGCAACCAGGCCCCCTACCCTTCAAGGCTCTTCGCGAGCAACCTGGGACGGCGGGTGCGGATGCTCGTGACGGGGTGAGTCTTGCAGGTGGGGTTCTGGCCGCCGGCGAGGAGGATGCGGAGCCGGTAGTTGGCGGAGTTGCGGAACCCGCGGCCTGATCGCTTGACCTACTTGATGATAGGGTTCGCTGCCTCGACAGGGCCGTTGGATGCGCCAGCGCCGGATGGTCTTGGCGAGGGTGGCGAGTTCGGCTCGGGCCGTGGTGCCGTGGTCGCACCAGTCCAATAGCTCGTTGATGATTCGGGCGACTTCGACGGGGTCGTCGGTCCGGTAGATGTCGCGGACCTTCTCCTTCGCGGTCCAGGCATCCGAGACGGCGTCGTCAGGGTCTCCGGCGGCGAGCGCGTCGTGGAGTCGCTCCCAGGCCTTCTCGTCGAGGCGTTCCGCACCGAGCAGCGGGAGCTTGCGGACCCGATAGAGCGGGTCGCCAGCCCAGCCTCGGTGGCCGAGGGTCTCCTGCTGCACACGCTGGCGGGTCTTGGTGACTGCCGCGTTCGCGAGGCGCACGATGCGGAAGGGGTCGACCACGACAGCCCGAACCCCCGAGCGATCGATGCCAGGGTCGCCTCGACCGCAGCCACCCGACCAGCAGCCCATCGGGCAGCTCGACGCGTGAGGACCCGGCGGAGCTCGGCGAGGTCGTGCTGCTCGGTCCAGATCCTCACCTCAGAAGCTGTGTGGAAAGCGGGTAGGATGCGAGCCTGGCGCCGCAGTCTAGCGCGACCCGAAGCCCCGCGACGCCTCGCCGCCGCTACCCCAGCGACCTGACCGCCGCCCACTGGGCGGCGCTTGAGCCGCATGTGCCGCCGCCGTTGCCGGGCGGCCGCCCGCCGGCTGGCCCCGTGAGGGTTTTCCACACAGCTTCTTACACGCTGATTCCGGACAGGACCAGATCCGCTTGCGCCACCGGCGGCGCACCGCTCGGTCCGGCAACGTCGCGTCGCGCAAGGTGACCCACCGGCGGTCCTTCGCTCGAGCCCGGCTCCCGCGGCCCGGACAGCCCACCACCGTCGCGGTAGTCTCCACGGCGATCGTGACCTCGACCCCGTCGTCGCTTACCCCCAACACCTCAAGTCCGGGCGCCTTGAACCACACGACATCACTACCGTCTCCCACCAGGGGCCTCCTCGCCGCTTGCGACCGCCAAGCAGTCACGAGATTCGCGGTGAGGACGCGGTGTCGGTGACCCAGCCGCGGGGGAGGCCCATCAGCCACTCCACGAACGCCGGTGATAGGCATGGCTTAACCCGGGCGGAGGTCCGTGACCGGCAGGCCGTACTCGGCGCGCAGGCGCGCGGCCACAAGCGAGCGGTGGCATGCCTCCGGATCGCGCTCGACGCAGAAAAGGGCGGTCACCGAATCGCTCGGCAGCTCCGCCACGAGCGCGCCGAGGTCGAACGGATCGAGGATCTCACGGGTGTAGCGCTCGGCGTACTCGGGCGCCAGGGCGATGCGGCTGCGCTTGCCCACGCTCTGGCGGTCGTCCTCGCGGTACTGGAGCTGGCGCAGCTCGGTCGTCGGCGCCAGCTCCTTCACGTGCCGGTAGCCAATGTCCGCCGCGGCGAGCGCACGCTGGAGCCGCGCCGAGTTCGCCCAGGCGTACTCGGGTCCCCGGACACCGCGGCGCTGCCGGAGGTCGAGCAGCAGGCGAACGTCCGCGTGCCGCAGTCGTTCCAGGAAGGACTCGCCGTCGAAGCCATAGACGCCGATTGTCACCATTCTGAGCACCGGAAATCACCCACCTGCCTGCTACTCGTGCCGGTTCAACCGGATGCCCGGCCGGAGGCGGCGAGGTCGCGTCACGCGACGGCGGTCCCCTCAAGCTCGACCATCAGGACGGAGATCGCCAGCCGTGTCACCCCGAGCATCGTGGTGGTCGGTGCCACCCCGGCGGCGCCCAACCGCGACGCCAGCACGCCGTAGTGCTGGAACAGCAGATCGACGTCGGTGGTGTAGACGTTGAGCCGGACGAGGTTCGCGAGGGACATGCCGGCCCCGCCGAGAATGGCCTCCAGGTTGTCGAGGCTCAGCGCCAACTGCGCCGCCATGTCACCGGCATGCCGCGGTTTGCCGTCGCCGCTCATCGCGGTCCGCCCGGAGCAGTACAGGGTCCGGGTGTGCCCGGAGACGATCTCACCCTGGTTGTACCCCATCTCCACCGACCACGTCACCGGGTTGACCGCCGTTCGTTCCATTGCCACATCAGCTCCATTCGATTCGTCGAGAGTCCGTACGTCCATAAGCCTACCAACAAATCACGACATCCTGTGTCGTGTATTGTGGTAACATTCTCGTATGCGCGCCGACCGGTTGGTCTCGATGATGCTGCTGCTGCGCCAGCGCGGTCGGCTGTCCGCGGCCACGCTGGCCCGCGAGCTGGAGGTATCCACCCGCACCGTGCTGCGCGACATCGAGGCGCTGTCCGCGGCCGGCGTCCCGGTCTACGCCGAACGCGGCCGGCACGGCGGTTTCGCGTTGCTGCCCGGTTTCCGGACCGACCTCACCGGACTGAACCACGACGAAGCGCTCGCCCTGCTGGTCGCCGGATCGCGGCGCGGCGCGCGGGCCTTCGGCCTCGGCTCGGCGCTCGCTTCGGCCATGCTCAAGGTGGTCGCCGCGCTGCCCGAAAGCTATCGGGACACCGCGGCCGGCGCGGCCCAGCGATTGCTCATCGACCCGGAGACCGACCTCCTCTCGCGCCGGCTGGTCACCGAGGAGGTGCTCGACACCATAGTGGCCGAGGTCCGGCGCGCGGTGGTCGCCGGACACAAGCCGCGCATCCACTACGCGGCCGTGGACCAGACCCCGAAGTGGCGCACGGTGGACCCGATCGGCCTGGTCACCGTACGCGACCAGGGTTACTTGCTGGCCACGAGGTCTGGCACGGACCGCACCTACCGGCTGTCCCGGGTGTTGGCCGCCGAGGAACTCGCCGAACCCGCGCAGCGACCAGACCGGGTCGATCTGGACCGAGCCTGGCAGGAACGCGGCACGCGGTTTCGGACCGGCGGCGACCAAGTCACCGTGCTGGTACGGGTGAACCCGACGCGGCGGGAGGAGCTGGTGGACACCGCGCTGGCCGTCCTCGCCGAAGAAGCCGACGCGGACGGCTGGCGGCGGCTGGAGGTGACCTTCCAGGATCCGAGACACGCCGAATGGGCGCTGTGGCAGCTCGCCACGAACGCGGAAGCCCTGGCCCCGCCGTGGTTGCGCACCTCCCTGCGCAACCGCGCCGCCGCGATCGCCACCCGCTACGGAGTGTCATCCTGAGAGTTGTCGCCTTCTGCGGGCCGCCGCCGAAACCGACAAGCGCCGGCCGGGCTCGCCGGAGCTCGACCTCACCCCGCGGCACCTGTCACCGTTCGCGGAGGCCCCACCTGCTCAGCGACCTCACCGCCCAGCCGTCCCAGCTTCGACGCGTAGACCGGAGAAATCGGTCGTGTCCCCCCAAGATGGGGGGGGTTGGGGGTGGACCACGCCGGCAGCCGGGCCGTTCCCCCACACCTCGACCCGCTCTCCATCCACCTCCCCCGTCCACAGGAGGTCGGTGCACGTGTGGTGGAGCAGGTTCTTCCAAAGCTGGGCGTTGGCGAAGACCTCCTCGTCGGGGCTGAACAGCTCGAAGATGGAACGCGCCGCCACCAGGACGAGCTTTCGCTTGGCCCGGCTGAGGGCGACGGTCAGGCGGCGGGGATCAAGCAGGAACGTGCTGCGCGCCAGGACGTAGCCCGGATCGCTCTCGGTCGCGCTGACGATCATGATCTCGCGCTCACCGCCCTGATACCGTTCCACGGTATCGACGGCGGAGACCGTGATCACCCCGCTCACCGGATCGCGCCGGCTCAGTTGCGGCACCGCCTCTTGCAGGTCGGCCCGCTGCGCCCGGTGGGGAACCACGACGCCGACCCCCGCTTCCGGGTCGAACCCCTGATCGGCGAGGGTGCGCAAGACCGGGGAAATGAGGTTCTGCTCGAAGCGGTTGCGCTGCTGGCTGCGGCGTTCGTCATGGACGACGACGATCAGCGGATGTTCCGGCGCCAGCACCGCGGCCACGAAGTCGGAGACGCCGGCGAACCGGGGCAGGACCTCGTCTCGTCGCGAGTAATACGCGATCCCGTCGCGGGAGTACACCTCCCGCCGCAGGAACTCCGCCATTTCGGCATGCAAGCGAAAGCTTTCGTCGAGCTGAATCATCGGATAGACGGGCTGGTCGGGAAGACCGCGGTCGCGGAGCGTATCGAACAGCGATTCGTAGGTCTGATAGTCCCGAAAACTGCGCCGCCGCTCGTTCGCCCAGTCATGCTGGACGATCGGCGGCATCTGCCGGTGGTCCCCGACCACGATCAACTGGCCGTCCGGCTTCAGCGGCAACGCCGCCATCATCGCCTCCGGCAGGCTGAGCCGGGACGCCTCGTCAAGCACCAAGCAGTCGATGAAGGCGTGCCCCAGCAGCTCCTTCGTGCCCCAACGGTCGACGATCGCCCGCCGGACCCCGCCGGGCGTCCCCGCCGCCACGCCCCAGCGCGGCTCCAGGATCTCATCCGCGATGTGCCGCTGTCCCGCCGGCTTGGCAGCTTTCTCATGCAGCGCGATGATGCCGTCCGGCATCTCGCCCTTCGGCTGGACCCGGAACAGCGGCACGTCAAGCAGCCGGGCATCAAAGTAGTCAGCAAAGAGAGCCGGGCACTGGACCTGGAAATCGGTAAGCATGGCCCGAACGCGAGCGATGTTCTCCAGCAGCACATCGGTCGCCGAGTGGGTGTTACAACAGACGAAGATGCGGCGGTCGAGGCCGGCCGCCATGGCCCCCTGCAACCGGGCAAACAAGGCGAAGGCGGTGGAGTAGCTCTTGCCGGTGCCCGGCGGCCCCTGGATCAGCAGCAGCGGCGCCGCGCCGTGATCGCCGATGTAGCCGTCGACGCGCGGCGAGAAGTCGTGGACCGCGCCCGCCTTGTGCAACGCCGCCAAGCCGTTGGCAAACCGTCGTTGCCCCACCGCCGCGGCCAGTGGCCAGGTCGCGTCCTCCGGCAGCTCGGGAGCCCCCCGCAACCGGTCGTAGAGCGCGTGCCGGCCGCCGGCTTGGAGCGCCGCGATGACGCCGCGCTGGTGCGAGCCAGACCAATCGTTGGGATCATCGTCGAGGGTGTACAACACGCCGTCCGCGAGCGGCAGCGGCACCCGCCGGAACACGAACCCGTCCTGACCGCCCGGACGCTCATCCATCAGCTCGATCTGGACAAAGCCGGTAACCGCCCGCTCGTTCGCGTCTCGTTCCACCCGAAAGCCTACGATGCGCGCCTGCTGGCTTCGATACAGCATCTGGCGCGAGGTCGTTTGGAGCGTCACTTGCGCCTCCGGCGGCAGCCGGCCATCGACCGACCAGCGGGGATTGAGAACCACCGTATCGCCATCCCGCAACTTGGTAAGGCCCAAGACGTGGTCCAACTCAGCATCGACTCCGGTCAGCTCAAGCCGAAGCCAGACCCGGAGCCCGGCCTGCGACCAGTCGCTCTCCGCTCGCTGTTCCTTCGGCAACCGAACTTGCTTGGCCTCCGGATGCTCCGCTCGCCAAGCCACCCGCAATTCCTCACGACGCTGCCGCAGCAGCTCGTTCGCACGATTCTGGGCGGCAACTTCCGGTTCCTGATCGGCATCCAGATAGCGCCCGACCAGCGTGTCGCCGCTGAGCATGCGCCGTTCCGGCGGCTGGAGCCGGATCTGCTTCCACTGGTTGAGCGAGACATGGCGCTCAATGGTCAAGAATTCCTGCGCGGCATCGGCCAGGCCGCGCGCTTTGTCCTCGAACGCGGCCAGGTCCGGCAGATCGAACGACCCTTTGGCGGTGTCCTTGTTGCCCTTGAAATCCTTGGCGACCCACTCCATCGCCTCCAAGCGCCGCCGCTGAAACCCGATCAGCAGGTCCGGCGTGATCGCCCGGTAGGGTGCGTAGAGATCCCGCTCACCGGGCGCCGGCGGCTCGATCTCGCCCCAGGCGGCGTAGGCATATTCGAGCGGGATCTGGCTGCTGAAGCGAGCGCGGTTGGTGTACCAGGCCGGTTGCGCGGTGGCGGCGGTCGGTGCGGGATCATCGAGCTTGCCCCAATAGTCAAACATCCGTTCCTTGAACAGGCGCCAATAGTCGGTCCCCTGGCGCCAATCGAACCGCAACCACTTGGCGACCGCTTGCAACGACTGGCTCACCATCGGGTAGTTTCGCAGCTCGCGAATCTCCTCCGCCAGGAAGGTGGCGACCGGCGAGTCGTAGGCCGCCATCTGGGTCATGAAATCATAGAGCGGGGTCGCCGCCAGCACCGACCCGGCGTGCCGGCCGAGGGCATCCATCAACACCCGTTGGTCGTAGCGCTCGTAGAAGATGAGATGGATCGGCGCCCGCGATTTCCCCTCGTCGTCCGGCGCCGCCAGCTCGACCACGGCGCGGAGCGTGCGCTCGATCCAGCGGACCAGAAGCTCCCGCTCACGCTCCGGGCTCACGGGCGGCCCATCCGCCAACTCGATCACGACCCGGCGCCGGTGCGGCCGCTCCCGCCCATGCTCGGACGCGACCACCAGCGCCCCCGCCATGGCGAGCCGGTCGTGCAGGAAGTCATGCTGGGCATCGATATAGATCCGAATCAGGTTGGGATTGTGATCCGGTGACACGTAGGGCAGTGAGCCGTAGCCCTTGCTGGGAATAAACGGGAGACCGGTCACCGGATCGCCTTTGAAGGCGCGATATGAGCGGGCCCGGTGGATCAGCTCATCCAGCCGCGGCCCCACTGGCCAGGCGCCTCCCAGCCGATTGACGGTGTCCCTGGTCTCGGGCACCGGCACCAGGTCAAGCGGATCGGGCTCCCCCGTGGCCGGGTCGACCCGCGGCCGCTTCAACCGGGAGAGGTGTTGGATCGTCGCGATCCCACCGTCCTGCAGCGCTTGCTTCTCCGCCGCCGACACGTAGGGGAGCAGCGAGAGATCATCCCGCTCGGCGCTCCATTTCATACAGAACTCGTTGTACAGGCAGCCGTCACACTTGAAGGTCAGGTGATAGGGGAGCGACGCGAACGGCGCCTCGGCCACGCGCTCGGCTACCGAGCCCGGCCGCGTCACCAGATCGCTGACCGCCCGCCGGTACTCCTCGGGCCGTTCCACCAGCTCGAGCAACCCATCGGGCATTGCCAGGAGGTCGGCCGCGAGCCGGCGCTCGGTGGCGAGCTTTGCCACATCCGCGGTCGACACCGCTGCCGGCATGCTTCCGGTCCGGTACAAGATCGCGGTCTGGATATCGGCATAGTCAACCCCGGCCGCGTCAAGGAGCGCGGCCGTCATCCGGTCGTAAAAGGCGACTTGCAAGCGGTGCTCGATCTTCGCCGCGACCGAGCTCTTGACATCGACGATGAGCAGCCGCAAGACGCCGTCCGCCTCGCGTTCCAGGCGAACGATATCGGCGTCCCCGCGCAATCGCCAGTCGCCGACCGTAACGACCAACCGGGGTTGGACGAGCATCACCACCTGTCCCGGCGGCAGGGACCGGGCGAGGGCGACCAGCCGATCGTTATCCGAGGTCTGGCCGCCGGCCACCCCGCCGCACTCGACCACCCGGAATCGCGCTTGCATCGCCGTGGTCACGGATTGCTCGAAGGCGGCGCCCGATCGGGTGAGCAACGGCGGGATCGCTTGCGGATCTACCCCGTATTCACGCAGGAATCCATCACCGGCAACGCGATCGTGCAGGCGCAACCGCAGATACCGCTGACACTGATCGAGCCTGACGAATTGGGAAATATCGGTCGGCGAGATCGGCCGCGGCCCGGCGTCGGTGGGCACCGTCGCATACGGGTCACCGTGGAGGGACGGTTGCTGGTGCGGCTGGTCCATTCGCGCTCCTTGATCCGCGCCCGAATGGTACCGCACCCCGCATGGATGAGGGTCCGGCGTACGCGAAGCGGCGGTGATGAGCGATCACTCACGATCCCCATCACCGCCGTCCGGTCCGTCGAGGCTGGCATCGCTCGGGTCGAAGCTCTCGCTGGCGTGACCTCGATCGGCCTCACGATGCGCCCGGTTTCGCTGCCTCAGGGACGTTCGTCGTCGGATTAGTAGCCACGGCTACTAGTCATCATCGTCATCGCCATCTCGGCCGTCGTCCTCATCGTCATCGGCCGCCGCCAACTGAGCTGATCCCGATTCGCGGGACACGATCCAGGCCACGCCGCCGATGGCCGTGGCTCCCAGGCCTTGCAACAAGCGTCGGCGGGTCGCCACGCTCTCGTCATGCTCCGTCGCGTCTTCAATCGGCTCGGGAAACTCGTCGTCCGTCCGCTGATTCATCGTCCTGTGCTCCTCCCCCGTGGGTTCGTCTCGCCACCAACCATGTGCGGATCGCATGTTGCCCGCGAAACCGCCGGCACCGGTAGGGTGGATTGGTCGCCCGAGCATGGACAAGCCCGCTTGACGGCGCGGCGCTTGACGCTCGAACGGACCCAGGCCGCCTGTCCTTATGTTCACGGTAGGAAATGCGGAGGAGGGAACCGTGAGATCAAAATGAGAGAACTCTCATCTTTGTCGCCTTCGCTGCACTGGCCGGGCCGATCACCCCCCGGGTCGCGACGGCACCCGCGGGGCGCGAGCCTGATGCCTGCTCAAGGTTCCGAGTTCGGTATCATGGGCTAATATTGTACCGTCCTCTACCAAGAGGATAGCGGCGAAATGACCAGTGAAGGTGAAGGAATATTAAAGGGAGCATGAAGATGCCTCAGTTTCGTAGCCATCACAACGACGAGCCTGAAAAGCGCCGTCGGTGGTTGCCGAGCCCATCCTCGCTGCTCGCGGCAGTCACTGGTCGCCATGACCAGCAGGCTCCCACCCGCGGTGCCATCGATCGGGTCGCCGGCCGGCTGTTCGACCAGACCGACATCCGATCGCTCGTCTACTTCCGGGTCGCCTTTGGTGCGATCAGCCTCTGGGAGGTCTACCGTTATTTCAACCACGGCTGGATCTCGCGCACCTATATCAAGCCGAAGCTGCATTTCACCTACTCCGGTTTCAGCTGGGTCCGCCCCTGGCCAGGGAACGGGATGCACTTGCATTTCCTGGGGCTCGGCGCCACGGCAACGCTGATCACGGTCGGGCTCTGGTACCGGGCGGCCGCGA
Source organism: Chloroflexota bacterium (assembly GCA_030859715.1). Classification (GTDB taxonomy): domain Bacteria; phylum Chloroflexota; class Chloroflexia; order Thermomicrobiales; family UBA6265; genus JACCYK01. The sequence goes on from JALZJP010000141.1 coordinate 29,090, forward strand.
TCCTCTTTGCGGCTGGCTTTACCTATGTCTTTCTGCTCGAGAAGACGCGCTATTTGAATCACTTTTACCTCATCAGCCTGGTCAGCTGGCTGATGGTGGTCATTCCCGCCAACCGCGCCGGCTCCCTCGATGCCTGGTTCAAGCCAGCGCTCCGATCCGGTTCGGCGCCGAAATGGGCGCTCTGGCTGCTGGTCGGGCAGATCGCCATCGCCTACTTCTTCGGCGGCGTCGCCAAGATTAATTGGGACTGGCTGCGGGGGGAGCCGATGCGCCGATGGGTTGCCCAGTGCGCCCACATCCCGATCATCGGCCGGTATGTCCACGAGGAGTGGATGGTCAAGATGTTCGTCTACGGCGGGCTGCTGTTCGACCTGTGCATCGTGCCGTTGATGCTTTGGCGGCGCACGTTGCCGCTCTCGCTCCCCTTCGTCTTCAGCTTCCATCTCATGAATGACCGGCTCTTTCGGATCGGCATCTTTCCCTGGTTCATGATGGCGTCCACGGTGCTCTTTCTCCCGACGTCGTGGCTGCCCTGGCCGCAATCCTGGTCGGGATCGGATCAGTTGCTCCCAACGCGGTCGCTGACGGACGCCCAACGTGCGGGCGCCGTCATGCTCGCCGCCTACGCGCTATTTCAGATCCTGATGCCGCTGCGGCATCATCTCTATCCCGGCAACGTCAGTTGGACCGAAGAGGGGCACCGGTTCTCCTGGCATATGAAGTTGCGCTCGAAACGCGGCACCGCCGTCTTTGTGGTCACCGACCCGGCGAGCGGCCGGGTGTGGCGGATCGACCCCGGCAAACACCTCACGCGCTCACAGCACCAGAAGATGGCAACCCATCCCGACATGATCTTGCAGTTCGTCCGCTTTTTGGAACGGCGCTACGCCGCCGCCGGGTATCCGAACGTCGAGGTGCGGGCGGAGGTGATGGTCTCGCTTAACGGGCGGACGCCCCAGCCCATGATCGACGCCGACGTCGACCTGACCAAGGTGCGGTTGACGCTGCGCCCATCGCCCTGGATCGTGCCCCTCTACGAACCGCTCCCCATCCGCGCCGGGACGCGGCAGCAGGCAACGTTAGCTTAGCGGCCAGCGTCACGATCGCGGCGTCCCGGGCCGGCGGCAAAGCACGGTACTGATCCCGTTCATGCGCGAGGCCGGTTGAGCGCGGCCGTCCCCTTGACACGTTGCCGCCGCCAGGCTAGCCTAAGTGCAATTCCGACTGTTTTAGTCGGATATAGTGCGGGTCGTGTTTCATCGACGGCGGTGGCGCGCCTTGAAGCGGGTCGGGACCGAACGCGACGAAGACCAGCGACGATGAGCGATCGGCGACAGAAGGTCCGAAAGGCGGAAGATGGCGATTCCAGAAATCAACGTCGGCGGCAGTCCGATGTGCTCGCTCGTCGCCAAAGGAGTGGGCGAAGACCCGATCGGATCGGTCGCTTCCTTCGATCGCCTCTTGCTCATCGAAGTGCCTCTGCCGTGGCCGCGGGCGGTCCGGACCGCGCCGCGGTTCCCGGCCGCGGTCGATGCCGCGCTGACGCGAGCGGACGCGGCCGGAATCTCGTTCCGCCTGTACGGGATCGTTCCCGACCCCGCGTACACTCCCGTCGGCCTGACCCGATTGATCTCTCTCCAGCGCCCGGGCCGTTCGATGTCGGTCTTTCACAAGACAGACTTCGTGGTGCCTCACGAGGTGCTCGGCAACCTGGTCCAGGCCGTGCTGGAACAATCCCCGGCGCTCGCCGCCTTTGCCGAATTCCGGCAAGACACGACCCACCTGCGGGACGTGCTGGTCTGCACCCATGGCACCCGCGATCGCTGTTGCGCTTCCTTCGGTTACCCGGTCTATCGCCGGCTCCGCCAAGCCTCTTCGCTCACCGGCCCGCGACCGAGCCGCGCCTGGCGGGTCAGCCACATCGGCGGCCACCGCTTCGCGCCCACCCTGATCGACCTCCCGGACGGCCGATGCTGGGCGCACATGAACGACGATGCGCTGGCCAAGCTCATGCGCCAGGATGGCGATCTTCCCGATTTGGCTCGCCACTATCGAGGGTGGGCGGCACTGCGCGGCGTGCCGGAAATGGTGGCGGAGCGGGCCGTCTTTGCCGAGCGAGGTTGGGAATGGACAACGCGGACCGTGACGAGCGAGATCATCGTCCCAACTGATCCGATCACCGACCGCACCGAGGTCCGGATCACATTTACCGAGCCAGATGGCCGGAATCCTGGATGTTTCGATCTCACGGTCGAGCCGACCGGCGTGGTGACGACGGGGATTGGCTCCTGTGGCGACGAAGACCCATCGGAGCACCGCCAATACCACGTCACGCGGATGTCTCGCCATGACGTGTGCCGGCCGGCACGACCCTTCGCGCTGGCCGGTTAGATCACGCCGGCCCGCGCTGCCGACACGTCCGACGTGTTGGCTCCGGCAATGGCCGAGCGCAGCTCGATCGTCGCCTCGCGCGCCCTGGCGGCAAAGTCCTCGCCGCGACTCGCGTAGGTAATCGAGCGAGACGAGGACAGGAGGAGGCCGCCGCCGCCGCGATCGCGGCCGGCGGTCACGGCCGCCGTGATGTCGCCACCCTGGACGCCGATACCGGGAAGCAAGATCGGCAGGTCGGGACAGCGAGCGCGGATCCGGGCCAGCTCGGCCGGATAGGTGGCGCCGACGACCAGGCCGACCGTGGCCGGCCCCTCATCGGCCCAGCGCTGAATCCGGCCGGCGATCGTCAGATAGAGCGGCTCGTCGCCGTCAGCGCCCGGCACCGGCAGGTCCTGAAAGGTCGCGGCGCCCGGATTGCTGGTCTTGCAGAGGATGAAGACGCCGCGGTCGGGATACTTCAGAAAGGGGGCGACCGCGTCGTCGCCTAAATAGCCGTTGGCCGTGATCGCGTCGAAGTCCATCGCCCCAAAATATCCCTCGGCGTAGGCGGCGGCGGTACTTTGCATGTCGTTCACCTTGCAGTCCAGGATCACGGGCACCCCGGCTGGGACCAGGCGCCGGGTCTCGATCAGCGCCCGGATCCCGGGCAGGCCGTATTTGACGTAGAACCCCAGGTTCGGCTTATACGCGCAGACAAGATCGTGGGTCGCCTCGATGATCGCCGCGTTGAAGCCGACGATGGCGCGCGTCAGGTCGCGATCATGTCGCCAGGTGCCCGGGAACCGTTCGAGATCTGGATCGAGCCCAATGCACGCCAAGCTCCCCGACCGGCTCATCGCCACCCGCAGCCGGTCACCAAATCCAGAAGCGGTTCCCGGTGTCAATGTCGCTTGCTCGATCACGTCATGTCTCCCCGCCGCCGATCGCGAAATCGTCACGTTCAGCGTAGACCGAACCGCGAACGAATGCAATCCTAAGCAGATCCGACACAGGCTGAATGAGGGTGGCACCACGATTGAAGTGGTATGCATTGGGAACAACAGGCATGGTAGTCTTGGAAAAGAAGGCTTCGTCGGCGCCGTGCCATCAAGACAATGGTAAACTGTCTGTACGGTGCTGGCGACGTTGCCGGCAAGGGCGGCGATGCCGGCGCCGCGACACGCCGTCGTGCCCTATGATTGCGCATGCCGTGGCGGACAACCGCGACGGGCGGGCGACAGTCCGGGGATTTCAGCGGGCGGACGGGGGAGAAACGCGGAAGGTGCCTATGCCGGCAACCGCTCAAACTGAATTGCCCGGCCAGGCGGACGCCGGCCATCTGGCCGCGCTGCCGGCGCATGATCCCGAATCGGGATTGGCGCTGCCGACCCTGCTCGATGTCTATCGCGCCCGCCAGGTCGTCGATCGCTACTTGGCGCCCACTCCGCTGATTCAGCCGCCGGCGCTGGGTGAGCTGCTCGGCTGCAATGCCTACGTCAAGTGTGAGAATTTGCAGCCGATCGGCGCCTTCAAAGTTCGTGGCGGGATCAACCTGCTCAGTCAATTGTCTCCAGCCGAGCTCGGTCGGGGTGTCGTGACCGCCTCGACCGGCAATCATGGCCAGTCCATCGCCTATGCCGCCCGGCTGTTTGACGCCCGGGCCACGATCCACATGCCGGAACGGGCCAACCCGTTGAAAGTGGCCGCGATGCGACGCTTCGGCGCCGACGTCGTCTTTTCCGGGGTCGATTTCGATACCTGCACCGGCGCCGCCGAGGCCGACGCCGCCGCCCGGGGCGCCTATTTCGTCCACACCAGCAACGAGCCACGACTCATTGCCGGGGTGGGAACCTATGCGCTCGAAATCATCGAGGAGGTGCCCGACCTCGACGTCTTGATCGTTCCGGTCGGCGGCGGCAGCGGCGCCTCCGGCGCCTGTATCGCCGGCAAAGGGATCAATCCGCGCCTCCGGGTCATCGCGGTCCAGGCCGAGGGCGCACCCGCGGTCTATGAAACCTGGCGAAGCGGCCGCTTCGTGGCCCACGATCGGGTGGACACCTTTGCCGAAGGGATGGCGACCCGCGTCAGTCATAGCTTGCCGGCCCAGATTCTCTGGCGGCGACTGGACGACTTTCGCCTGGTGTCCGATCAGGATTTGCGCCGGGCGATCTTGACCCTCCTCACCACCACCGGCTTGCTGGCGGAGGGGGCCGGGGCGGCGGCGCTCGCCGCCGCCTATGCGATGCGGCATGACCTGGCCGGCCGCAACGTCGCCCTTGTCCTCTCCGGCGGCAACTTGACGCTCGATGCGCTGGCTGGCGCACTCGCAACGGAGCAACCGTGGTGACCACTTTGTGGGATTGGCTGGGTCTACGGCGGCGGGATGGCGCGGGCGACGCCGTTTTGCTCATTGCCCGTGAAGTCACCGATCGGCGCCGCTCGGTCCAGGGCGGCCTGGCCGAGATCCGGCAGCCGGGCATCCTCGACGGCCTCACGACTGACGACTTCTCCGGCCTCGACGCGATCGTCGTCGAGCAGGCCGAGGAAGACCATGACTATGCCGTCGTCCTCGCCCGGCTCACCCTGGCGGCGGCGAAGGCGAAGGGGTTCGACAAACAGATTGTCGATGCCGCGATCCGGTTGGAAGCATTGCTGCCGGGTGAAGACCCCAGTCATGAGCGGGATCGCGTGCTCCGTGAGGCGTACACCGTGGCCCAACGAGCGGGCTATCTCGAAGGCGGCCGGACCGCCCTCAGCCGGCTCGGCCAGCGCTCGATCGAAAGCAACGACAGTGAGCGGGCGCGGGTGCTCCTGCAGCAGCAGATCGACCTGGGCGAGGAAGAAGACGACTCGGTCGCCGAGGTTGACGCCGCCCTCGCCCTGGGCGACATCCTACGGCGAGAAGGTGACCGCCGGGGCGCCCAAGCCCTCTTCCGGCGGGCCGGCCGGTCGGCCCAACGGCTTGACCATCATCGCGGCATCGCCGAGGCGCTGATCCGGCAGATCGAGCTGATGCCGCGCGACACCGAGCTTGAAACCCTGGCCGCGCTGCAACGGCAGGCCTCCGAAGCGGCCCGGCGCACGGTTGATCTCGGCCTCCAGAGCCGGATCGTGCTGAGCCTGGCCGAGACCTTGCGCCGCAACGGCAAACGCGACGAGGCCGTCGGCCAGCTTGAGCACGGCTTGACGATCGCCCGCCAGATCGGCGACTTGGCCCTGGAAGGGCAGTGCCTCGCCGCCCTGGTCGATGCCGAACGTCAGCGGGGGCGCCTGGCGGCGGCGGTCGAGCACGAGCGGGATCTGGTCGATCTCGACGAACGGTTGGGAAACCGCAAAGCGGCTGGCGAATGGGCCACCCGCCTCGGCAGCAGCCTGATCGCGCTCGACCAGCCGGCCGACGCCATCGACGCCTTCTCCCGCGCCCTCGACTTCGCGATCGCGAGCGGCGACCTCAAGATCGAGCAGCGCGCGCTCGGCGGCCTGGGGGTCTCCTATTCGCTGGCGGGGCGCCCGGTCGAGGCGCTCCAACACCTGATGAAAGCGCTCGACATTGCCCGCCGCACCCACGATCAGCGGCACGAAGCTCGCTGGCTCGGCAGCATCGGCCAGGCCCTCTGGCGATTCAACCAGCCTGAGGATGCGATCCGCGCCCTCAGCGACGGGCTGACCGTCGCCCGCAAACTCGATGACAGCGAGCTTCAAGCCAATCTGCTCACGCTCTTGGGCCGGATCTACGTGGCCCGCAACCAAGCGCCGCGCGCCCGCGAGTGCTTTGGCCGCGCCCTGGAATTGAACCGCCGGCTGGGACAAACCGGCGAGCAGATCGATCTCTTGATCGCGCTGGCCGGCCTCGCCTCGGAGACCGGGCAGATCGCGAACGCGATCGCTCTCTGCGAGCAGGCGCTCCAACTGGCGACCGTGGCCGGCAATAGCGCCGCCGCCGGTCGGCTGCATGGCAAGCTCGGGCGCCTGGCCCAGCGCCGGCACGACCTGCCGCTCGCGCTCGAACACTTGCGGCGGGCCCTGGATCTGGCGGAGGCGGTCGATCAGCCCGCGCTTCTGGGCCAGGCGTTGCAGCACCTGGCGACCGCCCAGCACGCGGCGGGCGATTCGACCGCGGTCGACACCTACCGGCGGGCCATTGAGCACGGGCTGCGCCTCGATGATCGGGCCGGCGTGGCCCTGATGCAGCTCAATTTGGGGATTTTGCTCAGTACCAACGGGCACCAAGCCGAAAGCGTGCGCCTGCTCCGCGAAGCGGCGGCTCGCGCTGCCGATCTCGGGCCGGCGGGGGCGGCCGTGCTGCACCGGGCGGAAGCTTCTCTGGCCGCGGTCACCGAGCCGCCGCCGTTCGAATCCCGCGCCTCGGCCTCGTTCCGCCATGTTGTTGCGGACCGCGACCCCGATCGCGCCGATTCGCTGTACCGGGAGACCACGCTCCCACCGCAATAACCAGCCGTGTCACGTTACCGCCAATGCGGCCGGCCGCCGGTAATCAGCGTAGTCTGTGCCACATCGGCCCACGGTGTGGTCCGTTAATATCGGTTCAATAGCCGTAGACGTACGTACACGCCGCTGCTATACTGCGACCAGCGTTCCACTCGATCATAGGCGAAGTCACAACAGAGAACGATTGTTCGCTGTCCCCTGAGCTTAACACGCTCACTGGGTACGGCCTGCTCATTCACTGCCGATCCAATCATTCAAGAAAGACTGATCCCTCATGGTCCGCCACCATGCGCTTCCGCCTCGACCACGTTCGGCGCCGGTCAGCCCGGTCCATGCCATGGCGTTCGCCCTCAATGGCGGCGCCGTGATCGACGCCGCGGCCTTGCTGCATGTTGACACCCTGCCCCACCAGGGCCGGCGGTTGTTGCTGTGCGTCGAACCGTTGGAGCCAAGCGCCCGCGGCATGGAGCTGGCGGCGCTCGCCCTGACCACCTTACGCGATACCTTCGCCAACGCGATCTCCCTGCCGCCGGCGGCCGCGCTGATGAAAGCGTTCACCGCCGCCAACGCGATCCTGATCGACGAGAATCGACCGTCGGCGGGCTGTCGCTGGGAGCGGCGCGTCTACGTCGGAGCCACCGGCATCGTCGTCGCCGGCCGCGAGCTGATCATCGCTCAAATTCCGCCCACGGCGGTGATGATCACGCAGGACCATCAGCTCTATGCCTTCCCCGAGCTCGCGTCGTGGCGACATGACTACGTCCCACCGAGCGACGAGCTGGAGCCGGAGCCCTTGGGCTGCCGCGAGGGCACCCGCCCGCTCGTATTTCGCACGATCGCCGCCGCGGGTGACGTCATCACCTTCTGTTCAACCGCGATCAGCCGCAATCTCGGTCACAACGAAACCGCCTTGGCTCCGCTGCTCACCGGCGAACCGGAGATCGCGCTCGACCACCTCGGCGAGATAGCGGTCCAACACGAGCTGGACGACGTTCACGCGGCGGTCATTCATCTCCGCCGCCTCACGACCGAGCGCGGCTTCCCTCGCCTCTCGTTACCGGGCGGCACGCACGCCAGCAAGACCTGGCCGGTCGTCATCCCCCAAGTGGCGCGCGCTCAAGCCGCGCTCCCGGCCGAGGCGACCGGCACCCGTGGCGTCTCGGCCCGGTCGCGGCCGGCCTATGCCGTCCGGACCGATTGGGGGGCGGTCGGCATCCCACTCGATCGGCCGCTTCCGGCCAGCTTCGGCCCGGAACTGGATCCGACCTCCGCGGACGGGCGCCGCCGGCCAGGGCTATCCGGGCCGGTCGGCCTGGTTTGGCGCGGCCTGACGGCCGTGGCCGGTCGATTCACGTCCCGTCAGCAGCCGCGGCGAGGAGCGGTCTACCCGCTCTCGAGCGCCCGCCGCCGGGCCATGGCGGCGCCCGGGGCTGGCAGTGTCCGCCGCTACCGAGACCAGCCCAGCTGGCCGGCGGAGTGGCGGTCGAACTTGCCTCGTGGTCTCGATACGCACGTTCCGTCCCGCTTGCTGACCGTTGGCTTCGTCCTGTTCCTGGCGTTCGGCGGTTCCGGCGCCCTGCTCGACCGCTACCGGCATCAGATTGCCCGCGCCGATGCCGCGTTGGCAACGATCGATGGCTCCCTGCGGGCGATCGTTGCCGATCCCGCCCTCGCCGCCAGCGCCCTCACCGCCGCCGAAGCGGGGCTGGTTGAAGCGCGTGGCGCCGGAGCCGATGCGGCAACCGTCCACCAACAAGCCCTGGCCGTTGAAGCCGCCCGGGATTTGGCCCAGGGCAACCTTCGGTTGCACGGCATGATCCGGCTGGGGACACTGCCCCCGGAGGTTCTGGCGCACCCCGTGCATTTGGCCCGGACCGGGCGCGACGTCTGGCTGATTAGCGGCGGCCTCTACGGGATCGATCAGACCAATCAGCGCTTGGTGCAGGTGCTCGGCCCCGGCACCGCCGTTCAGGGCGGAATCGTCCAATCCCCGCGCACCGGCGTCGCCGACGGCGAACGCCTGCTGCTGCTCGATGACGCCGCCCTGTACGCGCGCGATGACACCGGACGCTGGCAACGCTTCTTCCGCGGTCCGGCGCTCGACGAGTCATGGCTCGCGACCAGCCCCCTCGCCACCTATCAAGGGAGCCTCTACGCGCTCGGTCCTGGCGGAGCCTTGCTGAAGTACGCGGCGGACCGCCTGACCGGGGCGCCGGAAGCGTGGATGTCGGCCACGGCCTTCCCGGAATTGCTCGCGAGCCGCGACTTCGTCATCGACGGCCGCATCCATGTGCTTCTGGCCGATGGCCGGATTCTCACCTTTTTCCAGGGCGTCTTAGAAGCATCCCGTGTCCCCGAGGTGACGCCGGCGCTCGTGACCCCGGCCCACCTCGCCGGCGGCCCGGACACGAACTTTCTCTATCTCGTTGACACCGGGGCGGAAATCGGCCTAACGGCCGGCCGCCTCGTCCGGCTCGATAGCGCCGGCGCCACGCGCCAAATCCTACCGCCCGTGCCGATCGTGGGCGATCCGGCGAGCGTCGAGGCGGCACGCGCGCTGAGCCAGGTGCGCGACCTGGTGATTGATGAAGAGGCCGGCCTCGTCTACTTTGTCACCGATACCGACCTCTGGCAGGCCACCCTGCCGGATTAATGCCGCCTGACTCCACGATCGCCACCCGCCGCGCGAAAGGTCCGTTGATTCGGCCCTATGCCGCCTGCCCGATCATTCGTTCTCCATTCCGCGACGTGGCGAGCTGCCAGACGACCACGGCAAGGACGATGCCGGCGATGACGATCGCGGCCGAGCCGCTGACCGGCGACGGGCCAAGCTGGTTGGCGGCGACCCCGATCACCGCCCAAATGACGGCCACGGCATATGCCAGCCACGCCTCGCGCGGCCCGCGTAGGCCTGCCCTAATCATCGCCAGCGCAAAGGCTCCGCCAATCAGGAGCAGGGCTACCCCGACAATCATGGCTCCCGAGCCCGCATCGGCAACGCCGTTGACCGCCAGGGTCGCCGCCAAGCCGACGCAGGTGGCCGCCGTGATCCAGCCGAAGTACAGTCCCAGCGGCATGGCGACGAGCCACCGCTCGGCGCCCGTCAGCTTCCGGCCGTGGCCACCGCGAACCAAGCCCAGATAGGCGAGGGCCAACACGCCCAGGATCGCCGTAATCACCACCTGCGCCAGGAGAAACCGCCCGGCCGGGAAGAGCAGCTCCCAGAGCCCATTGCCAATGTAGCCAGCGGCGATAAACCAGCCGATGCGCCGCAACAACGGATGCTCTCGCTGGGCCGGCAACGCCTGCCAGCCGGCATAGATGAACGCGAGCAGGAAGATCGGCGTCCAGATCGCGAACGCATAGCCGGACGGTAGGATCGGGGTCCGGTAGTCGTTCGCGATCTGGGCAACCACGGGCCCGGTTAACGCACCGGCCACCACTTGAAACACGGCACCGAAAATCGTCAGCCCCTGCCGAGCGAGATCGACTGAACGGCTGGTCATGGTGCTTCACCTCCTGGTGACTTCGATTCCTGTCCCGCCCCGTGGAGGAACAGATGCATGACCGCGGCGGCGACCTCCGGCCGGCCTTGGTAGCCGCGCGCCGCTCCCGCCCGGCCGGCAAAGCCGGCCAGCAAGTGCCAGAAGGCGTGGGCCAACATCTCGGGGTCGGCGGCGGCCAGCTCGCCGCGGGCGGCCCCCTCCCGCATTAGATCGGCCAGCGCGGTGACGACGCCCAGATGCGCCTCGTCGATCTCGTTGCGGTGCGCCACCGCGAGATGCTCCTCCGCGTCGCGCATCATGGTGTCCAGATCAGCGTTCCGTTGAAGCGACACGATGGCGAATGACGCCAGCTGACGTAATTTGTCGTTGACGGGGCCAGGCACCGCCGCGAGGCCCCGAATCGCTCGTTGAATCTCGTCCAGGACGAACCGCATGACCGCCGCGTACAACTCCGCCTTGGTCGCAAAGTGATAATGCACCGCCGCCGTCGTCACCCCGACCGCCGCGGCGACATCGCTGATCGTCACCGCCGCGAAGCCGCGACGTTGAAAGAGATCGCGGGCAGTACGCAGGATGCGCGTCCGGCGTTCGCCCTCCGCCAGCTCACCGCTCGGGGGGCGGCCAGGACGTGCTCGGGGTGGTCGTGTCGTCATACTGGTCGCGTCCTCACATATTAACTAATTGAACAGATAATATCACGCCGCGAGCGCCGGGTCGAGGTGAGCAAGGGATCGACCCGGCACGGCAAACATCGCGCCGAACACCGCGCTCGCGGCTCAGCCCGTCGTTACCCGCGGTAGCCGCTGATTTGACCCTACCGTTGGTAGAACGCCGCGTTGACTTCCTTGAACGAGACCCATTGCTCCGGCACATCATCCTCGAAAAAGATCGCCTCGACCGGGCACACCTCGGCGCAGACGCCGCAATCAATGCACTCGTCCGGGTTGATGAAGTATTGGTCAGCCTCATCGCTGGAGTGGATACAATCGACCGGGCAGACTTCGACGCAACTATTGTCCTTCACCCCGATACAGGGCTGCGCGATCACGTAGGTCATCGCCGGGAACTCCTTGCCTTCGCCGTGGCAAAGGCGCCAAGACAGGTGGGGTGCGCTTGGACCCGCTTCCGTTTGCACAGGCGCTCGTCACCGACGAACTCGCGGGCACTTGCCAGTATACCAAGCGGCCAGCCTCGGGCGGCCGCGCGATCGATCCGGGACGCCGCGAACATCGAGCGAATGACTTGCCCACGGCAGCGCGCGGGTTGTGGCCTCCCACGCCGATTGCTCGCTACCGCGAATCCGAACCTGCTACCATCCCCCGCGTTGTGACGGACCATGCCGCCGGCGATGCCGGCGACGACGACGGTCGCTGACTACGCCGGCGATGAAGGAGATAGTCGATGGAGAGCGCCGGACCACGCGACACCTTGGGGATGAGCCAAGACGAGCTGCTGACCTACTTCGAGGAGCTGTTGATCCTGGAAGCGACCGAGGCTGCCGCGCAAAACAAAACCTCGGTCGAGGACGAGCTCGTCTCTCCCGGCTTCGCCTCGGTCCGCGCTTCCGCCAGCTACTTCATCCAGCTCATCACCGCCAACAACGCCTTCATCGCCCGCTTCCTGCTCGATCGCGAGGTGCTGCCGACCGATCCGGCCCCCGAACCGCCGGCGGCACCGGTCGAGTGAGCAACCCCCGGTTCCAGGAGACGGTCGCCGTCTTTTGCGAGGACACCGCCGCTTGGCGCCGGCGGAAGGCGGAAGAATACGACCGTGATGCCCGCAACCTACGCACCGCCGGGGCGCTGGATCAGCTAGCCGCTCACATCCGCTCGCTGGCCCCGGATGATGCCCGGCTCATCGCGTTGCACCGCCTCGCCGCCACTGGCGACGATTTCCTGCCCGATCAACGAGTCATCTATGAGCTTGGCCGGTTTCGGTTCCACCAGCCCGAGACCGGCCTCGACGCCTTCCTCGACACCATGGTCGAGCTGGCGGAGGCGGACCGCGGCGAGATGGGCCGGTTCGGCGGCCGCCTCCCCGCGGGCGACGACCCCTGGGAATAGCGGCCCCACCCGACAATCACGCCACGGGGCGCTCGTCTCCATCAGAAAAGCAATTAGTCCGGTTCGGGATCAGTCGCCCGGCGCAGGTGCGCCACGACCTCGACGTGATGCGTCTGGGGGAACATGTCAAAGGCTGCCATCCCGTCGAGTCGATAGTCGGCGGCGATCAGCGCTTTGAGGTCGCGGGCGAGGGTGGCGGGATCGCAGGAGACGTAGGTGATCCGGCCCGGCCGTAGGCGAACGATGCCCCGGACCACGACCGGGGGCAGCCCGGTCCGCGGCGGGTCAACCAGCAACAACGGCGCCCGGCCGTGTGATTTGTAGGCGGTGCCGATCCAGGCTTCGACTGCCGCCGGCTCCAGGCGGACATTCCCGAGACCGGCCCGCGCGATGTTGTGCGCCGCCAGCTCCGCGGTTCGGCCATGCGACTCCACCGCGATCACCCGCTCGAAGCGCCGGGCCAGCGGCAGGGTGAAGAGACCGACCCCGCTGTAGAGATCGATCGCCAACCGCCGCGACGGCGCGGTTCGGTCATCGTCAGCGGCATGCCGCAGCGCCTCCGCCACCATCGGCGCCAGCACCGTTGGATTGGTCTGGAAGAAACAGCTCGCGTCGTAGGCGTAGTGCTCACCGGCAACAACCGTCTGGACCAGCCCCTCGGTCCCCGGCAGCAGGGCCGGGTCGAGCGCGACCCGATCATCATCGCCGGCCGCCGCCCGCACCGCCGACGGTTCGGCATCCTCCGGGGCAAAGGCCAGATGCTTCCGGAGCGCCGCGAACGTCGCCGCCAGCGCCGGCACCACAAAAGGGTCGGCCGGAAGATCGACGACCCGGTGGCTCCCGGCTTCCACGTAGCCGAAGGCGGCGGTCGCCGGGTCATGATGCCATTCGGCCCGCGCCCGGTATCCCCACTCCCGGGCCGACGGCTCAATTGGAATCTCTAGCTCGGTCTCGATGTTGCCGATCCGGCGCAGGCAATCGGTGATGATGTCGAGCTTGGCCTCGGCCTGCGCCTCGTAGGTGAGATGCTGAAAATCCGCCCCCAGCCGGGTCAGCTCCGGGAAGGGCGGCTCGATGCGCGCCGGCGACGGCTCGAGCAGCTCGACCACGCTGCCGAAGGCGATCTTGCCCGGCGTCCGATCGATGCGGACCGTCGCCAGCTCACCCGGCGCCACACCGGCCACGAAGATGGTCCGGCCCAGCGCGTGCGCCAGGCCAAAGCCGCCCGAGACAATCCGCTCGATCCGCGCCTCGGCCGTCCGCCCTATCAGGATGTTGCCGGGCAGGGTCGCGGGCGATCGACGACGAGACATGGCTGCTCCTCAACCCGAGCCCGGCAGCACAACGACCCCCTCGCCCCGGACCGGGGAAAGGGGGTCGTCCGCGCCGCGCTAGGCCGACTTGACCGCGGTCCGCATACAGCGGACGCACATATCGACTCGCCGCGACACCCCGTTGACGACCACCGTTCGGCGCTGCACATTCGCCTTGAACCGTCGATTGGTCCGCCGCTTAGAAAAGCTCACATTGTGGCCGAACATCGTGTGCTTGCCACAAACGTCACATGTACCGGACACCGTCGCTGGACCTCCTCGGGCGCTCATCTTGCGTTATGCTAACCATTGCTCGATGTCGAATGAACAAAACAGACGGTCCCAGCCGAGAACACCGTCATCATGCGACTCCCCATCCTACCATACGGCATGACGGTCGCCCACCGGCCGCCCGGCCCGGTCGCCGGAGGACTCAAAGGACGCGACGTGTGCAGGAACGAGCCGGTGATGGTTTCCAATACCGCCCACGCCGACGGTCCGGCCTTGCTCGCCGCGACCCGGGTTGCCACCGACTGGCTGGCCCGGCATCGGGACCGGATCAACGCGCTCAACGTCTTTCCGGTCCCCGACGGCGATACCGGCACCAATATGCTGCTGACCCTACGCGAAGCGGTGGCGGCCGGTGCGGCGGCGGCACGAACGGACACCAGGGCCGGGACCGTCGCGGCGGCAATCGCCCACGGCGCCTTTATCGGCGCCCGCGGCAATTCCGGCGTCATCCTCTGTCAGATGATCGGCGGCTTCGCCGCCGCCATCGCCGATCGCTCGACGATCACCGGGTCGGACGTGGCGGCGGCGCTGGCCGGGGCCCAAGCGCGAGCGTATCGCGCGGTCCTCGATCCGGTCGAGGGCACCATGCTGACCGTCGTTCGGGTCGCCGCCGAGCACGCCGCGGTTGCCGCCGCCGATGGCGTTCCCGACTTGGAGACGATCCTGACCGCCGCCCTACACGGCGCCCGAACGGCGCTGGCGACGACCCCGGAACTGCTCGACATCCTCAAAGTCGCCAATGTGGTCGATGCCGGCGGCCAAGGCGTCGTCCACTTCTTGGAAGGGCTGACCCGGTTCGCCACCGGCCAGACCGAGCTGGCGACCGAACCGGACGCGGTGGCGGCCCACCCGCTCGCCGGCGAGATGGCCTTCCTCGACCTGATTCCGGCCGCCCACGGTGACGATGCCTACGGCTACTGTGTCAACTTCGTGGTATTCGTCGAAGACGCCGTGGATTTCGAAACGGTCCGAGCCCGGCTCGGCGACTTTGGCCAATCGGCCGAGGTGATGAGTGACGAGCGGGCGCTCCGCGTCCACCTTCACACCGAGAATCCCGGTCCTGTCCTGGACTACGCGGTCGGCCTCGGCCAGCTCGATCGCATTCAGATCGACAATATGACGCTGCAAACGAAGCGCCTGATCGAGGCGCGCGCCGCCGCCTGTCACGTCACCTCGGCGAATCCGGCCGGCTCCTCGCCTGCCGCGGTCGAGTCGCCTGACCTGGCGATGCTCGCGATCGTGCCTGGTCAGGGCTTGGGCGCCGCCTTCCGCTCGCTCGGGGCGGCGGTTGTCACCGGCGGCCAGGCGATGAACCCCAGCACCGCCGAGATCCTGGCCGGGATCGACTCCCTCGCCGCCGGCCAGGTGATCGTCTTGCCCAACAATCCCAACATTTTCCTCGCCGCCGAACAGGCGGCAACGCTGACGGAAAAGCGCGTCCAGGTGGTGCCGAGCCGCTCGGTGCCGCAGGGTCTGGCCGCGTTGGCCGCCCTGACGCCGTCTGGATCGCTCGACGACAACGCGCGGAAGATGACGCGAGCGCTGGCTCACGTTCGAACCGTCGAGGTGACACACGCCATCCGAGATGCGGTCATCGATGACGTCGAGGTGCGGGCGCGGCAGGCGATCGGGTTTCTCGATGAAACGCTGGTTGCCGCCGGAGTCGATCAGGTTGATGTTGCCATCGCGGCAGTCACCGCCGCCAATCTCGATGACGCCGAATTGATCACCATCTTCACCGGCGCCGGCGTCAGCCCGGAGGCGGCAACGGGCTTGCGTGATGCGCTGCGAGCCACGGCGCCGCGGCTGACGGTCGAGATGGTCGAGGGCGGCCAACCGCACTATCCGTTTGTGATTTCCGTCGAGTAGTCGCCACGGCCGGCCCGGCCGGCCGGATGAGGGATCCTATGCCTCTACCTTTCCCGCGGATCGCGATCGTCACCGACAGCACCGCCGATCTAACGCCCGAGCTGCGGGCCGAGCACGGCATCACCATGGTGCCGTTGACCGTTCACATCAATGATCGGAGCTACCGCGATCAGATCGACCTGACGACGGACGAGTTTGTCGCCCAATTGCGCACCGTCAAGGTGCTGCCGACAACGTCGCAACCCTCACCCGACCGCTTCGAGGCCGCGTTCCGAGAGCTGGCAACCGACCATGACGCGATCGTCGCCGTGCTCCTTTCCAGCAAGCTGAGCGCCACCATTCAATCGGCGACGATGGCGGCCACCGCCGTCGCCGATCTGATCCCGGTCGAGATCGTCGACTCCCGGACCGGCACCATGAGCCTCGGCTTGCAAGCCATCCGTGCCGCCGAGCTGGCCCAAACCGGGATGACGGCGGCCGCGCTCGCCGCCCAGCTCCGAGCCGAGGTGCCCGAGCACCACATCCTCTTCTTCGTCGACACCCTGGAGTTTCTGCAACGTGGCGGCCGGATCGGGCGAGCCGCCGCCCTGATCGGGGGATTGCTCCAACTCAAGCCGTTGCTGCGCGTCGATGAGGGACAGGTGGTTCCATTTGAACGGACCCGCACCCGATCGAAAGCGATTAATGGGCTGATCGACTTCGTGCGCGGCTTCCCCCAGGTCGAGCGAATCGCGGCGATCCATGTCTCCGACCCCGAGGCCGCGGCGAAGCTGGCGGATCAGCTTGCCGGCGTCACCGGAATCCCCCGCGACCAAATCCTGGTGATGCAAATCGGACCGGTCATCGGCACTCACATCGGGCCAGGAGCGATGGGTGTCGCCTTGTTCGAGGGCGTTCAGCGCGGCCAAACGGACTTGGTCTAACGGCTCCGGCTGACCGCGATCCGGACCAGCGTCAACGCCGTCTCATGGCGCTCGTCAAGATTACCCGCTGGCGCGTTGCCGATCACGAGCACATTGTCGATCCGCGCCAGCACGACCGTCGTCTCGTCCGAGTTGAGTCCCCTCCGGCGCCGGGGCGACCGCCGAAATGGCAGAATTCTGGGATGACACGGCAGCCCCGGCGTGGCCTACCATACGCGGTACATCGTTGGCACGCGCCACCGATCGTTCGCTGGCCCGCGCCAGAAGGAGCTACCGTGGAAGCCCGTCGATTTGACCATCTGACCCGATCGCTTGTTCGCAACCTACCCCGCCGGGGTCTGCTGGGCGGGCTTGCCGCCGCCGTTTCGACCGCGCTGGTCGGGCGCCGCGCCGTCCAGGCGCAGTTGTCCGAAGAGGACGGCGAGCGCACCGTCGCCGTGTCCTGCCGGCCCTGCAACTGCGACGCGTTCGGCGAGAACTGCGAGTGCTGCCTGAACGGGGTCACCGGCGGCGGTATTGTCCGGACCGAGGTGGGCGACGCCACGTTGGTGCTCTTCACCACCGAGCTGGGGGACGAGGCGGAGCGCCAGGCAACCGGCTTCGTCCGTTGGATCGATCCCAGCACCAACGGCGGGATGACCCTGGAGAGCGTTGGGCCCATCGCCTACGCCTGGGAGCTCGAAAACGAGCAGGAGCGTGAGATCCGGGGCACGATGGCGGTCAACGGCGAGGGCACGGAACCCTTTGTCCTCTACGTCACCGATGCCGGCCCGGACCAACTCGGCAACGACACGGCGCGGCTGGACGTGGGCGATCTCGACGCGGCCGAAGGAAGTAGCGAGCGGTTCGGCTACCGAGCCGCGGGCATCGTCGTCGGCGGCGACATCCAACTCCTGGATACGGTGACACCAGTCTGACGACCTTGCCACTCCGTCGCCGGCCGCGTTGCCGCTAGAAATCGGGCGTGGCCACGATCTCCGGCGGCAACTGGCTGGCGCTATCAAGCACGGCGACATCAACTTGCTCACCCGTGAGGTTCGCCGCCCCGCGCAGGTCGACGCCGGACAACGTGGCATTCGTGAGCTCGGCGCCGAGCATGTTCGCCCCCCGGAGATCGGTGCCAACGAGGACCGCGCCGTTCAGAACGGTTCCATTCAGGAGCGCGTCGCGGAGTACCGTCCCCTGCAGAGTCGCTTGCCGAAGATCGGCAGCGGTCAGATTCGCGCCGGTGAGGTTCGCCTGGCTCAAATTGGCGCCAACGAAGTTGGCGCCCGTCAATTGGGCGCCAGACAGATTCGCGCGATCAAGATCCGCCCCGGAGAAGTTGGTCCCCATGAGATCAGCCTCAAAAAAATCCACTCCGGCGAGCTTGGCGCTGCGCAAATCAGCGTTCCGCAGACAAACATTCGTGAGATTGAGGCTCGATCCGGAGAAGACCGCCCGCGTGAGATTCATCCCGGACAGATCGATGCAGTCGGCGCCGTCTCGGGTGCTATCGCGCCGGCTAATGACTTTCAGGACCACATCGACATCGAGCGGGATGTCGCGCAAGCTCGACAGCATCATCGTCGTTGGCGCCCGTTCGTCGGCCGTCGCCGCCACCGGCGTCCCTGACCCGACCAAGAGTTGCTCAGCCGCTGTCTCCGCCGCCGAGCGCTGGCGGGCGAAGGCGGCCAGGATCTCCATCACCGTCTCGTGATCGCGCTCCGAATCGCGAGCGATCCGCTCCAGGGCGTAAATGCCGCCCAGCCGAATTGTCAGATCCGCGTCGCCCAACTGGCCGACCGCCCGCGTGAAGCGGTCGGTGATCTGCCCTTCTTGGCTGACGAAGAGCGACTCCGAGGTGTTGCCGAGCTGCTGCCAGGCAAAGATAAGCCCGGCCAGCACCGCGACCCCGCCCAGGATCTGCCCCAGCGTCCCCCGCGACGAGTTCTCGATGTCGAAAATCTCACGCTCGGTTAGTTCGGTGCTGCGCCGCCAGGCCGCCGCCTGCCAGCGCGGCACCTGCCAGAGGAGCCAGACCGCCCAGATCGCCATGCTGATCAAGAGCAACCCGAGCGGCCAATCGCCGCTCACCTCTCCAATCAGCGGCAGCACCCACCCAGTATTGGCCGCCACGACCGCGACGAGGGCCAGCCCCAAGCCGAACAGGCCGATGATCGGGATGACGATGCCCACGCTGAGGCGGACCCAGAACGGCGCCCGCGTCATCGCGTTGTCGGACAGCGCCTCGACCGCCTCCGGCTCCTCCTCGGGCGGCGGCTCCGTCGCGGGCTCAGCCGCCGGCTCGGCCGTCGCGTCGGGTGCGAGCGGCGGATCATCGTCCCGCCCGGTTTCACCTTGGACAGTCAAGCCTTGACTCCCCAGAACCCGGTAGAGCAGCCAAAGCAGCACGATCCGAATGAGCAGCATCCCCGCCGTCCTCGCTAATCCCCGCTCAAGCCAGTCTTGTCAGGTCCATTATGCGCGGACGGCCAAGAAGATCGTCGACGAGCTTCACGCTCACCCGCGCCCTGGTGGTTGCCCTCATCCGCTCGACTTGCTACTATCCTCGCCCCTTGCCTGTCGGGCGTCGCCGGCAGCACCTCGGGTCGATCCCCCGCACGATGCCACGTGAAGGAGCACCGAAGTGTCAACCACGAACATTTTCGCCGCCCAGACGCTCGTCGCCGATGTCGCCAAGGGCCGGTACTCGCGCCGGCAGCTCGTCCAGCGCGGCCTCGCCCTTGGCCTGTCCCTATCCGCGATCAGCCAGCTGCTCGCCGCCACCGAGACCGCCGCGCTGCGACGGGGACCAAGCCTGGCCGCCGCCCGCGCCTTCCCCTCCGCCCAGGGCGAGCCGACGCCCGGCGGCACCGTGACCCTCGGCTACAGTAGCGAACCGCCCACCATGGACCCGCGGGTCTCCGGTGCCACCCACGCCTGGCGGCTCTTCTACAACATTTTCGATCCGTTGGTCGTCTTCGATCAGGAAAGCGGCGAGTTTCTGCCGGGGCTGGCGACCGAATGGTCGCTCTCCGACGACAATCTCACCTACACCTTCGCGTTGCGCGAAGGCGTTACGTTCCACGACGGCACGCCGTTCGATGGCGAAGCGGTCAAGTATACGTTCGACAGCATCCTCGATCCCGAGCTGCTGTCGCTGACCGCGATCGGCTATCTCGGCCCCTACGAGCGAACCGACGTCATCGACCCCTTGACGATCGAGGTTGTCTTCCGCGAGCCCTATGCGCCGTTCCTCAACAACCTGGCGCACAGCGTCCTCTCCCCCGTCTCGCCGACCGCGGCGGAGGAGCTAGGACCGGACTTTGGCCGGAGCCCCGTTGGCACCGGTCCCTTTATCTTCCAGGAATGGCAGCAGCAGCAATCGATGACGCTGGTCCGTAACCCGGACTACAACTGGCCGATCGCCGCCTACCAACACGAGGGGCCGGCCTATCTCGATCAAGTGATCGTCCGCTTCATCATCGAGGCGACCACGCTGATGGGGACCCTCCAAAACGGGGAGTCGGACATCATTGACGCCGTGTTGCCACAAGAGGTCACGAACTTGCAGGGCGACAGCAACTACCAGATTTTCCTGCCGGCGGTGCCGGGATCGCCCCAGGTGCTGCCGCTCAATGCCGCCAAGGCTCCCACCGAGGACATCGCCGTCCGCCAGGCCATCCTGTACGCCCTGGACATGGAGACGATCATCGACACCCTTTGGTACGGAACCCGCCCCGCCGCCCAGGGGCCGCTCTCCTCACCAACCCTCGGCTACAACCCGGCCGTCGAAGAGATGTACCCGTACGACCCGGAACAGGCGGCCACCCTGCTCGACGAGGCCGGCTGGGTGCGCGGCGCCGATGGCATTCGGGAAAAGGATGGTGAGCGCCTGCACCTGGAGTACCTGACCTTCTCCGGCGTCCAGGGACAGGCGGGCGAGCTGGTCCAGGCCTACCTGCTGGAAGCCGGGATGGAGGTCAACCTGCAGCAGGTCGAGTACGCGGCGATGGCGGCGGCCTTCCTCGCCGGCGATCACAACATCGCCCGCGTCTACTTCTCGCACACCGACCCGGTCGTGCTGACCACGCTCTACCACAGTCGCAACATCCCCGGCACCAACTTCAACCGGACCATGAAGGAGGATCCGGAGCTGGACGCCATGCTCGACGCGGCCACCGCCGAGCTGGATGAGGAGGCTCGGGTGGAGCAATACCACGCGATCCAGCAATACATCATGGACCAGGCGATCACGGTCCCGCTCTGGGAAGAAGTCGTGCTCTGGGGCGCCACGGCCGAGATCCAGGGCATCCACTTCCAGCCGCTCGGCGGCGTCTGGTTCTACGACGCCTGGCTCCAACAGGGGTAAGCCGCGGATCACAAGACCACACGGTCGTGGGGG
>JALZJP010000165.1 GCA_030859715.1 Chloroflexota bacterium
TCCTTGGCCGCCGCCGCCCAGGCCAGCCTCGGTCCCGGCACCGCGGCCACCAGCGAGGGGGTCGCCACCTGGCGCCACGAGTTGCGCCACGGCGAGGCGGCGCCGGTGCGCACGGCCCTGGCCGCGATGCCGGCGAGTCCCGAGCGGGACGCGGCGCGGCGCTCTCCCAGGTAGCGCCGGCCGATGCTGGCGCCGATGCTGGCTCGGGCGGCGTTCGTGGCCGCCGGCTACCCGATTGGCAGCGGCTGTGTCGAGAGCGCCCACACGACGGTGCTCCAAGCCCGGCTCAAGCGGGGTGGGATGCACTGGCACCCGGCGGTGCTGCCGGCCATGATCGAGCCGCGGGTGGTGCTCGCGAATGAGCGCTGGGACGAGGTCTGGCCTCAGATCGCCCCCCAGCGGCGCCGGCAGCGGCAGGCACGCCGCACCGCCCGGCGCCAGGGCCGCTGGCGCACCCCGATCCGGCCCAAGCTGGTCCACCACGGGAAACCGACGGCCGCTCATCCCTGGCGCCGTCCCTTCCGCCGCCGCCCATCGGCCGCGGCTACCAAAATGTGAAACGCAACCGGGTGGTAGCGTACGTTCAGGTGGGCTGGTACACTCGACGTGGGAAGGGGCGGATTTCGCTTGGGGGAGCGAGCTGCTCTGGCCCCGGCGCATCGTCGCCGGGACGTACCGGAGGAGCCCGTGGTTTGCCACCAACCGATGATCGTCCTGATCCGACTGATGCTCGTGGCTGGACTGGTGAGCGGCCTGATGACGACATCAGCCGTGGCAGCGCCTGGGCCGCTGAAAGGCGAATCTCCTTCCACCGACACATCAGATCAGGAACCGACGGAATTCGCGGCTACCACGGTCGATCGAGCTTCGGCCGATGGCGTGGGTGGTCGAGATCGAGTCGCCTATCTTGGTGAAGCGGCTGGTGATGACGTCGATGCTGATGGCGCCAGATCGCATAGGACGTCGGTCGCGAGTCGGACAGCGGCGGGTAGCTTGCCGCCCGAGTCCGATGACGAGACGGCAAAGCCTGTTCCTGACGGCGACGTTCCACGTCGACCGAAGCCGCGGCCAAAGCCACGCGAGCTCGCGGGAATGCCCTACGAGATTCTTGAGAGCGGCCGGCCTCATCAGTCAACCGACTCGGTCCTCGTGTATGACGGCGATCCGGCCACGAGTTGGAGGGCGGGTGCCGCGTCTCCCGAGGCTTACGTGTGGCTCGATCTGGGAGAGGTGCGGCTGGTGTCCGGCCTGCGCTGGTTCCAGCCGGTCGTGGACGGTCCGGTCGCGATCCAGACATCCGACGATCGTGAAACCTGGACGACCGTCGTCGCCGAGGAGCGACCGGAGGCGGGGATCTGGCAAGAAGTCGCGATTGGGGAGCGGGCTCGATTCGTCCGAATCGTCGTGGGCAACCAGAACCAAGCGGCGGAGCTGGCGGAGGTCCAGATTCTTGGGACGCCAGGGAGTGAGCCGGCGGATACGGCCATCGCGGAGATGGCGCCGCGACAAGAAGGCGTCCGGCCGCCAAACGTGACGATTACCGGCGGCGGGGAGCGTGGCCGTCAGGCCGCGGCGGAGACGGTCGTTGTCACACCGGAAGCGGACGCGGAAGCGGTTGAGATCACGGTGAATGGCCAAGCCGCGACCTGCCGCGGCGGCGAGCGGTGCCGGGTCGAGACCCCGCGTCCCGACGTCGTCGAAGATTGCGGCGACGGGACGACGACCTGCACGATCCGGATCAGCAACGCCGGCGGGCTCGCGATGTGCGATGTCGCCGGTGGCGACGGGAGACGGAATCGCGAGAACGGCGGCAACTGTGCGGCCGATGCGTCCGGCGGGACGGTGACGGTGAGCGACGTTGACCGGTGAGCACCCGTTTCGTGCCGTTAGGATCGCGTCTCGACGCCCGAGATGAGCAGTTGACGCAGGCAGCGCTCGGTTTCTTCCAGGCCGCGCCTGAACACTTCCGGCGGCGCGCCGATGCCGATCCGCAGGTAGCCCTCGTAGCCGAAGGCAGCGCCGGGCGCCAGCATGACGCTGTACTCCTCGGCCAAGATGTTGGCGAGCTGATAGGACGGCAGGTCGAGCTCGAAGCGCATCAGGGAGAGCAAGCCGCCTTGAGGCGGCGTCCAGGACACGAGGTCGGCGTTCCGGGCGAACCATGCTTCCGCGGTGTCCAGGTTTTGCTCGACGATGTGCCGCGTCCTGGCCGCGATCTGGTCTCGATGGGTGATCGCGATCAGGGCCAAGGCGTCGTTGAGACCGCCGGGGGAGAGCGTGATGAAGTCGCGCATCGCCCAGCATTGCTGGACGATAGCGACCGGGCCCGCGATCCAACCGATTCGCAGCCCGGGCACGCCAAACGGTTTCGACACGGTGCCAACGCTAATCCCGCGCTCACCGAGGTTGCGGATTGGCGGGATGGCCGGGGCGCCACCGGAAACCTCCAGCCAGCGATACGCCTCGTCACTTAGGACGAGCGCGCCAGATTGTTCGGCCAAATCGTAGACTTCCTGCAACTGATCGGCCGAAAGCGCGGCGCCGGTCGGATTGTGTGGCGTGTTGATCACGATCAGGCGGGTCCTATCGGTCACTAGCGGGGTGAGGTCCGCGACGTCGTAGCGAAAACCGAAGTCCGTACGAGGCTTCCAATACGAGACACGGCACCCGATCGCGGCTGGAACGCTTTGTAGTTGCTGATATGCCGGATCAACGACAACGACCTCGTCACCGTCGTCGAGCAAGGTGTTGAAGAGGACGTAGTTGGCTTCGATCGCGCCGGTCGTGATCAGAATGTTGTCTGGCGACGTGTTTGCATAGGTGGCCGCCAGCGCCGACCGCAGTGACTCGGTGCCGCGGGCCTCGGAGTAGCCGAGCCGGAGGTCGAGCAACCGTTCCAGGGTCTCCGCTTGCTCAGCTTCGGGCAGTAGGCGGAGTAGGTCATTGGTCGTAAGGGGGGCAATCCCGCTTTCGGCAATGTCGTACTTGACGGCCAGCTCGTAGGTCGTCATCCACCGTTCGAGTTGAAACGTATCAATTTTCACGATGTCCCCAGTCGAGTGCCGCTCGCGACGCGAGCGCCGGCAATTCGGATGCGGAGGCTGGCCACGCCATCGGATCGACGAGCAATCATACGGTGACGGCGCGAATTGTGCGACGATCATCCCCCGCGCGGCGTGGACGTGTGCGGTCTCGGGAAACGAGTTTTGGCTTGACTGGCGATGCCGGGCCTGATCAGGATATTGAGTAAGGAGCGGCGTTGTGGTTGTACGAGAGGCGATGCGCGTGGGCAGTCGCGATTCGAACGACGCCCGTCTCGATGCCCTCGTCGCCAAGGCGAACGTGCAACTTGGCGCCGCGCCGCTCTATGAGCACGCCGTGCGACAGGGCGAAGGACGCTTGGCGGCGACCGGGCCGCTGGTGGTGTCAACCGGCAAGCACACTGGCCGCTCACCGCTCGATAAGTATGTCGTTGACGATAAGGAAACTGGTCCCCGGGTCTGGTGGGGCGACGTGAATCAACGGATGTCGCCGGACCATTTTGCCGCCTTGTTGGAGGACGTTGTGACGTATCTCGCGCGACGGCAACTCTTCGTTGAACAGCTCAAGGCCGGAGCTGACGCGCGATACGAGCTCCCGGTCCGGGTGATCACCGATCAAGCTTGGGCGGCGTTGTTCGCGCGCAATCTCTTCATCGTTCCCGAGGACGAACCGGACGTGGCCGGGTTCACGGTCCTTCACGCTCCCGGCTTTCTTGCCGCGCCGGACCGCTACGGCGTGCGTAGCGAGACGGTGGTTGCGCTCGATATCACACGTCGTGTGGTGGTGATTTGCGGGACCGAGTACGCGGGTGAGATCAAGAAGTCTATTTTCACGGTGCTGCAATATCTGCTCCCTCATCGCGGCGTGGCGACCATGCACTGCTCGGCGAACATTGGTGCTGGCGGCGATGTGGCGCTCTTTTTCGGCCTATCAGGAACCGGCAAGACGACGCTCTCGACCGATCCCGGTCGAACGCTGATTGGTGATGACGAGCATGGCTGGTCCGATCACGGAATTTTCAATTTTGAAGGCGGCTCGTACGCGAAGGTGATCAATCTGTCCGAGCAAAATGAACCGGATATCTGGCGCGCCGCGCATCGCTTCGGCACTGTCCTTGAAAATGTCGTGATTGATCCGCGGACCCGGCAGATTCGCCCCGACGACGACTCGTTGACGGAAAACACCCGAGCGGCGTTCCCGCTTTCATACATCGACAATGCCTCGACCGAGGGACTGGCTGGTCATCCACGACACATCCTATTCCTGACGGCGGATGCGTTTGGGGTCTTGCCGCCGGTGGCGAAGTTGACCCGAGACCAGGCATTGTTCTGGTACCTTTCCGGTTATACCTCGAAGTTGGCCGGGACTGAGCGCGGGGTCGATGAACCGGAGGCAACGTTTTCGGCGTGCTTCGGGTCGCCGTTCTTACCCCTGCCGCCGATAGCCTATGCCGATCTGCTGGGCAGCCAGATCGATACTCATCAGCCGGATCTCTGGCTGGTCAATACGGGGTGGAGCGGCGGCACTCACGGGACAGGGGAACGAATGCCGATCGCGCTGACGAGGGCCATTGTGCGGGCCATCCTCGAAGGATCGTTGTCGGATCACGCGGTCGAATCTGATCCCGTGTTCGGATTTCGGGTGCCGGCCGCCGGCGCTGACCTGCCGCCGGCGGTGTTGCAACCCCGTTTGGCCTGGTCTGACAGGGAGGCGTATGACCGGACCGCGGCGCGCCTCGCCCGTGCCATCTTGAGAAACTTTCGGCAATTCGTTTCCGAGGTATCGCCAGCGATCGCAAGCGCTGGACCGGTGGATCTACCCTAAGCGGTCACCTTAAAAACGGGTGCGACTGACGGCGCGTTCCCGGCCGTTGCCGCCGCCTCGCCGCAGGCGCCAAGCCTGAGCCGTGGGCCGTGTCCGAACGTGGGTGTCGGTCAAGGCGCCGCTGGCAAAGACGGCCAGCAAGCCGAGGCCGGTCGCGGTGAGCAACAGTGCATCATAGCCACGTCGTTCAATGAGCATGCCGCCGGCGATTGGAGTGAAGGCCACCACGGCAAGCAGGGCGTTCGTCAGGGCGGCATAGGCGGCGCGTGAGCGGTCGGGAGCGGCTTCGGCCAAGTATCCGTAATTCCCGCGCGACTGCCCCGCCAGCGACATGCCGAGTGCCAGATACGCGACGCCGAAAACAGCTTGAAGGGTGGCCGCGTTGCCAATGCGCTCATTCAGCCGTGATGACGAAGCCAGGATCGGCAGCATCAGCGCCAGTAGGGGCGGCACGAGGCGAA
This sequence comes from Chloroflexota bacterium, assembly GCA_030859715.1. Lineage (GTDB taxonomy): Bacteria > Chloroflexota > Chloroflexia > Thermomicrobiales > UBA6265 > JACCYK01. The sequence continues at coordinate 5,328 of JALZJP010000165.1, forward strand.
CGAGGGCCGCCACCTGGAGGCAGGCGCGCTCACCGTGCCGATGCGCCAGGGCCGCCCAGAACGGAAGGCTGAGGACACGGCCGGCGACGAAGGCAATGACATACCACCCCACCGCGCTGCTCGGCACGCCGAGCGCGCTGGCGGCAAAAATGATTAAAAATGGGTCGACGATCGCGGACGAGGAAAGGAACAAGCGAAAGAGCAGAAAGCGCCTGAAGTTCGGATCCGCGAGCGCCTCTGGAGTGCCGCGCAGCGCTTGCGCCGGCAACGACGTTTGCGGTTCGGCAATGCGCAGCGGTTCGCGGATGGTGGCCAGGAAGAACGTCGCGGCGAGCTGGGTGACGGTTGCCGCGAGAAAGAGGACGCCAAAATTTTGGGGAAATGCCGGCGCCGCTGGGCCGAGGAGTTGAACTACCACGAGCCCGGCAACCAGCCCGCTGAGGCCACCCCACAAGGCGCGTTGCTGAAAAAACATGCCGCGGGCCTCGTGCGGCACGGCCTTGCTGATAACCGCCGCCACGGGGACGCTGCCGAAGCCAGAGGCGAGGCTGTAGGCGACGTAGCAGATGAAGAAGGAGCGCAAAAGTGGTTCGGTCGAGGTCTGATCGGCACGGAAGCAGACCGCGGCAAGGAGTGCCAGCGCGGCCGCCTTGATGAGTGACGCACCAATCGCCCACGGCAATTTTCGGCGCCGCGAGTTGACGAGGATCGCGGCCGGAAGCCGGGCCAACAACCAGACGCCAATGCCGATCGCGGGGACGAGGCCCACGGTCGCATAGGAGCCGGTCAGGGGAGCAACGAAAAAGGCGAGGACCAGCGTGGGGAGCAGCATGGTCTCGGCCAGCGAACCGAAAAAACCGCCTCCGATGCCGAGGAAGACGTTGAGCGCCAAGCCGCGCCGATCCGAGGCATACCGGCGGACCTCTGCTCCAACCAAGTTCGCTTCTCCTCGCGGCGCGGCGGACCAACGTTTGCCCCACCCGTAGCATTGTCGCCACTTGCGGCGAAGTCCCGATTATAGGCGCGAACCTGAATCGCAACCACTGTTGACGAGCCCGAAGTTCGGCCGAGTGTTGGACGGCACTGGTGATGTTTGGCGAACGGAACGAGACATCACTCGTTCTCAGAGGAGATCGTTCACCATAGCGTTGGCCACGTAGTCACCATCTGGACCGTGCCGCGCTTCGGAGCGTTCGATCCAATGCCAGCCTGCCCCCGGTTCTGAGGCATGACTAGCGGCCGGATTGACCTGGAATGACAACCCGATCAAACCGTCCTTGGCTTGGGATGGCCCGGCCCAGCCCCTGAGAATCGGGTCTACCGAGCAGGCATCGTGAAGGAATTCGGCCGCTTGCTGCCAAATCGGGTCCGCATCGAATTTGTTCAATGCCGGTAGCCGGCCCGCCACATCCACGAGCACGCGATCGTCGTGCCCGCGTACGACGCAGCGAGTTGCGGTGGAACCCGTGAGCTCTCGGGTGAGCTCGGCCCGGAGTTTGGCGTAGGTGACGGGGATCAGCTCCGGCATCACCGTGGTGCGCGCCAGGATCGGCATGAAGTTCGCGTCCCCGGTCCAACGGGGGACGATGTGCTCGTGAAAGTGCTCGGCGATACCCGCTCCGGCTTCCGCGCCGATGTTGGCGCCCATGTTGAAGCCGTGACAGCGCAATGCCCGTCGCATGGCGCGAAGCAGTGGCCGCCGCAACTGGGCCATCGCGGCGATGCTCACGTCAGTCGCCCGCTCCGGGCTCGGCGTATGCTGATTGGGAACGATCATCACATGGCCAGTATTGTATGGGTAGAGGTTCATGATGACGAATGCATCGGCTGCCCGATGCAGGATGAGCGCCTCGACATCGTTCGCGGCCGTGAGCTGGCTGCAGAAAACACAGCCGGCCTCGCGCTTGGTGCCACCGACGTACCGCATGCGCCAAGGAGTCCAGAGGTGCGCCCGCGGCCCGACATCAGGATGGTCACGCCTTGAACGTTGCCGCGATTGATCGTCTTGGGTGGTCGACATAGTGCGAATCGTACCATCAGGCGGCGAACGGCAGGCCCCGTATGGCGGCGCTCGGACAGTCAGTTGGCCACGGGCCGGCGTGAGCGTCCGGCGCCGGATACGCCGTTGAACGGCTCCGGCGCCGTCACAAGGGAAGTGCTAGTCGCGATCGCGGAGAGCCCGCTCGACATCTCGGCGCGACTGGCGCTCGGCGGAGGCTTCGCGCTTATCGTACAGCTTCTTGCCGCGCACGATCCCGATGTCCACCTTGGCCCGCCCGCGACGAAGGACGAGTCGAAGCGGAACGAGGGTCATCCCTTTTTGTTCAATGTTCACGCGGAGGTCTCGAAGCTGACGCTTATGCACTAAGAGCTTGCGAGGGCGGTCGGGATCGTGGTTCGCCCGGTTGCCGTGGCTGTAGGGTGAGACGTGAGAACCAACCAGCCAGAGCTCATTGTTGTCGATCCGGGCATAGGCCTCTGAGATCGTGACCTTCCCCTCGCGAATCGACTTGATTTCGGTGCCGGTGAGTTCGAGCCCCGCTTCAACCGACTCGACCACGAAATAATCGTGAAAGGCACGACGATTCGTCGTCACGACGCGGTCCCGTTGACGGCCGTTGGTTTCGGCTGTGGTGGCGGCTGGCCGCTTGCTCGTCATTTGGCGGACTATAGTGGCCCGGCGAGGGTCCGTCAAACCACGATGGAACCGTTTTGCGCCACTGTCGTCCAATGGCGAGCATTCGAATGCTACGATGCCCAAGAGTGGACGAGCAGGTCAGGCGAAGCGCGAGGATTGAGCGATGATGGCCGATACCAACTCACCAGGCGACGCTGATCTCGAGCGGATGTGGCCGCCGGATGAAGCGCGGGCCAAAGTTCGCTCGCTGACCACGTTGCTGGCAGTGGAACAGGTGTCACTCCGGGCCGCCACCGGGCGTTTCCTGGCCGCCGATATTTCCGCGGTGGAGGACCATCCGCCGTTCGCCGCGGCAACGATGGACGGATACGCGGTGATGGCGGAGGATGCTTCGCCCTGGCGGGAAGTTATTGCCGAACAAATGGCGGGTGGCGTTGTCACGGCGACGGTCACTGAAGGCACCGCGGTCCGGATTACGACCGGCGCTCCCATCCCTCGCGGAGCCAATGCCGTCGTGCCGGTGGAGGAAACCGAGGCCGCGGATGACCATGTCGTGATTCATCAAGAACGGACTGTTCCCGGCGCGAACATCCGGCCGATTGGTTCGGACTTACGCCGCGGCGATCCAGTGCTACGGGCCGGAACGCGGCTGGGAGCCGCCGAGATTGGAATCCTCGCCGGGCAGGGGCTGGTCCCGGTCGCCGTCCGGCGGCGGCCGCGGGTCAGTATCCTCTCGACCGGAGATGAGCTCGTCGAGCCCGACCGGTCGCTCGGGCCGGGACAGGTCCGAGACTCGAATCGATTTAGTCTGGAAGCGGCGGTGTCAGAGACCGGAGCGGAGACTGTCTGGAGCGGACGGGCGCCGGATATCCTGGCCGACCTGCGCCATGTGCTGACGGATCGCATCGCCGCCAGCGACGTGGTGATTACGACCGGCGGCGTGTCGATGGGGCAACTCGACCTCGTCAAGCCGTTGCTCAGCGAGCTGGCTACCGTTCACTTCCGGCGCGTATTTTTGAAACCCGGCAAACCACTGAACTTCGCAACCACGGAGGCGACTCTCATCTTTGGGGTGCCGGGAAACCCGGTGTCCGCCCTCGTCGCCTTTGAGCTGTTCATTCGGCCCGCCCTCCTGATGATGGCCGGCGCCGGCGACATCGACCGGCCGCGAGCTAAGGTCCAATTGGACGCTCCGGTGACCGCCGGCGATCGGATCGAGTTCCAACGAGCAATGGTGTTTACAGACACGACGGGGCAACTCCACGCTTCGTCCACCGGGGCGCAACAGTCGTCCCGGTTGTCGTCATTTCTTGGCGCAAATGCGCTGCTGATCATCGTGCCGCGGGCCGAGCCCTACGCGGCCGGCGAGCGCGTGCAAGCCCTGCTGCTGGGAGCCCCGGCCGGCACGGCGTCCCGGCTTGCTGTCCAATAGGAGCGGTTCTGGCGAGGCCGTCGGTCTCGCGGTCAGACTCTCGGCTGGCATGGTGATTGCGCCGCGGATGGAGCATCGGCGATGTGCCGAAGAACTGAACGTGAGCCAAGGAGCGACAGATGAGCGACGGTCAAGACACGTACGGCGTGAGTAACGTCGAGTACGACATCATCATGACGTTGGGATCCTTGCTCGAAGGCATCGAGATGCTTGAGAAGTACGCGCGAGATGCCGACGCCGCCGGCGACACCGAAACCGCCACCGTTTTTCGCACCCTGCGTGAATCGAATCGGTCCGCCGTGCAGCAACTCCGGTCCGGTCTTACCCGGCACTTGAAGTAGGGTATCCTGCCAGGATAGCGAGCGGTTGCGCTCCAGCCGGCCCATCGCGCGATTTCGTCGCCGGAATACAGAGGTCATGGCGGGCATGCAGATCACGGTCAAATACTTTGCCATCGTGCGGGAGGCGACCGGGAGAAGCGAGGAACTGCTCGACCTGCCGGAGGCGAGCACCGCCGGCGACGCCATTGATGCCATCGCGCGAGCGTTCCCGACCGTCGCGCCGCTTAAGTCGATCCTGCTGGTCATGGTGAACCAGGAATACGCGCGTCGCGGCCAAGTCTTGCGGGCTGGTGACGAATTGGCATTGATCCCACCTGTTAGCGGGGGAGCGGGCGCCCGCTTATTTCGTGTGCAGCGGGACGTCATCGACCCGCGGCTGGTCGAGGGTGTCGTGGCGGGGGCGGAGGTTGGCGGCATCGTGACGTTCAGTGGCACGGTCCGGGAGCGCGCCCGCGGGAGGGTGGTCGTTGCCCTCGACTACGAAGCCTATGAGCCGGTGGCGGAGAAAATGCTGGCGCGGATTGGCGACGAGGTGCATGAGCGGTGGGGCGTGGATCGGGTCGCCATTGTGCATCGCATCGGCCGGCTTTCGGTGGGCGAGCTAAGCGTCGTGATTGCCGCCGCCGCGGCCCATCGTGCCGCTGCCTTCGACGCCTGCGAGTATGCCATCGATCGCATCAAAGTCCTGGTTCCGATCTGGAAGAAGGAATTCTACGCGGACGGTTCGTATTGGGTTGGGACCGAAGCCGAGTACCAGCGCGAAGCGAGCGACCCACGGCCAGTTTAGTTCCGATCCCGTCGTGTTGGCATTTGAAAAACTAGATACACAACTCTAGAATGGCTCTCAGCGACTCGAGCGACTGCTGCCTCGTGGTCATGAGAGGGTGTTCGCGATGGTCCAGATCGCCGCGCCGCCGTCTGGCTCCGTTCCCAATCGACAACCGCCGCGACCAAATCGGCCACGCATCGCGTCGGACGCGACGGAGTTGGTCGGGAACACGCCCCTGGTCCGCCTTGGCCGCTTCGGAGCCGGGCTGCCCGGCACAATTGTCGCCAAGCTTGAATCATACAATCCTGGATATTCGGTCAAAGATCGAATCGGCCTGGCTATGATCGATGACGCCGAAGAACGCGGCATCATCCAGCCTGGGGTGACCACCATCGTCGAACCGACCAGCGGCAATACAGGCATCGCCTTGGCCTGGGTAGCGGCGGCGCGTGGTTATCGGTTGATCCTCACGATGCCGGAGAGCATGAGCCTGGAACGGCGAGTCTTGCTGCTGGGCTATGGCGCGGAGCTCGTGCTGACACCGGCGGCGGCGGGCATGTCCGGCGCGATCGCCCGGGCCGAGCGGATTGTGGCGGCGACGGACCATGCCTGGATGCCGCAGCAGTTTCAGAACTCGGCGAACCCGCGAGCTCACCGTTGTACGACGGCGCTCGAGATCTGGGAGGATACCGAGGGAAGGGTCGACGTGCTCGTTTGTGGGATCGGTACCGGCGGTACGATCACGGGCACGGGACAAGTCCTGAAGCAAAACAAACCGGACGTCTCGGTGATCGCCGTGGAGCCGGCGGAATCGCCGCTGCTGGCGGGCGGCCGGGCGGCGCCGCATCGAATCCAGGGCATCGGCGCGGACTTTGTGCCCGACGTGCTTGATCGGTCGATTTACGATGAGATCATCCAGGTCGATGCGACCACCGCGATGGCCGCTCAACAGGAGCTGATGAGCGGAGAAGGGATCTTGTGCGGGATTTCCAGTGGCGCGGCCGCGAGCGCCGCCCGGCGCATCGCCAGTCGTCCCATATCTCAGGACAAGCTGATCGTCGTCATCCTGCCCGATACCGGTGAGCGCTATTTGAGCACGCCCCTCTTCGCCTCGTTGCGGGATCATGCTTCAGCGATGATCGCGACGGAGTAGGATCTCCAGCCTGCCGGCGATGTGTACGGCGCGAAACCACACCGCACTTCGCGGTTGAGGCCGGTTTTCGTCGTTTCTGGTTAAGTCTTCACGACGGGCCAGCCGGCCGGTGTTGCATCACGGATGCAAGCTCGCGATTGGCGCTGGACAGCGCCTGCTCTCCGCTCACCAGACCAGCCATCGCGCCGGCGACCTAAGTCCCCATGGTCTGCTCCACGGCCGAATAGTAGTGCGTGCGGGGGCGCGGTGTAGCTTCTGCCGCGGCGGTCGCTATCTGTGATAGGAGCGGATGCTCCGCTGCTGCCGACTGATCGTTCATGAAACTGATTCTGGTTGGCGGCAGACCCGTTTCTAGGAGCGGTCGGAGTTGCTGACGAGGGCTGGTCAGACAGCGTATGAACTCCAGGGCGGCGGGAGCCGTGGCCGAACAGGTGGCCGGAATCCCGAGCAGACAATTTCCGGTGACCGCTCGCGTTTCGGTTTCCGTCGAATCAGGGATCTGACCAACAGCGATCGAGGTGATCGGAGGCCGCATCCTTACATCGGCTCCTGGTCAAGAAGCCCGGCTGCCGGAAGCTCACCGCCAACCACTCAATGCCTGCAAAGGGCAAACGTCAAGGATTGTCCCAGATCGTTGGAGCCATCAGTTGCCCGGCCGCGATCGTGCCGGAACCTTTTTACCATGAGCGCGGCTGAAGTTCGATGGCATCAATGAGGACCACGTCGGATGCCAGCCGCGGGCGACCTCGCTGCCCTTGAGGGCCCTTGCGGTTGTCGCCACGAGAGGCGGCGCCGGCCTCGCTCAAGCGTTCGGACCAATGGCGGGCCAAGGGCAAGGAGAAGGAGGCCGTTACCGATGGCGCGGAGGGCATCATGGCTGAATGAAGTCACGAGGTAAAAGGATGCGTAGCGGTGGATCGTGTCGCCCAAGCCGAGGCCGGGATGCCAGAAGAGGGTGGAGGATTCCGCTAGCCCGGGAGATGCGAACGGCCAGGAATAGAGACTGAGTAGGGCACCGTAGAGAAAGCCGCTGCCGATTCCGTAGAGAATCAAGGACACGAGGTGTGCATAGCCGCGGTGACCGCGCGGTAGCCACGCGGCTCCGAGCCCCACCCACCCCGCGCCGAGCATCTGAAACGGCAACCAGGGCCCAACCCCGCCGGTCAGGAACGCTGAGAGCAAAAGCGTCAACGCACCGGTGAGAAAGCCTAACTCCGCTCCGAACACCGCGCCCACCAAGATGATGAGGAGGAAGATCGAGGTTGCGCCGCCGAGACTGGGAACCAGTCGAAGCGTGGCGTCCAGCGCAACAACAGCGCCGAGCAGGGCGGCGGTTTTTGCTGGGTTCGCGGTGAGCTGCCGGGCCGAGGCGAAGCGCGTCACGACCAAGAGCACGCAGCACATTGCTACCCCGGCCAGGACGAGTGGGCCTTCAACCCCAGGCACCCGCGCCGGAGTTCCAATGACCCGAAGCAGGCTCGGCAGGATGAAGGGATAGAGAAACGCGGCCAAGCCAAGCAAACTCGCCGCGAGCAACAACCAGGTCGATGCCGGCCAGTTTGCCTGCTGCTTGGCACTGAACGGGCTGACGAGGACGCGGCGGGTAGGCATCAACACTCCAAAGTGCCGGCCAAGTTGACCAGGGCGTCTTGCACAATACACTAAACAATCGATCTTCCAGGCGAACGATAGTTAATCGTATCATATTGCTTAATGCCTACACCGAGTGACAATAGTCCGACAGGGTTTGTCGATTGGCACGCGGCAAGCGAGGAAGCTATTCAAGTGGACGAAATAACCATTCGTGACGTGCTCACATGGGAACCGCGGCTGCGACCGGTTATTGCCGGAACCGGGGCAGCGCTCGCCTGGGCGGTGAGCTGGGCAGTGGCAGCGCGGGCGATGGCTCCCGCCCTCCCGGCTCTACGTGGGGGCGAGATCATATTACTGTCGGAATCTGTAATCACGGAGCAACGACTGACGTTACGGACCCTCTTGGCTGATCTGGCGCGACAACGGGTCGCCGCCGTGGTCGTGGAAGAAGGATCCGAGCGACTGACGGCATTGGCAGGCACGGCGCCGGTGCCGGTGCTGGACTGGCGGAATGACGGCATCAGCGTCGAAACCGAGAGCGAGCTGAACCGCCTGCTGACGGAACGTCGCAACGAGCTCTACCGGTTCGGGACAGAGCTCGGACGGCTGCTAAGCAGTGCTACGGCCAGCGGGGCGGGGTTGGACGAAATATTGGAGTTGGCGTTTCAAGAAATCGCCGTGCCCATTGCCGTGACCGATCGTACCGGCATAATTCTCGCTTCGAGTCGCGACGCGAACGATGTTGCCGTGGAATCCGAAACGCATCTCCAGCCGACGACGCGGCCAAACCTACTATCACATCCGCTTCGCGCCGGCGGCCGGATTTGGTTGGGACCGGTTGAGCCGGACCGTCATGCGTGGGGGCGAGTAGCGGCCGACCGGCTCGCGGGCGCCGTCGAGTCGGCGCTGACGGGACCCAACTGGTTGCGACCCCGCGGTTTGGATCGGGCGGAGGCACTCCAGCGGTTCATTTTCGCGGCGGCTGGAAAACTGACAAGCGAGGTGAGGATCCAGGCGGTGACGCTGGGTCTGGATCCGAGCGCGACCTTCCGGGTAGCCCTGTCGCCGTCCGCGGACCGGTTGCAGGAGCTACAACAGAGCCTTGCCCCGTTTGGTCTGGCCCACGCGGTTGCGGGCATTGAAGCCTATGCGGCCGTGCTCTTCGAGTTCAAAAGCGACCGTCCCGGAGGGGCGCCTGGCGCGGCGAGACGTGTCGCGAGAACCGGGGCGACCGGGCCCCGAGTTGGCGACGGTCCGTGGATCGCGATTTCCGGCACAGCCGCCGGTTCGTCTGAACTGACCGAAGCAGCCCGCCAGGCGGTCTATGTCGCGGGTCTCTTTGAAGATGGTCTCATCCAAGGGGTTGCAGCCAGTTTTGACCAGACCGCCGACATTGGTGGATATCGTCTGCTCTATCGGCTCTGGGACAGCCCCCTGCTAGCCGCGTTTGCCGCCGATGTCTTGGGCGACTTGGTCTCAAACGACCGGCACGGCGTATTACGGGAAACCTTGTTGCACTTCCTTGAGAGTGGCGGCTCGCGGGTCGAGACCGCGGAGCGGGCGGCAATTCACCGCAACACGCTTGCCTACCGCTTGCGGCGAATTACCGAGCTCGCCAATTTTGATCCCGTGGTACCGGCAGACCGACTGTCGCTGCACCTCGCGCTGCTGGCCATCGCGATGCCGGCGGCGCCGGCGTTCGATCGGGTACACGCTAGCGGAGACCAAGCTCAACCATAAGCTCCTGATAGTCTTGATCGTCGAAGACCGCCGCGCCGTTCTCTTGCTCAAACCACAACCTCCAAACCGTACCGACATCGCGGTCCGACTCGGCTTCGAAGGCACCAAGCAGGGCGCTGGCCGTGCCGACACCAAACATATTGTCGGTCGCGTAGTGGCCAAGAGCCGAGAAGAATGCGTTGTCGCCGATGAGGTCGTGGATCTCGGCAAACCCAATAGCGCCCTTGGCATATACGGCCGCCGCGTAGACGGAGCTGTTGGGGAAGGAATCGGTCGGCTGGTCCACCACCATATCGCGGCCCGTTCGCAACATACCGAGATACCACAGGAGGACTTCGAGCCCGAATTGTCGCCGGCCGGTCTCCGCTCCGTGAACGGCCGTGAAATAGACGTCGGTCGACAGGTACTCCACCAGCCCCTCGTCGATGAACGCATCGAGATGCTGGTTGTTGCCGACCATGGCGAAGAACCATTGATGGCCGACCTCGTGGGCGGTGACAAACTCGAGGTAATGCTCGTTTCGAGCATGGTCATTCGCGTACAGCGAGCGCGCCATGAGCATGAGTTGAGGAAACTCCACGCCGCCGGCCCCATACAGCTCAACCTCGACCAGATCCATTTCACGGTACGGGTATGGAAGCAGCAGCTCGTTGTATACCGAGAGCGCGGTTGCCCCATAATCGAGGACGGCCTCGCCTCCGGAGGCCCGCTCCGGGTGAAAGTATGAGGTCACGGTCGTGCCAGCGACATCACGGCTGGCCGATTCAAACCGGTCGCTCGTGACAATGGTGAAATCGCGCACGGGGCCACTGATCAAGCGCCGGGACGTCACTCCATCAGCGGTCGTCCGCTCGCTTTCGATGCCGGTGGCGGCAACCTGCCAGTCCTCCGGGGTGCGGAGCATGACATCAAAGAGCGCGGTATTCGAGAAGATTGGATCGCCGTTTCGGCTAACCGGGTCAAGACTCCACCCGTCCTCATCGTAGCCGGCGAGAAGAGGAAACCAATGGGCTAGCGCAATGGTCCCAGTGCTGGGATCGACCGCGAATATGCCATAGGTTTGCGTCGGCCGGACGGGGATGACCGCCGAGAAGGTCAGCTCGAGATCCGTGGCCGCCCCCGCGGGGAGCAGATCGGGCAACGGCACCTGGAGGACGGTGTTGTCGACCGACAGGGCCGGCACGACCGGACTCCCGGCGACCGACAGGCTGGACACCGTCATCTCGGCTTCATCGTAGGCGGGAGCGTTTGGATAGAGACGGAAAAAGATTTCGTCATGGCGTGTCGCCGTCTCATTCACATACCTGACTTGCAGCGTGCCGGAAACCAGCGCCGGTTGATCCGGGCCGCGGGGCTCAACGGTCGCGGTTATCCTGTATCGAGATAGTGTGCCCTCGGTTTGGGCGTAAACTCGCTCCCGGTGCTCGGGCAGAATTGCCGTGTAGAGCTCAGGATTGGTATCACCGCCGCGGCCATTGATCGGGCTCGGCGTCCCGGGAGTGGCCGTGAGCGCGGACGGAGGCTGCTCAGGCGGGTTCGGGGATTCAGCCCGCCCGGCGCGAGGAAGCAGAAGTATCGTGACGACTAGGAGCGCTACGAGCGTTTGATGTCGGTGAGTGACGCGCAACACGATGTTCCTCCGCGGATCCGGCTATATCGCTGTTCGCCGACAAGCGTAGGGCGCGGCAGGGCGCCGCGCAACGGAGGAGGCGATGACCGGAGCAGGTAATCGTGCCGGAAAGAGCGTGCCGGGCAACGGCCCGGCCCGAGGTACGCTGCCTCCCGGATTGCGGATGAGCGGCGCTCAGCTACAGACGGTACTGGCGCATCTAGACGCCGCTCGTCCAAACGAAGGAGTCGGATTGATCGCCACGGTTGCCGACGGCGACTATCGGCGGGCGGTCGCATTTTTTCCAGGGACGAACGTGGATCATTCGCCGACTCGATATACAATGGACCCGGCAGAAGTGTTGTCGGCGTTTCGGGTGATGGGAGTGGAGGGATGGGAGCTGGGAGCAACTGTACATTCCCATCTGGCGTCGCCATCGACCCCGTCAAAGACTGATCTCGCTGAAGCGCACTACCCAAACGCGATACTCCTCATCGTGGGGTTCGCCGCTGGTGAGACGGAGGTGAGGTTGTGGAGCATGGCATTGTCTGCCGATCCGGTCGAAGTCAGCTTGGTTCTCGATGGCGACGAGTAGGATGCGCGTATCTACGTTCGGTCGGTGGGTCAATCAAGGGGGACCGCCCGTGAGTCGTCCGGCCACGGTGCCATCGCGGGCTAACGTCGATGGCTGATGCATCGGCTGGACAGAATCGGAGCCTGGACGCGGAACTGATCCCAGACTTAGCGGCCGTACCAGATGAATTGGCTCGATTGCTTGCTGGCCACGCGATCGAAGCGCTCAAACGGCCGACGAGCGACGGTGGGTGGGGAGCCATCGAAAACCTCGGCCATCTTTCGGACTGGGAGGAAGTCTTCCACTCCCGGGTACACGCGGTCATAGACCAAGATGAGCCCCGGCTGCCGGAGATTGACGATCAACTTTGGGAGATCGAGCACGAGTATCGCGCTCAAGACCCCTTCAAAGTGCTCGACCGGTTCCGTGGCCAGCGCCGGCAATTGGTCGACCTGCTGACAGCTCTGCCGGGCGACGCTTGGGGGCGGAAGAGCCAGATCGGGACTCGCCCCGGGTGGACCCTGGCCCAGATGGTCGAAGACATCCGGCGGCATGATGCCGAGCACGCGCGGGCCATTGCCGAGGCGCTGGGATAAAGGGGAGAGGATGAGGAGATTGGGAAACCAATTGACGCCGGTTCGGGGGGAAAGCGGGACGGGCAATCCGGTTGATCCCGAATCGGTGAAACGATTGGGTAATGATGAACTTGTCATTCGATTGCTCAATACCATCAGCCATCTTTCGCGGTGGTTGTCACCAATCCACGACCGGGCTCGGCTGGACCGCGCCGTCCATCGCGGGGAGCCATCCGTCAAAGACCTGGTCCTCCGGTTGCGGGACGAGGAGCGACGCGTCTATCCGAAAATGTACGCGATCGCGACTCGGAACAATCCAGACTTGGACAAGCTGCCGGTGCTGGAACCGACGGCGGCCGACCTTCGGCATGACGAGACGGCGACCGTGCTGGAATTGATGGCGGAATGCCGCCGGCTTCGCCAAAGCACGGGATCACTGCTCCGAAGCCTGCCCGACGTTTCGTGGCAGCGGACCGGAATCAGCCGCCGCGAGCAATCGTGGACCATTCGTGGTTTGGCGGACCATCTCGCGCTGCATGACCAGATAGTCTTGCGCGAACTGGACCGCACGCTCGAGCGCGTCGGCGCGAGACAGGGTATCGCCGACGTGTCGAAGGCAGGGATCGACGAGTTGCAGTCGCTATCGCCGCCGGTGCCGCCGCGATGAGCACTGTGTCCGGTTCGACCGCGGTGTTGACCCACGGATGCGATCGATGAGCCAACATTCTGGTTCTCACACCTCCATTGAGATGCTCGGACGCGAGTTCTTCGCCGCGCTTGATGCCCGAGACCCGCGACGACTGCGGGCGACACTGGCCAATCACGCGACGTTTCGCGCCTTGCCACATCGAGAGGTGGTCCGTCCGGCGGACGAGATCGTGGCCTATTTCGGGACGGTGGTGTCGTCGTATCCGACCGCGCGTTGGGAAGTGACCGACGTGATCGCCGAACAAGACCGGGCCGCGATTCAGTTCGTGGTGCGCGAATACGCACCGCATCTTGGTCGCGAGCTTATCTCCGAGCAAGTCGTGATCGTCCGTGGCAACGAGAGTCAGATCGTCAACATCGTTGGCTATTACGACAGCGCCGAGTTCCACCGGCTGTTTTGGGACGACGGCATGCCATAGGTGGAGAGCGGGCCGACCGCGACGGCGAACAGTTTCGTGAATCAGATCGTGGCATCCTTCGTCGTGGTGCCCAACCGCGGCCAGTCAAAGGCAGTCATGAACCAGCTCCAGGACTCGCGAGTCGACGCTCACCCCACGACATCCTTTGCCGAGCGGTATGAGCGGGCCCTTGCCAACCAGCGATTGTCCATCAACCTCACGAATTTTCAGCAAGCCTGGAAGGCGGCCCGAGCAGAAGCGTTTCGTGAAGCCGATTTCGACGAGCTTCGTGATCGGTTGAAGACGGTCAAGACTGATGTCGTCGCCAACCTGGAGGCGTACCTCTGTCAGTTTCGGTTGGCCGCCGAGGCCGCCGGGGCGACGGTCCACTTTGCCCACGACGCGGCAGCCGCCGCCGACGTGGTGCGAGATCTCGCGGTGAGGCACGCGGTGCGGGTGGTGGCGAAATCGAAGTCGATGGTCAGCGAGGAAGTTGAGCTGAACCATGCGCTGGCCGAAGTCGGGATCGACGCGGTCGAGACCGATCTTGGCGAATGGATCGTCCAACTCCGGTCGGAGCGACCGAGCCATATGGTGATGCCGGCGGTGCATCTTTCCCGGCAGGAAGTCGGCGATATCTTCTCGACCGCGCTCGGACGAGACATTTCGCGGGAACACATCGGCGACCAGGTCCAGGCGGCGAGAGACGAGATCCGGAAGGTCTTCTTCACGGCCGGCATGGGTGTAACCGGGGCCAATGCGCTGATTGCCGAGAGTGGCACGGTGCTGATGGTCACGAATGAGGGCAATGGGCGATTGTGCTCCTCGCTGCCGCCGGTGCATGTGGTGCTGGCCGGCATCGAGAAACTCATCCCCACGTTTGACGATGCAATGGTCCAATTGCGTCTCCTCGCCCGGTCGGGGACCGCCCAGCGACTGACGAGCTATTCGACGTTCATCACCGGACCGAGCGCCGGTCATGAGATGCATATCGTCCTCGTCGACAATGGCCGCCGGCGGATGGCCGCGATGTCCGAGTTCCAGGAAGCACTACACTGTATTCGATGTGCCGCCTGTGCCAATGTCTGCCCGCCGTATCGGGAGGTTGGCGGGCATGTCTTTGGCCATATTTACACGGGCGCGATCGGCCTCGTGGTCACGCCGTTCCACCATGGTCTCGATGCGGCGGCGGGACCGCAGAGCCTCTGCCTTTCCTGCAACGCGTGTGAGACCGTTTGTCCGGTGGGTATCCCCTTGCCGCGGCAAATCCTCGACGTTCGTGCCCTGGTAGTCAAAGCGAACGGGATGCCGGTCGCGAAACGAACCATGCTCGGCGCATTGGCGCGGCCGAAGTTGGCAGACCGGTTGTTTCGTCTCGGAAGCAGGGCGCAATTGCCGATGACGCGAGGACGGCGGTTCGTGCGGGGGCGCCGGATGCCGATACCGCGACGACAGACACGGTGGCGATCGTTGCCGGCCTTGGCGCGTCGTCCGCTACGCGATCGCCTTCACGTTGAGACCGTGCCATACCCGACCCCGGTGCTATCGAGTCCAGCCGCGGGGATGACGGTAGGCTACTTTCCCGGTTGCATGACCGATCGCCTCTATCCCGAGCAGGGCGAAGCGATCGTGGCGGCTTTTCAGAAATTGGGTGTCCGGGTCCTCGTTCCGCTTGGATTCAACTGCTGTGGCCTGCCAGCCAATAACTCCGGCGACGCGCGCCACGCGAAATGGATGGCCCGACAGACGATCCGCGCGCTCGATCAGGTGAATGTCGAGGTTATCGTGTCGGGCAGCGCGAGCTGCGTGGCGACCATGACTCAGGACTACTTGCATCTGTTCCGACATGAGCCGTCATGGCTGGTCCGAGCCGAGCGGCTATCGACCAAGATCATGGACTTCACCAGCTTCCTCGATCGGGTGGTGCGGCTGCCCGCGGGCAGCCTTGATGATGGCGATCGGGAGACGGTGACCTATCACGACTCATGTCAGGGGTTGAACGCGCTTGGGCTGCGAGCGGAGCCGCGCCGGATCCTCGAGTCGGTGATGGGCTGCGAGCTTCGCGAACTGACCGAGTCCACCCTCTGCTGCGGCTTCGGCGGCTCGTTCTCCTTCGAGTATCCCGAGGTAGCGGAACGCCTGATGAACCGCAAGTTGGACGACGCGGCGAGCACCGGCGCGCCCACGCTCGTCACGGACAACCAGGGCTGCATCATGCACCTACGAGGCGGTTGTGATGCCGCGGGGCGGCAGCTCAACGTGCGGCACCTGGCGGAGCTGGTTGATGAGCGGCTGACGGTGATCGCGGCGGCTCAAGAGGAGTCGGACTGATGCCGTTGGCGCGTACTTCCGCTCGCCAGGGTCCGTTTCCGGAGCCGGTTCCGTCGCTTGTCCTCTTTGATCTCGATGACACGCTCTGTGCCTACGGTTCGGCCCGCGCCAGCCGGCTCCGGCATGCGTTCACGCTTCATCGCCCGGATCGTGAGGAGCCGGTCGCCGACCCGCTGATCCAGGAGATGATCAGGGCGTCGATCGCTGCATCGCCGCACGGGGTCGACCATTTTCCGGACCTGTTTCTCCGCTTTGGAATTGAGGTGCCGGGCGCGGCCGCCGCGGCCGCCGCCTGGTATCAAGGGAACCCTTTTCACGACCTTATTCTCTTTCCCGACGTAGTCTCAACCCTGCGGGCATTGCGCAACCTGGAGCCGTCCGGTGGCACGCTCAGCCGGCGACGACTCGGCGTTATCACGAACGGACCGGCCGAAATTCAACGAGAAAAGACCGAACTCCTCGGCATTGGCACGCTAGTTGATTTTGTCCTTATCTCGGGGGAGCTCGGCATCGAGAAGCCGGACCCGCTAATCTTTGCGGCAGCAATGCGACTCGGCGGCGTGAGCGCGGCGGAGACGGTTTTCGTCGGTGACGATCCCCGGATCGACGTCTTGGGAGCGCGCGGCTCGGGCATGCGGTCAGTTTGGATGAACCGGACGGGGGCGACCTGGAACGAGGACGCGCCGCCGCCCACCCGCGAGGTGTCCGACCTGGTTAGCTTGATCGACCTGTTTCGCTCGTCGCCGAGCCAGATATCCCTGTAGCGCGCGAGGCGGATGTGACGGACGGATGGTGGCCGAACCGCCGCCGGAGGAAGAGAATGTGAGCAAGGCACAAGGGAGCGGTTCGACTCCGGACCGGCGACCGGGACGATTGACCCGACGTGGAGTCATTGGCGCGATTGGCGCCGGCGCTCTCCTTGTCGCGGTCGACGTTGAGGCCGAACCGCTTGGGCAGCCACGAGGGACACCGGGGGCGACCCCGTTTGGTTCACCCGACGCTGTGCCCGCGACCGCCACCGCGACGCCGGCGGCGACCCCGATTCCGCCTCCACTGCAGATCATTCACGATCAGCAGCCGGTCTACGGCTCCGAGCCCAGCCGTGGCGGCACGCTGCGACTGATGCGGCCGTCAGCGGCACGGCTCGACTTCAATCCCGCATCATATCGGCAGGACTATCAAGTGTTCGCGAGCTACCTTGACCCGCTGCTCCGTCCCGATCCGCTCACCCTGGAGCCGGCGCCCTGGTTGGCGGAGAGTTGGCAGGTGAGCGGCGATGGGTTGGCGATCACGATCCAACTTCGGCCCGGCGTCAGGTGGCACGACGGGACTCCCTTTACGGCGCGTGATGTGCGGTTCTCGCTCATGGCGTACCGCGATGATATCGACACCGGCGTCGGCAGCTTGTTCGTCACCATGGACGAGGTCGAGGACGTTGGCGAGCTCGAGGTTCTCGTTACCTTGTTTGCACCCGATCCTGGCTGGCTGTTCAACGCGGCAACGCTCTTGATCTTTCAGGCCGCGCAATACGAACCGTTCTGGGAAGCGAAAGCCCTGGGTGAGCGAACGCTGACGGGATTTGATTGGCAGCAGCAGCTTCCGATCGGGACCGGACCGTGGCGCGTGCGGTCGATCACAACCAATGGCGTCAACTTTGACCGCAATGATACGTATTGGCTCGCCCCACCCTGGTTCGATCAGCTCGCGCTCACCTGGAATGACGATCGCCGGGAACGAATCGAGGCGTGGCGGGCGGACCGAACTGATTTCGTGTGGCCGTTGCGGACCGAGGATATTCCGCTCGTGGATGACCTTCCAGGCCGGTTGTTTGTTGCCGAAGCGGCGTCGGTGATGTTTGCCGCCTTTAGTTTCGCGAATCCAACGGGGTTGCCTCGGTTCTTCGATGACCTCCGGTTGCGGCAAGCACTGACCCTGGCAGTTGACCGCGGCCGTTACGCTAGGGATGTGTTCCAGGGCTTGGCCGATACGTTCGCGGCCGGTACGATCGCTCAACCATGGGCGCGCGACGAGGAGCTACGATCCCCGGAATATGACCCGGAAGCGGCGCTCGACCTGCTGGCCGCGGCCGGTTGGGCCGATGCCAACGGAGATGGCATGCTGGAAAACAGCAACGGCATTCCGTTCAATCTGACGGTGATCGTGAGCGAGGATGCCCGACGCGAGCTTCTCCTGGTGCTGCGGAGCGTCAAGGACGATTGGGCCGCGATCGGCGTCGCCCTGAGGATACAGTTGCTCCCCGGGGACGAGTTCCAGGCCCGCGCCATCCGGGGCCATGATTTTGATCTCATCGCCTATGCCTACGATCTCTATCCAGGCTTCACCGACTTTGACCTCTACGGAACGGCCTGGGACATTCGGACCAACCGGCAAGGCTGGAATCCGGGAGGTTACGCCAACTCCGAGGCTGACCAGGCTATTGCCGCGTTTTTGCAAGCCACGGACGTCGCGAGTCAGCGGCGGGCGCTGGTGCAGTTGCAGCGGGTCGTCAACGACGATCTCTTTGGGCTTTGGTTCGGTTTTCCGGCGGACCTCGTTCTTGGCGCAATCGACGTTGACGGCTACCAACCGAACAAGGTGTGGCAGATGGCTGACACACGACTGCTGTGGCGCACGGAGCGCCCACGCGAAATCGATCTCGGCGATGTCGGCTAAGGCTTCGGCGGCGCTGGTTCAGCCGTGGTGCCCGTAAAGCCGGGAGGGTCGCTCGCGGGGAAGGACTCCTTGGACGCTTCGTTGACTTCGGCTGATTCGCGCGAGATCTCCTGGCGGTCCTCCAGGACTGCCTCTGGATCGACGCTATAAACGACTTTGCCCAATCCGCGCCGTTCCTCGTCGTCTTTCGTTTCCTTTGGCATACCATCCTCTCCAGGGCTGGTGAACGTGAAGGGCGCCGGGTCATTCGCTATTTGACCGCGCCCGCCGTGAGTCCACGAACGATGTAACGTTCGAGGAATACGCCAATGATAACCAACGGCGCGATCGAGGCGGTGGCCACGGCGGCCATCGCCCACCACTTGATGCCCTGTGAACTGACTTGGGTCGCGATCAGGATCGGCATGGTCACCGCGTTGATCGAGGTCAGCACGGTCGCGAAGAAGTACTCGTTCCACGCTAGGATGACGGAGAGGATGAACGCCGCCACCATGCCCGGTCCCGCCACCGGCACCACGATCTTGAGGAAGGCGCCAAACAGGGTGGCGCCGTCGACCAGGGCCGCTTGCTCCAATTCAATTGGGATCGAATTGAATTGATCGCGCATGATCCAGATCACGATCGGCAGGTTGATCACGGTGTAGAGCAGGACTAACCCGAGGTGGGTATCGAGCAGGCGCAACTCTCGGTAGAAGATCAGGAGCGGCATCACCACCGCCGCCGGCGGCAGGATCAGTTGTGACAGGAACCAGAAGGAAATGTCTCGGTTCCGCCAGATCAGGAACCGGTAATTGAAGCGGGTCAGCCCGTAGCCCGCCATGGAACCGAGGATGACGGCTAAGGTTGAGGCACCAAGGGCAACGATGAGGCTGTTACGAGCATTGCGGAACAGGATGTCGCGTTGATCCGGCGTACCGAGGATGTCGGTCCAGCCGATGAAGCTGGGCTCGAAGTCGACGAACGGGATATACGTCGGGCCCTGGAGGACCGCGACTTGATCCTTCAGCGACGTGGTGAATGTCCAATAGATCGGGAACAGGCAAATGAACGCCCAGAGCAGCAACACCGCGTAGGTCAACGTCCGACCAACTACCTGCCAAGTCCGGCTTTTCCGGGCATAGGACTGTCTCGGAGCATGGCTCGCTGTTAAAGCTTCCGCTACTGGTGATGACGCTGCAACCAACGAGCCTCTCCCTCTAACAAACGTGGGACGGATGCTAGGCGACGTCTCGAACCTTGCGACCGACAACAACGATGACCGAGACAATCGTGATGATGACCGCGATCAAGAACAGTTGCGACATGGCGGTGGCATAGCCGACGTCGATGTTCTGAACACCCCGGCGGTAGATGTAGGTGGTGAGCGTCTCGGTCGCATTGCCGGGGCCGCCGCCGGTGACGACGAGGATGATGTCGATAATCTTGAACTCAAAGACGGCCCGCAGCACGATCGCGGTCAGGCTGACCGGGAGCAGGAGCGGAAACGTCATGTCGCGGAATGATTGCCAGGTTCCGGCGCCGTCGATCTTGGCCGCTTCCATGACCTCGGGCGGCAATGCCTGCAGCCCGGCGAGCAGAAGCACAAGCATGAAGGGGATTGAGTACCAGGAGTCGATTAGGGTCAACGAGAAGAGGGCGCGGATGCCGTCGGAGAAGAATGAGACATCGGAAAAGCCGAGATCGCGCAAGAAACTGGGGAGCGGGCCGCGCTGCGCATCCATGATCGAGCGACCGATCATCCAACCGGCGGCAACGGGGCTCATCATAAAGGGCAACAGGAACACCACGCGAAAAAACTTGCGTCCTCGTATCTCTTGGTTGAGGAGGAGGGCGAGACCAAAGGCGAGGACGTACTGGAAGGGGACGCCGATCAGGACAAACATGAAGTTGTTCTTGAGCGCGTTCCAGAAGCGGTCGTCGGATGCGATCCGCTGGAAGTTTTGCAGCCCGTTGAACACTCTGCCGGCCGGGTCGTTGAGCTGCCAGTCGGTGAAGCTGACATAGATGCCGAAGACCGTCGGGAAAATGACGAAGGCAAGCGCCAGCAAGACCGCCGGCAGCAAGAAGGCGCGTCGCTGTCCCGCTTCGGTCAGCCCGCGCCCAGGTCGCGCCTGCCTGGCCACGGTTGGGGGCTGGGTTGCTGGCAGCGCGCTGTCTCGCATGGTGGTCCAGGTTCGTTCGGTGATCGGTTTCGGGTGATCCGCGCAATCGGGATGACATGCTCGTCACCCCGATTGCTGGATCATTGTTCGCGGTAGCGGCCTCCGCCGCGCTAGAGGCCGAGCGATGCCTGGTAGAGCTCAGTTTGGCGCTCCCGGTCGAGCGTGTCGGTAATCTCGTCCCAACGAGCGGCGGCGGCATCGAGCGCTTCTTGCGGCGAGACGGCGCCCGAGATGGCGCGCGTCCACTCCGCCTCGGCGGCGCCCCAGTACTGGCCGAGACCGGGGATGCGCAGGTCCATGATCCGATTCGGATGGTTATACGAATCCTGGATCGAGCGAAGATACTCGTCGCCTTCAGCCAGCGGCAACCCGCTGACCTCCCACTCGGCGGCATCGAAGTGGCTGTTCCGCCACGGATTGATTCCGGACGGGTAGACGCACATCCAGGCGGAAATGTCTTTGCCCGAGAGATGGGAGACGAGATCCCATGAGGCGTCGACGACGCCAGTGCTTTCGGCCTCGTTCATGACATAGAGACCCCAGCCGAGGAAGGCGAGATAGGGCGCGAAATTCGTTTCCGCGGGCGTTTCCCACTCCCCGGCCTCGTGGTTATACACCTCCGGCGAGCCAGGCAACGTGCTGAAGCCGACCTTGCCCTGGACGATGCTTTGGGGGTTGGTGTAGACGTTCGAGCCGACGTCGGCCCACCAGTGGCACATCGTGCCGCTGCCGGCCAGGAAGTTGCCGAGGTTCTGCAGGAGGTCGGCGTTTTGCTGGTCGGGCGGGGCGAACGGGATCGCGGCGATCATGTCCTCCAGGGCGCGGACAAACGCCGGCGAGTTGATCCGCGGCGTCATATCGAGGTCGAAGAGGAAGGCGGGGTCGTCGGGATGCTTGCCGTAGGCGCTGGCACGGCTATGGAAAAAGTACTGGCTCGTATTGTCGACGCGGAGCGAGTCGAGGATCCCATACAGCGCCTGACCTTCGAACTCCTTGCCGGCCAGAAACTCGCTATAGGCGTTGACTTGCTGCCAAGTTTGGGGGGCGCCAAACTCGCCCTCGCCGCCGGCCGCGGACCACTCCGCCGCGAGGTCAGGGCTGGCGAAGACGTCCTTGCGAATATTCATGTGGTGCATGTCGCCGTCAATCGAGGCGCCGTAGACCTCGCCGTCCCAGGTTCGGGTTGGACCCTTGAGGTAGTCGACGATATCGTCGAAGTCGTAGCCCTCGTCGTTGAGCACGGACTCAGGCATCGGGAGGCAGTATCCACCGCCGAGGAGATCGCCTTCCCAGCCGGCGCTCGCTTCGAGGACGTCGAAGTTGACGGTATCGGAAGAGATGGCCTGGAACATCCGGGGGTAGGAGTCGGCCTGGCTGACCTCGATCCACTCGACGGTGGCCCCGGTGTGCTCTTCCCAGGCCCGAGCGAGCGGGCGGAAGACGTTGACATGGAAGCCGGCGTTGCTGAGGCCCTGAAAGCGGACCGTCTGTCCAGCGAAGGCGCCGGGCTCAACCTGAGACCGCAGGGCTAGCTCGCCGGCAACTTCCGGATCGTTCGTGGCGAGGATTTGCGCGCGGACGTCGTCCTGGGCCCGGGCGCGGCGATACGATTTGCCGGGAATGCCGCCGGCATACAAGGCGGCTGCAGCTCCGGTGGCGGCCTTCACCGCGGTTCGCCGGTTGAGGCGCTGACCGAGGGCGCGATCGCGTCGGGTGCTCATCGCTATTGTCCCTTCTTTCGGCTAGCGGCATGGCGATGCCGCGCGAGAGGCGTTCTTCTCACCATGGAAGACCTCTCGCTACTATCGCGGCCATCCCGGAGCCTGTCAATACGGTGCGTCGTGACATCAAAACCGTCGGTTTGGCAGAGAAGGGAGCCCTTGGCAGCAATATCGTCAGCGGTTTATGGAGAATGGGAGCCCGAAGAGACTCGTATCTCGGCAACCCGGGCAGCAGCTTATGCGCTGGCCGGGGCGGGTTCCCGGTTGATGACGCACTCCACCAAGTCGGTGAGTTGGGTCTGGAACCAGGCGGCGACATCGTCTTGCTCGACCGCGCGACGCAATCCCTCGGCAAGGCGCCGGCGCTCGGACAGGGGCATGGTCAGCGCTTGATAGATCGCGTCAGCGGTTCCTTCGACATCGGTTGGGGCAATGATCAGCGAGTGCTCACCAAGCTGACTGACCGCCCCGGCGCCCTCGGACAGGATCAACACGCCGTTCCGCTCGTTGAGGAGGGCGCCCTCCTTGGCCACGAGATTCATCCCATCAATGACTGAATTGACGAGGAGCACGTCGTACCATTTCATCGCCGCCAGGGCGCGCGGGTAATTTTCGCCCATGATGAGATGGATCGGCTGCCAGCCGGTCTCGACGTCCGCGTACTTGGCGTTGACGCGGCCGACGATGGCGCTGACGTCGTCCAGGTAATTTTGGTACTCTTCGACATCCATTCGCGAAGGCACCGTGATCGCGACGAAGTTCACGCGGCCCTGAAACTCGGTGTGGGTTTCGAGAAACCGATCAAAGGCATGAAAGCCGCGGACAATGTTCTTGCTGGGCTCGGCCCGGTCCACCCGGAGGACGGTGAACTCATTCCAGTGGTTCGGCAGGTAGCGATCATGGGCGCGGGCGTCTTTGCTGTAGGCGATCCGCCGCACCGCCGCGGTATCGATCGAGATCGGGTAGGTACGAACTTCGATCTGGCGTCCCTCCCAGCGCACGGTCGAGCCGCGGTAATCAATCTTGGCGGCAGGTACAAACGCCTCGCAGGTGTACATGAACGACCGGCCATGCTCGGGCGTCTGGAACCCGACGATGTCGTTGCCAAGCATGCCCTCGCAGATGGATCGTCGCATCTCCGTCGGCAACAGACGCCAGTAGTCTGGATCAGGCCAGGGAATGTGAACAAAGTGCTGGAGGATCGCATCGGGATTCCGCGCCCGGATTAGGCCGCCACACAGATAGAGATGATAGTCCTGGAGCATAATGATGGGCCGATTCGCCGCGACCTCGGCCGCGGCCAAGATCTCATCCGCGAAGAGGCGATTGACGACCGCGTAGCCATCACGCCAGGCTTCCCAGATCTCGCCCGTGATATCGGGCGTTCGGGGCGTATCCCAAAGATAGTGCTGTAGAAACCAAAGTAAAGGATTGCTGATGACATTGTAATACTGATGGTACGCGCTGGGTTCCGGCACCACGAACCGGAGCCGAAACTCCGACGGTTTGCCAAACTCAATCAACGGTTCGTTGTTGGTCGCCGCGACCTCGGCCCGTCGCCGGTCGCCCTCGGTCATCGCCGCCGCGATCCAAATGGGCCGGTGCGTCCGCGCGATTGAGCTGACGGCGGTGACGACCCCGCCGCTCCCCTTCTTGGCGGTAAATGCTCCATCGTCATCAAGCGTAAATGTGACAGGACCACGATTGGAGGCAACAATAAGTGAGTGATCGGCGAGGATTTGACCGAGCTCGGCGGGACTGAGCTGATCACGAGCGGCGGGTTCCAACTCGATTGCCGTGTTGACCACTGGCGGTCCTTCCTTTGGCCCAACCGTCGCGGCGGAGGATCGACTCGCTACGGCTCGGAGCCGGACTTGAACCTGACGCCGGCAGCGATGGCTGATATGGTCATTATGCGACGGAATGCCGGCGGGCGCTCGCGACCCATGCCGCTCACGGCGGCACGAACAGCGTGATCGCGAGGAGAGCTGTTCCCGCGATCGGGCAATGGACTGCTACAATTCAGCTTCAACGAGGTTGACGAAAATGGTGCGACAATGCCCACGGAGAGCTGGTACCGATGGAGACCCCGCCCGCCAACCAGACGGAACGGACCTGCCCGTGGTGTGGCAGCGCCCAAACGACGCTGGTGATGCGCGGCTACACGGGGCCGACCGATGAGACCGACCAGTATTTTTCCTGCGATGACTGCAACAAGGTGACCCTCGAGCTCGTTGCCAAATCGGCGCGCGAAATGCGGCTGGGCCGCTTTCGGGCGGGCGGGATCTATCAGGACCGGGTGCATCACACCAGATACCAGGTGAGCCGGATCCTCAAAGTTGGTCTCAACGAGTACCTGGTGTATCTCAAACCGATTGTTGCCAACGAACTGGCGACCAGCTCGGCGGGATCCTCGGCCAGCCTGTAACCGGTGCGTTTCACGCGAAGCGCGGTCACCGATTCGGTGACGGGTTTGGAAGAGTCCTACGCGGCCGGCGGACCGGCAATGCCGATGGCAACCACGTCCGGGTCCAGCAGCGTGGCGATGGCATGCAACAGGTCCTGTCGCGTTAGCCGGCCGATAATGCCGGGATAGCGGTCGAGGTAATCGAGTCCAAGCTCGAACCGTTCGAGGTTGATGAGGCTGGCGGCAACGCCCCCGTTCGACTCGAGCGCGATCGGCAAGACGCCGATCAGGAAGCTCTTGGCGTCGTCCAGCTCGTCAATGGTCACCGGTTCGTGGCGAATCAGGCGGAGCTGAGCGAGGATGCCTTCAATCGCGCGGTCGATATTCTTGGGATCGACGCCGGCCCGGCTGAGCCAAATGCTCTCCTCGATCCCTGGCTGTAGTTGACTCGTGGCGAAATAGGCCATGCCATCCTGGTCGCGGACCGTGGCGCCCAGCCGTCCCATCAGGCCAAGGCGGCCCAAAATGAGATTGGCGGTATCCAAGGCGTAGTACGTAGGATCTTGGCGCGGGATCGTGGCGAGCCCGAGCACGATATCGGCTTGACTCTTGCCCGGAATCGCAACGCGACGCTCGGCGCTGGCCCGTGGCGGCTCCGGATAGCGGATGTCAGGGGCTGGTTCGTTCGGTGCATCCCAGTCGCCAAAGTGCGTTTCGAGCAAATTGGCGACGTGATTCAAGCTGCCAATGCCGCCGACGGCCGCGACAATAGTCCGTCGTGGACCATATTCCCGCGTGTGAAAGGCGGCCAGATCGGTTCGGGAAATGGTCGCGACGGTGTCCAGCTCACCAGCAATGCGGCGTCCGTAACGGTGGGGAGGGGGAAAGACGAGCTGGCGGAAGACGCGAGCCGCTTGAGAGCCGGTATCGTTGTCCGCTTCGCGGATGCCACTCAGGATTTGCCGCCGGACCTTCTCAATTTCTTCGGTCGGAAAGATTGGGCGCCGGATGACATCGGCGGCCAGCTTTAAGACTTCGGGCAAATCCTCGGCCAGGCAGCGCATGACAATCTCGGTGTGATCGCGGCCGGCGTCGACCCCAAGGCTTGCGCCTAGCGAGTCGGTCAACGTGTTCAACGATTCGAACGTGTGGGAGTGAGTGCCTCGTTGCAAGGCGCGAGCGGTGAAGGACGCCAGGCCCACCTTGTCGTCCTCGTCGCGAACGGCGCCGGCGTCGAGCCGAATCCGGAGATCGACGCTGGGCGAGTGCGGCCGGACTTGGCCGAGGAGCGTCATGCCGTTTGACAGCACCGTTCGCTCGAAGGATTGCCGGTTAAGCGGTGTCGCCGATGAACGTGATCCGGCAACTGCCCATTGGTCGAACCGTTGCTCGTCGAGAACCAGCGTCGCGTCGGGATGCGCCGGCTCGGTGCTTCCACTGCCCGGTTCAGTGGGGACGAGCCAGCCGACGGTTCGGTTCGCGCCGTCCAAATAGCGGCTCGCGACGTGCCGGATGTCGGCGGCAGTCACCCGCTCGATGTCCGCGAGCAGGGACTCCGCCCGGCCGTAGGAGTCCACGATCTCCATCTGCCCGAGCCGGAACGCCTGATTGGTGACACCCTCGGACGAGTACGTGTATTGAGCTTTCATCTGCTTTTGAGCGCGTCGCAGCTCGTCCTCGGCAACATCGACTGATCGCAGCAACTCGATCTCGCGATCGACGATGGACTCGATTCGCTCCGGCTCCGAATCAGGTAGGGTTGTGACCGCGATCGTCATCAGATAAGGATCGTGGTAGAGGTCGAAGCCGCTGCCCGCGCCACGCGCCAAGCCGGAGCTGACGAGGCTTTTGTACAGACGTGACGAACGGCCGAGGCCGCCACTGCCGCCAAACCCGAGCCCTTTCCCGCCAGAAAGGATCGCATCCGCCATCAGCATCGCGGGGACGTCCGGGCTCGTCGCCGCTGGACCATGGTAGGCAATGTGGAGGTACGACGTCGGTGCCGGTCGTAGCAGCTGAACGCGACGCTCAGCGACCTGGTCCGGCTCGATGGCTTGATCCGGATTCGGAATGGGAGCTGTCTCGATGGCGCCGAAGGCGCGATCGAGGCGGGCCAGCATCTCGTCGGCAACGAAGTCGCCGACCATGACCACGAACGCGTTCGCCGGGTGGTAGAAGCGCCGGTAGTGATCGTAGAGGTCGGTGCGGGTGATTGCCTTGAGATCTTGCTCGGAACCGAGGATCGGATGGCCATATGGATGGTGGCGAAAGGCGGTGCTCAGCAACTCCTCGTACAGCAGGTAGGTGGGCCGGTTTTCCGCCCCTTGGCGCTCTGACAGGATCACGGTCCGTTCCGCCTCGGTCTCCGCTGGATCGTAAAGCGAATGCATCATGCGGTCCGACTCGATCGCGATCGCGAGATCGATCTTATCCGCTGGCAAGGTTTCGTAGTACGCCGTCCAATCGTAGGAGGTCATGGCGTTGAGGACGCCGCCGTGGCGGGAAACGTCGCGGAAAATTTGCCCCTTCGCCAAGGTCGGCGTGCCCTTGAACTGCATATGCTCCACCCAATGGGAAATCCCAGTTCGACCGGGTGGCTCGTTCCGACTGCCGACCCGGTACCAGGTCCACATCGAGATCAGAGGAGCGGTGTGGTCCTCCCGGAGGATGACTCCGAGTCCATTACCAAGCGTGGATGCGAAGACCGCTGCCGGTTCACTTGGTGACATGATTGGGTACCCCGAATTTGAATCCGAACAACGAGTGCTTGGGCAAAGGTACGGGATGAGCGACCGCGCGGCCAATCGGCGTGATGTTGGTCAATCGATGATTCGGCAATCCATCCCGAACGATCGGGGCACGCTTGGCGACCACCAGATTAGAATGGGCGCGGCAACGACGATGGCAGCGGAGGAGAGAACGACGTGGTCCAGATCGACCCCGAGCCGAATTACGATCACAAACTGGCTGAGCGCGTCGTTACATTCTTGCAGACGAAAGACGCGCGACTCTTCCCCTTCACGCGTCATTTTGACGACGCGCGGCATCGGGCGTTCCGGCACGACCTGCGTGAGGGGCTGGCCGAGATCACGGATAGTGGCAGCGCCCGAAAAACGTCCGCCTCCGGCTTCATTATGAGTGATGCCCGGTTGAAGGATATCGTCTATGAATGGTCGTCGGCTGGAGGAATGTGGCCCCGTGGTGCGGAGCCAACGAACCGAACGTCGGCGCTCGGCGCCCTCGGACCGGATGAGCCCGAGCTCGTACCGAGTCGCTAGTTACCATGAGAAGGGTCGTTTCGCGGCTCGCTGGCTAGCTCGGCCGCGGTGAGCGGCGGTCGTCGCGGGGGATAGTCCAGGCGGTCCCCGGTCGCGTACGCTGCCTGCATGACTTGATGGATTTCGGTCGTTCCGCCATAGATCGTGGCGCCCTTAGCGTTCTGAAGATGCCGCTCAAAGGTTGCCAATGAGGGTGATTGTGAAACCTGGGCGATCTGCAACGCTGAGGTCGCCACGCGATCGGCGCCGCGAGCGGCCGTCCACTTCGCCAGACTGGTCGCTTGTTGGCTGGGCAGCCCCCGGTTCTTCAGCTCGGCGGCGTGGTCGAGCAGTACCCGGGCCGACGCCTCGTCGGCCACCATCGCCGCGATCGTTGCCCGCACCGATTGGTCCGCGGCGGAACGCCGAGACCGGTCGTCACCTTGAACCAGCGTGGTAACGAGTGACAGACACTCGCGGATGATGCCAAGGGCTCCGTAGCCAACCGTGAACAGCCCGTTCCCGAGGGCGGAGAGCGCGATCGCGAAGCCTTCTCCCACCTCTCCCAAGAGATGTTCGGAGGGCACGACGACATTGTTCAGGACAACGCCGCCGGTGTCGCCGGCGCGGATGCCGAGTTTTCCAGACAGGACTGGCGTTGAGACTCCGGCCGCGTCGCGCGCCACGAGAAAGGCGGTGATCCCGCGGTGGCGGAGCGTGGGATCGATGGTCGCGAAGACCAAGAGCAGTGAGCTGTCGTTCGCGCCGCTAATCCATGTCTTTTCGCCATTCAGGACAAAGCCGCCGGCGCAGGCGGTCGCGCGAGTCCGGATGGCGGCCACGTCGGAGCCGGCCCCCGGCTCGGTCAGCGCGAACGTGGCAATCTCAGCGCCGGATGCGAGCGAAGGAAGCCAACGGGTACGCTGCCGGTCGGTTCCCCATTGCAGGACTGACATCGCGGTTAGCGCCAAGTGGACGGTGACGGTAATCTGAAAACTTAGGTCCAGGCGTCCGAGGCTGGCGCACATGTCGCCAAGGCACCGGTAGTCCTGGCCAAGGCCAGCATACCGTGCGGGGAGGGTCAGCCCTAAGAATCCGGCCTCAGCCAACACCTTCGATGCGGCCGGGTCCGCGGCGCCGTCGATGAATCGTTGCTCGAGCTTGGGCTCAAGCCGCGCTCGCGCCCAGCGCAGCCGGTCCTTGATCTGGATGGGCGCATCGTCGGTCCAAGCCGGGGGATGCGGATGCTCCGCCCTAACCGTCGGCGGTCCCACGGTGACGGCTAGCCCCGCGCCACGGCCTGGAAGCGATTGAGCGCCAGACGCGGGATCGGTTCGTGCGTGGGATCGAGCGCGAGCGCGACCAAGTGTTCGCCGACGGCGGTCGTGAACTTAAAGCCATGGCCAGAGAACCCGGCGCCAAAGACGACGCCGGGTAGGGTGGGATGGCGATCCATGATGAAATCTCCGTCCGGGGTCATCGTATAAAGGCACACGGCTTGCTCCCGAATCCGGTCGGTGGCCGTCGGAAAGAGGCGCTTGACCATCAACGCCACGTTGGCCGCCTCGTCGATGCGGGCCGTTCGCTCGACCGAGTATGGCGTGGTGCGATCGCCTCCGGAATGGTCGGCGACCTTCAGACCCGGATAGTCGTCGATCGGAAAGCCGTAGATCTCGCCGATGTCGGAGTCGGCGACAAACACGGGGAACCGGTCCGGAGCAAAGAGCGCCGGATCCTCAACCTCGAACCACCATAGAGTCTTCCGGAGGATGTGCAACGGGAGGCCCAGATCGGCGAGCACCTCGGAGGTCCAGGCGCCGGCGGTGATAATCAAGTGATCCGCGTGATAGGTACCGAGTGACGTGGTCACCGTCACGCCGGAATCGGTTGCTTCCCAACTCAGAACTGGTTCTTGCTCGCGAATGTCTACCCCGCGTTTCCGGGCTGACGCGGCCATGGTTCGCAGGGCGGCTTCCGTGTACAGGTAGCCGGCCTGTGGACTGAACATCACGTCCCAATCGTCCGGGATCGACACCACTGGCCAGCGCCGGCGCCCTTCTTCCGGCGTCAGCCATTCATATGGGAGGTCGTGCCGTTCGGCGCTGGAGCGGGCGCTACGAGCGTGGCCGAACCCGGGCGCCGCCAGTTCCAGGCCGCCGGTCCGCATCAGGATGCGCTCACCCGATTCTTCTTCCAGCTCCAGCCAAAGTCGATCCGCCCGCTGCACGAGCGGCACGTATTCGGGACCTTCAGCATAGGCATGCCGAATGACTCGCGTCCGGCCGCCATGGGCGCCGAAAGGATGGATATGGTTGAACTGTTCGAGCACGAGTCCGCGGACGCCCCGCTTGCCAAGCTCCCAGGCGGCGGCGGTACCCATGGTGCCGCCGCCGATCACAATGACGTCGTACCCACTGTCGCCGGCGGTCATGCTCACCCCTCCTACCTGGTTCTTCGACCCTGATCGGTGATGTCGGGTTCGAGCTACGTGACGGACGCTGGTAGCGCTTCGAGCGGCTTAGCGTTGCCGAACCCCGGAGCCGGGCCGCTTGAAGGCGCTGCCCAGCGGACCGCGTTGGCAATCACGGCTTGAATTTCTGGATTGTGGTACGTCGGGTACGATTCATGACCGGGCCGGAAATAGAAAATCTTGCCGCGGCCGCGAGCGAAGCAGCATCCCGAGCGAAACACTTCTCCACCCGGAAACCAACTCACGAAGACGAGCGTATCGGGCGCTGGGATGTCGAAGAACTCGCCGTACATCTCCTCCCGATCGAGCTCGACGTACTGATCCAGGCCGGCAGCGATCGGGTGATCGGGGGCGACCACCCAGAGCCGCTCCGGTTCATCGGCCACCCTCCACTTGAGATTGCAGGTCGTGCCCATCAGGCGACGGAATATCTTCGAATGGTGGCCGGAGTGTAGGACGATCAATCCCATGCCGTCCAGCACGCGAGCCTGCACTCGGTCAACGACGGCGTCGCTGACGACATCATGCGCCTTGTGCCCCCACCAGGTCAGCACATCCGTGGTCTCAAGCGTTTCCGCGGCAAGGCCATGCTCGGGTTGATCCAGCGTCGCCGTCGTCACAGTGATGTCAGAGTGCGCGGCCAACCCGGCGGCGATCGCGCCGTGAATCCCATCCGGATAGACCTGCAGGTAGCGATCTTCCTCTTGCTCGTGGCGAAATTCGTTCCAAACGGTGACACGGATCGGGCCGGGCATCAACAACTTCCTCCAAACGGACGACGCGAAGATCAGGTGGGCTTAGGCCTCCAGATCCTCCGGCAGACGCAGTTCGCGTCCCAGCTCAGCGGAACGATAGATAAGTCGGATGAGGCGGACACGTTCGAGACCCTCATCCCCGGAGGGTTCCGGCGGTGCGCCGTCGAGAATGCTATCGACGAACTGCTTGACGATTCCCGTATGACCATGATTGGTCAGCAGCCGGGGCTCGGTCACGGTCGGCGTGCCATCGATCTCGCTGAAGAAGCGCAGCGTTCCCACCTGGGCGTAGTCTTTGGAACGGATTTCGGCGCCGCCTTCAGTGCCCATCAATGAAAGGCCAAAGTCGTCGGAGTGACCGGTATATGCCGCCCACGACACGTCGAGCTGGAGCGTCGTCCCGCCCTCGAACCGAATAAACGCGGTGGCGAAATCTTCGACCTCGTACGGGACGCCCTCGGCTCGAGAGAATCGCCCTCCCGACCACTGTCCCCGGCCGCGGGGGCCGAGCTCGGCGTAGGTCGCGGCCGAAACCGACACCGCCAATGGATTGCCGAGCAGCCACGAGGCGAGGTCGAGGACGTGGACGCCGAGATCGATCAAAGGACCGCCGCCAGATTGCTCTCGGTTAGTAAACCAGGTGCCAAGACCGGGAATGCCGGAGCGGCGCATCCAATATGCTTTGGCATGGTAGATGCGGCCGAGGCGCCCCTGCTCAATCTCGTGCCGGACGAGTTGGACATCGTGCCGCTGGCGGCGCTGAAAGGCGACGGCCAGCACCTTGCCCGCCTCCTTCGCGGCGGCAACCATCTCTTCGCCTTCTTCGACGGTACGAGAGAGCGGCTTTTCGACCAAGACATGCTTGCCCGCGCGAAACGCTTGGACCGCGATCGGTCGGTGCAGGTGGTTCGGCACCGCTAGGCTGACGGCGTCAATGTCAGGATGAGCGAGCAGCTCGGAATAGTCGCCGTACAGGTGCGGGATCCCGTACTTCGTTATCAGCCCATGGCAGCGGGGGCCATCGAGGCCCGATAACGCCACAACTTTCACCCGAGGATCGGCCGCGAAACCCTCGAGATGAAACTCACCCGCACCGCAACCGATGACGCCGACGCGCAGCGCCTCTCGTTCGACCAATGCCCGCACTCCTTCCCATCCAGCAACTGGTGTTGTCCATACCGTACGGAAATCCGTGCTGAACGACCGCGCCCTTCGTCCGCGAATCGACCGCACGGCCCGCTACGGCGCCGTCCAGACGTCGAGCGCGGTCACCGATCCGGGCAAGGTCTGCACCCGCGCCGAAATCAAGATGGGATCGCCGACTCGCTCATCGAGGCGAATCGAGTAGACGCCGGGAAGCACCCACACCACGTCGCCGAACTCGAATGGCCCGTCCCAGATCGTGACTCCGGCGAGGTCTGTCACGAGATAGGTCTCGCCCGCGCCTTGGGGGAATCGTATCAGTGAGCCGCGAACCCAGGTGGTCTCGCCTGGTTCGATCAAGACGTCGATCCGGCTTGACGCCCCGCTGGGATTGGTCCACGTCACAGCGTAAGTGCCAACCTCCAACTCAGCACGGTTTGTTTCGTCTAAGACCACTGGCGGCCGCGGATCTTGATCGCCGGTGTTCAAGAACGAAATGGTGGCGGCGGGGAAGAGACCGCCGATTTCCTCGATTTCGAGCTCGCCAGTCTGGAGGACGACTTCGATCTCCTGCAACACCGAGAACAGGGCGTCGCTCAACTCGAGCGCGTTGGCGGCCCGGAGGTTCAGGCCGTCTCCTTCCTCGGCGATGCAGCCAACCAGCTCCGACTGCTCATCGGTTAGGGCGAAGCCGATGACGTGGCTGCGAACGCGAGCCTCGCCCGCCCGGATCGCGCCGGCGGCCTCACACGGGTCGCCGCCGCAGGTCTCTTCACCGTCGGTCACGAGCACGATGTTGTTCGACTCGTCTGGATCGGTGGGAAAGTCGCCCGCCGCTTCCTCCAGGGAGAGGGCCAGCGGGGTCCAGCCGATTGGCTCGGCCGCGTCGACCTGCGCTCGCAAGGCTGGCTTGTCCACACCCGCGATCGGAACGACGAGCTCGCTGCTTTCGCAGCTCTCGGCCCGGCCAGCGTTGGTATTGTCCCCCTCGTGGCCATAAATGCGAAAGCCGACGTTTACTCCCTCGGTCTCCGGCAAGGCATCGATCACATCGTTGAGGACGCGCTTGGCGGCGATCATACGGGTTTCGCCGCCGCCGATGTCCCGCGCCATTGACCCGGAGAGATCGAGGATGAGCTCGACGTTGACGACCGCCGGCGCGTCCGCGGTCTGGGCCAACGCGGCGTGTTGGCCAATGGGCAGTGCTGCCAAGAGGCTGACGAGGATTAGCACCACCCCGATGATCGAACGAGGGAATGTCATCGAGTTGGCAAGCACTTTCATGGTCCAGCTCCTTGGCGTTGAGGATAGGCGGGCCAGCGTATCGCGACATGATCGTACCGCGTGGCGGGGGCAACGCGGAAGGGACGTTCCCGCAAACGCTACGGCACCGGCGCGGTGAGCGTAACCAGCGTTACCTCGGGTGGGCAATTGAGGCGAACCGGGGGCCGGTACACACCAACGCCGCGGGCAGTGTACAGCGCCATCGGACCGACGTGATACAGGCCGGACGGGAACCGGCGACCACCCGGCGGCAGCACCAGCGGCCCGACCGCGGGCAGTCGCACCTGGCCACCGTGCGTGTGTCCGGAGAGTTGAGCGAAGGCCCCCTTGGCCGACGCTAGTTTGGCATAGTCCGGTTCATGCCACAGCACAAGCACGGCCGACTCGGGAGGGATGCGGGCAAAGGCGGCGTCGAGATCGGCTGTCCCAAGGATGGTTTCATCGATGCCGGCAATCCAGAGTTCGCCACCGGGTGCGGCGATCTGAATCGCCTCGTTGCGGAGCACACGAATCCCATTGTGGACAAGCGCGTTGACAATCGTGCCGTGGCCGGTCGAGATGTCGTGATTGCCGAGGACGGCGATGCCGCCGAGCGGCGCGGTGGCCGCCAAGCGCCCCAAGACGGCGGCCGCGGGCCGAGCGTATCGCGGTGACTCGGAGATGAAGTCGCCGCCAAACAGCATCAGGTCCGGATTCGTCAGAGCCAGAAGTGATCCGGCCCGATAGACGTCCTTGGGACCGATAAAGGGTCCGATATGGGTGTCGGTGATCAACCCGATGCGGAGGCCGGCCAGCCCCTCGTGACCGCGCGGAACTGGGATTTGCACCTGCTCGAGAACCGGACGGTACGGCAGCCGATACCGGGCGAGGACCGAAACGGCGACGGCAACCCCGGCCGCGATGCTCAGCGCAAGACTAAGTGCTCGCCGTTTCATCGCGTCGCGGCGGTCAAGTGAGCAGCGGGGAGGCAATGAGTCCGGCGCTCATGAGCACGCCGACCTCGAGCAGCAATCGATTGCCGCCCCGTAGTCCACGATTAAACGCCGCTTCGTCGCGCGCCGAATCGACCTCGCGGAACAGCCTGATCGCCCGGGGCAGGGTAATCATGACGCAGAGGATCGGCCAGAAATGTGGTAGCACGACGGCGGATAGGATCAACATCAGGTAGGAGGTTGCGAGCAGCCCGCCGTAGAAGCGGCGTGAGCGCCACGGTCCGAGGATCATGGCCACGGTGCGTTTGCCGGCGCCGCGGTCGCGGTCGATATCGCGCATGTTGTTGACATGGAGGATGGCGGTGACGAGGCAAGCGTTGGGCAACGCGATCAGCATGGTTGCCGCGGACACCGTGCCAGTCAGGGCGAAGACGACGCCGGCGACGAGGCCGAGGCCGAGCGTGAGAAAGACGGCCACCTCGCCCAAGGCGACATATCCCAGTGGGTGAGGTCCAGCGGTATAGAGGATCGCAACTACTAGGCAGGCAAGCGCCAAGATGGAGATAGACCAGTTTGTCATTGCCACGATGAGGCAGCCAAGGGCAATTGCCAGCGAGAAAGAGACGACCATGCCGCGTCTGATTTCGACCGGGTTGAGCAGTCCTTGCTGGATGACTTTACTGGAGCCCGGCCGGTCAAGCGTGTCGACTCCATGTCGGTAATCAAAGTAGTCATTGGCCAAGTTGGCGCCGGCCTGACAGGCGATCACGGCGCAGGCCATGAGGAGGGACAACAGTGGATGGGAGTTGCCCATTGCCCAGGCGAGCGCGGTGCCGATCAGCACTGGTGACAGCGTGGCCGAGAACGACGGCAGACGGAGGGCTTGCCGCCAGGCACGCCCCCGGTCACGCGACGAGACGACAGCCGGATTTGGCATGGTCGGTACAACTTGATTCAACAGTCAGTTCTCCGGCGACGGAGGATAGCACTGATCCTGCCGGGCGACGTGGTTATGACGTCGGCTTCCAGGGGATCACCACCCGTTCGATCAGATCCACGGCCAGGGTCAGCAACCATCCCATGAGTCCAGTCACTATCAACCCGACGAACATCTTGTTTATCGCGAGGATCTGGTAGCTATCGTAGATGAACCGCCCAATCCCCTCCCGCGCCGCGATGAACTCGGTGCCGACGATGACAATCAGGGAGAAGCCCAGGCCAAGCCGGAGTCCGGTGAAGATTGACGGCATGGCGCCAGGCAGGGCCACGGTCGTGAACATCGCCACTGGACCGGCGCCGAAGTTGCGAGCGACATCCTGAAACGACCGGTCGATCGCCATCACGCCGGCCATGGTGTTCAGCAGGACGAGGAAGAAGATCGAGAGCGCCACGATGACATACTTGCCGGCTTCGCCGACCCCGAAAATGAGAAGGATGAGCGGCACGATGGCGATTTTCGGGACCGCGTAAATCGCGGCGGCGATGGGCATGAGGGCGACCCGAACCGGCCACGATAGACCCATCAGCAGGCCCAAGACGACGGCCGGAACGGCACCGAGTAAGAACCCGACGAAGATCCGGGCCAGACTGACCCGAACGTTCGTCAGCAAGGTGCCGTCACGGATTAGCGAAACGGCGGTATCCCAGAGGCTGGAGGGCGCCGGCCAAAATCGAGGGTCGATCGTCTCCGATCGGGACAATACCTCCCAAACGGACAGCAGCACGAGCGGGCCGATCAGGGTCAGCCCTATCTCAAGTGCGCGTCGTTGGCGGCCGGTCATCTCGCCTCCGCGCTCAGTTCGCGGCGACTCTGTAGCACCTCGGACCGAAGCAACTCCCAGATTTCGGTGAAGAGCGGCGCGAAGGCGGCGTCCGACCTGACCTCGGCCAGCCGTCGCGGGCGGGCGAAGGGAACCCGGATCGTTGCCTTGATGGTGCCAGGAACGGCGCTCATGACCACGATCCTGTCCGCTAAGACAATCGCCTCATCGATGGAGTGGGTCACGAAGACGACGGTTTTGCCCGTGTCTTCCCAAATCCGAAGCAGCTCCTCTTGCAGCAAGAGCCGGTTTTGCTCGTCGAGGGCGCCAAACGGTTCGTCCATCAAGAGGACATCGGGATCAACGGCCAGGGCGCGGGCGATGGCGACACGTTGTCGCATGCCCTCCGAAAGCTGATATGGGAAGGAGCGAGCGAACCGGGTAAGACCAACCATGTTGAGCAATTCGGCGGCACGAACATCGCGCCGCGCGCGTCCGACGCCCTGGAGCTTCAGGCCGTAGGTGACGTTGTCGCGAACTCGAAGCCAGGGGAAGACTGATCGTCCCTGGAACACCATCGCGTTGCTGGTGGGCCGCTCGTCAGCCCGGTGCAGTGAAATGACGCCGGACGTCGGATCCTCCAAGCCGGCGATCATCCGCAAGAGCGTCGTCTTGCCGCAACCGGAGGGGCCGACGATGACGCAAAACTCACCCGCCGCCACGGAGAGATCCACCGATCGCAACGCCTCGACCGGGCCATCCGATCCTTCGAACCGTCGTGAGACGCCGCGGACGCGAATGCCGGCCCCGCGGGATGCTGGCGACTCGACGCGCGGCAGCGCGACCGGGCGGGGGACGGTGAGCGGGGCGGTGGGAAGCGCGGTATCCATGTAATCGACCATCATACGATTCCCGTCACGGCAATTCCGCGCCCGCGCTGCCGATTCGCTCGAGCGCCGCCTCGACGAAGGCGCCATCGACCACGGTGGCGGGATCAATGTCGTCCGGGTATTCAAGCTGACCCCGCGCCCGAAAGAAGGACTGGAGACGACCCAGCGCGGCCGGATCAATCTCGCCGTTCAGGAGATAGACCGGAGCCACCGCGGCAGCGGCCAGCTCGGCCGGGACTTGGGTGTACTGTTCGATGATCGCGAGGTTCGTGGGATCGGTCCAGCCCGTACCGGAAAGGTCACGGCTCGCCTTCAAGTAGGCAACAACGAAGCCGGCCACCAGCTCTGGATTCTCGTTCGCGAAATCGGCGTTGGCGATGACGACGGTCGGTAGGACGTTGGCGATCGGAAACTCGTCGGCCAGCGGCACCGCGATGCCGTCTTGGATCGCTCTCGTCGCGAGCGGTTCTCCTATCATCGCGGCATCGATCGCTCCCGCTTCCAAGGCGAGCACGGCGTCGGCGAAGGGGATCGTCTCCACGATGACGTCGGAAATAGTCAAATCTCCCGTGCTTAGCGCCGCGTTGAGCCAGTATTCAGTCGCGCCGCGAGCATTCACCGCGATGCGCTTGCCGCGCAAATCGGCCACGCCGGTGATGGCGCCCGATTCGCAGCTGGCGCGGGAGATCATCAACGGCGTCGCGACCGGGGTCGATTCCTGATGGCCGGGAGCGATGACCGTGATCGGCAGGCCGAGGGCGAAGGCATTCCAGAACGCGGGCCCAGCACCGGCGGCCGAGATCTGGAACTGGTTGCTCGCGGTGAGGGCAATGAGATCGGCACCGCCGGGCAGCGGCTCAAGCGTCACGTCGAGACCCTGCTCCGCGTAGTATCCCTTTTCGAGGGCGACAAACACCGGGGCGAAGATCGACACCGGCACGACACCGACGCTGATCGCGGTCAACTCGGCGGCAGCCACTGGTTCAGGGACATTCGCTGGCGGAGGTGGATCTCGGGGAACACGGGGCGCGGGCGAGCAATCGACTGACACCGGTGTCGAGCCTTGGGCAGCCACGAGGGGAGCAACAGAGAGCAGGGTAGGGACCACAAGCAAGATGGACACGGCGAGGATGCTGCTCAAAGCTCGTGCGTAGCGCTTACCGAGCAGCGGGAGTGCTTGTTGGAGGCTCGGGAGCTCAGGGATCGATGTCAAGACTCGTTGCCGATCTCGTTCCGACGAGGCGTGCCGCGACCGTGGCGGCAGCGTTTCACGGTCACAGTATAGCCGGAACGACTGAGCTTGTGAATAATTACACGAACCAGGATCGGGTCGTCGTGCTCGACTGGAACAAACCTCTAGCGCCAAGCTCACTAGACCGCAGTGAGTTGCAGCACCGGCCGTTCTGGGCGATAGCCGTGGGTCGCATCGACCTCGTCCACGATGCCGTTTCGCCGATCTTCGATCACCTGCTGGATTTCCGCTTTCAGCGCTTCCAACATCTCGCTTTCAGCGACCGTACGAACCGTCCTCCCTTTTCGAAAGATGACCCCTTTGCCCTTGCCGGCGGCAAGTCCCACGTCGGCGTCACGCGATTCGCCCGGTCCATTGACGACGCAGCCCATGACGGCGACCCGGATCGGCTCATCAATCTCGGCCAAGAAGGCATCGACCTGGTTGGCCAGCGTGAACAGATCGACTTCGACGCGGCCGCACGTCGGGCAGGCGATCATGATCGCGCCTTTTTGGCGAAGCTCGAGGCTCTTCAGAATCTCGTAGCCGACAAAGACCTCTTCGACCGGGTCGGTAGTCAATGAGACGCGAATCGTGTCGCCGATGCCAAGCGCCAATAGGGTGCCAATCCCGGTGGCGGATCGGACGCTGCCGGCGCGGGGGGTGCCGGCTTCGGTGACCCCGAGATGAAGCGGGTAGTCATTGGGCAGGGCCGCGAACCGTCGGTATGCCTCGAACAGGACCGGCAGCTCGAACGCCTTCAAGCTGACTTTGGTCTGACCAAAGTCGAGGTCTTCCAAGATCCTGATGTGGCCGAGGGCGGACCTCACCAGCCATTCTGCCCGCAGCTCAATCTGGGTCGCGTTCCGCAGCGCCATCTCGTCCACAAATTCCGGGGGCATCGGCGCCACGGAGCCGAAGTTAACGCCGATCCGGATTGGCACCTGGCGTTCCTTTGCCTTTGTCACAACCTCGCGCACGTCCTCCGGCTTCCGGATGTTGCCGGGGTTCAGGCGAAGGCCATGGATCCCAGCGTCGAGTGCCTTCAAGGCGAGTGTGTGTTCAAAGTGGATATCCGCGATCAGCGGCACCGGCGTATGAGGCACGATGTCGGGCAGGGCAGCGGCGGCGCGGCGGTCGGGAACGGCGATGCGAACAATTTCGCAGCCCGCTTCCGCCAATTGCCGGATTTGCGCCAACGTGGCGGCGGGGTCCCTGGTGTCGGCGGTGGCCATCGATTGAACGACGATCGGGTGATCGCCACCGATCTTGACGTCGCCAACGTTGAGGACGCGAGTCTGTCGCCGGGGCGCGATCAAGGACATGTACGAAGCTCCTTTGTTCGTGGGCGATGCATGAGGCGCTCTGGCGTTCGACCGGTCACGGGCGCCTAGCAGTGCGAAGCGAGGCCAGGGCCGTCAAGGCAAGAACGATTGGCCGCCGATGATGCGACCGATGTCGAGAAAGGCGATGACGAACATAAACCCAAGCAAGAGGACCAGCCCGGCGAAGTGAACCAGCCCTTCCCGCTCGGGGGAGATGCGGCGACCACCCCGGATCACCTCGACCAGGACAAAGAGCAGTCTGCCGCCATCCAACGCCGGCAACGGCAGCAGGTTCAGAATGCCGAGGTTGAGTGACAGGAAGATCGTCAATTGGGCGATCGTGAGCCAGAGCGGCGCCGCGCTCTGTTCCACGATCTGGCTGGTCAACTGACCCATCCCGATTGGTCCGGCTAGGTCTCCCAGCGAGGCGCCTCCGGTGAGCAACGTCCCGAGCCCGCTAAAGAGAGCCCGCACCTGAGTCCAGGTCTCCGCCACGCCAACCGGGATGACCCTGGACGCGGGGACCGAGGAATAGCGCGTGGCAACCGTGACGTCGAAGCCGAGGTTGTTGGTGTCGCGCACCGGTCCGATGTCCGCGGGGACCTGCAGCGTCAAATCTTCGGTTGCACCGTCGCGGTCGACCGTGAGCACCGCGGCGGAACCGGCCGCGCGTTGAAGCGCGGCGAGGACCGCGAAGTTGTCGGTCGCCGGCAGGCCGTCAACACTGGAGATGCGATCGCCCGATTGCAACCCCGCGGCTGCCGCCGGCGACTCAGGCGCCACCGACGACACGGTGACGTCGGCC
The DNA here is from genome assembly GCA_030859715.1 of Chloroflexota bacterium. GTDB lineage: Bacteria > Chloroflexota > Chloroflexia > Thermomicrobiales > UBA6265 > JACCYK01. The sequence goes on from JALZJP010000165.1 coordinate 46,004, forward strand.
GCGGTCACCTGGGCGATCTCGATCCCGGTCGCGCCCTGCTCGGCGGGCGGATTCGAGCGCGGGGTGACCGTTGACTCGATCCGTTCTCCGCCGCGGTCGATGACCACGCTCATCGGTCGGTCCAGGAACTGGTTGGTTTGTCGCGTAATGTCATTGACGGAATCGACCGGCACCCCCGCCACCTCGACAATTTGGTCACCGAATTGCCACCCGGCGGCGGCGGCCGGAGAGTCGGGCTGGACTAAGCTCACGTAGGCGGTGGCGCTGGTCAAACCCTGAGCGCCGATCACGATGACCATGAGGATGATTGCCAAGAGAAAATTCATGGCGGAGCCGGCGACGAGGAAGAAGGCGCGTTGCAGCGGTGATTTCGTGTTCATCGAACCGGAATCCATATTCTTGCCGTCTTCGCCGAGAACCCGGACGAAGCCGCCGAACGGAATCCAGTTGATTGACCAAACGACGCCGTTCCGGGTCCAGCCCTTGAGCCGGGGTGGGATGCCAATGCCGAATTCCTCGACCTTGACCCCCACGGAACGGGCGGCAACAAAATGGCCAATCTCGTGAACCAGGATGAGGACCGCGAGAATAGGAATGATGAGGAGTCCGCTAAGCAATCCCTCGGGCACGGTGTGGCAGCTCCCAACGCATAGAATCCGGCCGGTGCCCGCCACCTGGCGGAGACTCGGAACACGTCGAATGGTACTACGTTGCGAGCCGCGGGACATTGTCCGCGCCGAACGGTCCCGACCGGCGGCCGGTCGGTCCGAGTTGATCGTTATGTTAGAATCTCGCCGCAACCGCGGTTGGCGACCTGCCGCTTGTCGTCGTTCGAATTGACCCGTCTCGCGGGCACAGTCCGCGACGAGGGGTCGTCCCGTTCGCGGATTGACATAGTCGAGGAGCCGCGGCCATGATTGTCGGCGTGCCCAAGGAAGTCAAAGACCGCGAGCACCGGGTGTCGATGACACCGGCCGGCGTGGGCGAGTTTGTCGCGCGTGGGCACACGGTGATCGTGGAAGCGTTCGCGGGGTTGGGCAGCGGCTTTTCAGATGTCGAGTACCAACACGCCGGGGCGGCAATTGCGCCGGGGCCGGGCGACGTCTTTGCAAACGCCGACATGATTTTGAAGGTCAAAGAACCGGTGGCGTCGGAGTATGACCTGCTCCGACCCGGCCAGTTGCTCTTTACTTACCTCCATCTGGCGGCGGACGAGCCGCTGACGCGAGCGCTGATCCGCAATCGGGTCCAAGCGGTCGCCTACGAGACGGTTCGGGACACATCCGGCGATTTGCCCCTGTTGACGCCGATGAGCGAGGTGGCGGGCCGGATGTCGGTCCAGGTTGGCGCCCACTATCTCGAATCGACGAACGGTGGGGGAGGACTTCTCCTCGGCGGCGTGCCGGGGGTGCCCGCGGCCAACGTGGTGGTCATCGGCGGCGGCGTGGTTGGCACGAACGCGGCGGAGATGGCACTGGGGCTTGGAGCGCGGGTGACGATCGTGGACCGCAACATTGATCGCTTGCGCTATCTGGATCAGGTGCTGACCGGACGGGTGTCAACCCTGGCCTCAAACCGGCGCAACATCGCCGAGGCGGTGCGTGAGGCGGACCTGGTGATCGGAGCCGTGCTGATCGCGGGGGCGAAAGCGCCGCGCCTCGTCACGGCGGACATGGTGGCGACGATGCGCCCGGGCTCGGTCATTGTCGATGTGGCGATCGACCAGGGAGGGTGCATCGAGACCGCCCGGCCGACGTCGCATAGTGACCCGATCTACTTCGTCGATGGGGTGCTTCACTACTGCGTGACCAACATGCCGGGCGCGGTGCCGAGGACGAGCACGCTGGCTCTATCCAACGCTACGCTGCACTATGCACTCGAGCTGGCGGACGAAGGTTTGGCCGCGGCCGTGGTCCGAGACCCGGCCATCGCTTCAGGGGTGAACGTCCTTAATGGCGAGGTGACGTTCGAGGCCGTGGCGGAAGCGCTCGGACTCCGGTACACGCCGCTGACGGAAGCATTGCGGCCGCGGCTGGCAGCGGCCCAGGCATAGTCGTCAATGTAAAAGCGCGTGGATGCGAGCGAATGTCGAGCGTCCGCCGGGGGTTCTGGCATGCAGAACGATATCGACCGATTTCTCCAGGTCTTGGAGACCGAGCGTGGCTTTTCGGTCAACACGATCTATGCCTACAGAAACGACTTGAGCCAATTCTTGGTGTACCTCCGCCCCGGTCCAGATGACGCGACCGGCGCCGGTACGATCGCGAATCGCCAGATCGATCGGATGGCCGGCCTGGCGAGCTCGGTCTCAACCTGGGAAGAGCTTACGGATGGGCACCTGACGACCTATCTGCTTCACTTGCGGGGACGGTCGTACGCCGCCGCCACGGTGGCGCGAAAGACGGCGGCGATCAAGTCGTTTTGCAACTATCTGCTCACCGAGGGTCGCATGCGGTCGGACCCGGCGGCGAACATGGCCTCGCCGAAAGTCGACCGATACACGCCGCGCTCGATCACCCGAGCGGAGATCAACCGCCTCCTGGCGCAGCCGGGCGCCGGCGATCCTGACCATGCGGGCCGGCCGGAAGCGATCCGGGATCGCGCCATGCTGGAAGCGCTCTATGCCACCGGGATGCGAGTCAGCGAACTGGTGGCGCTCGACAGCGACGATGTCAACCTCGCGAATGGTGAGCTGCGGGCCGGCCCGGCCGGTCGCTACCGCATCATCGCGTTGCGCGAGCGGGCGACACGAGCGGTTGACCAGTACTTGCGGGCGGCGCGACCAACGCTCGACCTGCGCTCGGAGGCGGCGCTCTTCCTGAATCATCGGGGACGTCGATTGACTCGGCAGGGATTTTGGCTGATCCTTAAGTCGTATGCCCAGCAAGCTAAGATCAGCGGAATTACTCCCCACACGCTCCGGCATACGTTTGCCGCGCACCGATTGAGCGAAGGGGCGGAGCTGAGCGAGGTCCAGCGCATCCTGGGTCACGTCAATATCTCGACCACGCAGGTCTATCAGCGACTGATGGCGAACGGATTGGACCAGTCCTACCACGAGCTCGAACCAGACGCCGGGGTCGAACTCGATGCAGGCTCGGCGATTGGAGCGGCCGATGAAGCGGCGAGTACGGTGAGACGGGATACCCCGGTGCCGCCAGCGTAGTCCACGGTGAAGGAGCTCGCGCAAAGCATGGCCGGTATTACGACGCCGCGCCCGACTCGGGCGGCAACGATGGAAAAAGTCGCCGCGTTGTGCAAGCGACGCGGGTACGTGTTCCCCGGTTCCGATATCTATGGTGGCCTGGCCAATACCTGGGACTACGGCCCGCTCGGGATCGAGCTCAAACGGAACGTCAAGGACCTCTGGTGGCGCACCTTTGTCCATCGTCGCCGGGATATCGTCGGACTCGATGCCAGCATCTTGATGAATCCCCGCGTCTGGGAGGCGTCTGGGCATGTGGCCGGCTTTAGTGACCCGATGGTCGATTGCAGGACCTGCAAGTCCCGCTTCCGGGCCGACCATCTGATCGAGGAGCGGCTGGGAACGAACGTCGAGGGGAAGTCCACGGCGGAGATGAACGCGGTGCTGGCGGAGGCGAATTTGCCGTGCCAGGTCTGTGGCAACCGAACGTTGACCGAGGCGCGACAGTTCAACATGATGTTTCAGACCACCATCGGGCCGGTCACGGAATCCGGCCTCAAGGTCTACCTGCGGCCGGAAACAGCGCAGGCCATGTTCATTCAGTACAAGAACATCCTGGCCACGGCGCGAGTCAAGGTACCGTTCGGCATCGCCCAGATCGGCAAGGTGTTCCGCAATGAGATCACGCCCGGCAACTTCATTTTCCGGCTGCTCGAGTTCGAGCAGATGGAAATCGAGTTTTTCGTTAAGCCAGACGAAGCCGCGAGCGCCTTCGAGACCTGGGTCGCCGAGATGCGGGCTTGGCTCAGGTTGATCGGGGTCGAGGACGAGTATGTCCGGGTGCGTGAGCACGGCAAGGAGGAGCTTTCTCATTACTCGGACCGGACGGTCGATTTCGAGTACCTGTTTCCGGGCCCGATGGGATGGAAAGAGTTGTATGGGCTCGCCAACCGGACCGACTATGACCTCAGCCATCATCAGGAAACGAGCGGAGAAGATCTGGCGTACTTCGACCAGGCGGAGAATCGACGGTTCCTGCCGTACGTGATTGAGCCGACGTTTGGCGTTGACCGCACCTGTCTCATCCTCCTGTTAGAGGCGTACGATGAAGAAGAGATTGCCGACGTTAACGGCAAAGTTGAGACAAGGGTAGTGCTTCGCCTGCATCCGCGGGTCGCACCATACAAGGCCGCGATCCTGCCGCTGATGAAGAAGCCGGAGTTGTCGGAGGTGGCCCGCGGCCTGTTTGAGGCCGTTCAGGAGAAGACCGGGGCGCTCATCGAGTATGACGAATCGGGGAACATTGGCAAACGCTACCGTCGCCAAGACGAGATCGGGACGCCATTCTGCCTCACGGTAGACTACGACACGTTGGACGATCAGGCGGTGACGATCCGCGATCGCGACGACATGAGCCAGCAACGGCTGGCCATCGCCGAGGTACCGGAGTGGATTCGGCAGCAGATCACATAGTCGAGGCAAGGACCGTTGGCTGCTGGCAAGATCGGGCCGCCCCCCGAATAAGGGTGCCGCTATCGGGTTCCAAGTCCCCGGAATCGATGCGAATGGCGCTTGAGTTTAACTCTGTCACTATCTGCCGGAGCGAGATGAAAGGTCGTTGAGGACGGAATGACAAGCAACGACAACACGAATCGGAAGAGCGGACGGGCGTCGGCGCGGGTCCAGAATCGAGCCGCCGCCGGGCCGGAGATCAAGCCGCCGCGGGCAGAACGCCGCCCCGAAATGATCCGCCAGCGGCGCGAACAGCGCGGTGCCGAGTACGCGCGCGACCAGCGGAACTGGACGCTAACGAAAATAGGGCTGATTGGGTTTGGCGTCGTGGCCGTGGCGGTTGTTGCCTTCTTTGTCTACCAGTTCATTCAGGAACAGCAGCCGGTCGTGATCCCCGAGGGTGTCGCCGATTTCGCGTACACGGGCAACATCCACGTCTCTGGGCCAGTTGAGTACGCGGAAACGCCGCCGGTCGGCGGCGAGCATGACGCCATCTGGCAAAATTGCGGTTACTATAGCGCACCGGTTCGGAGCGAGAACGCCGTTCACTCGTTGGAACATGGCGCGGTCTGGATTACCTACGAGCCAGGTCTGCCGGAAGACCAGGTCGAGCTGTTGCGGAATGCCGCTGGCGAGCCCTACATGCTGGTCAGTCCGTTTGAGGGTTTGCCGTCACCCGTCGTCGCCTCGTCGTGGAACCATCAGCTTCAGCTCGACAGCGCCAACGATGAGCGTCTCGATCAGTTCATCCGGGCGTTTCGCCAGGGGCCTGATACGCCGGAGCCCGGCGCGTCGTGTTTCGGCGGCGTCGGCACCCCCGAGTAGCGTGGACTCCTGGCAATGAATGGAGCGGCGAATCAGGTGCCGGCGTCGCCGCCACGACCACGACGACAGCCCTGGTTCTGGATTGTTGGAGGAATTGTCGTCGCGGCGGCCGTCGTGATTGCCATCCTCAGCGGGTCGCGGACCACCGTCACGCCGGCGGAGGATTCGGCCGAGGCGGGGTTTGCCCGAGACATGATTACCCACCATGAGCAAGCCGTTGAAATGGCTCTGCTGGTGCGTGATCGAACCGGGGAACCTCTCGTGCGATCCTTTGCCACGGATATCATCTTGACGCAGACCAACCAGATGGGGCAGATGATGGGTTGGCTCGATGTCTGGGGTCTGCCCCTGACCGGCCTCGACCGGCCGATGACCTGGATGGGCCATGGCGGTCTACCGATGCCGGGGCTGGCCTCGTCTGCCGAGCTTGCTGAACTGAGCAATCTGGCCGGCGCCGAGGCGGAGGTTCTCTTCCTCCAACTGATGAGCCGGCACCATTTAGGGGGAATCCCGATGGCGCAAGCGATCCTGGAACAAAGCGAGCATCCGGTGACGAGCCGGTTGGCCACGTCGATCATCAATGCGCAGCGGAATGAAGTCGATATCATGGCCGAAATGCTGGCGGAGCGTGGGGCGGAGCCGTTAGAGTAGTTGGGTGAAGTCAGCAGTGCTGTTCTACGAGCGACTATGGAAGCTTCACTCGAAATGGTCCGATGCTGTCTGGCGCACCTGCATCGTATGCCGGCTTTTCCTCCGCGACTGCCGCCAACCCATCGCGGGCGAGCCCTTGGACCAACTCATAGAGCCAGGGAATGTCCTCGTTGCCAAAATCGTTGCGGACTCGTGTGCCAAGCGTGGCCAAGTCAATCCCGGTCGGGTGCTCACCATCCATCTCACGGAGGGCATCGACCACTCGACCGCGGTAGTAGCGATTGGATCCGCCAAACGGCGCCTCGACCTTGCGCCGCGAACCAATTGGTAGGAGCGCGATCACACTCTGAATCTCCGGGAATGCCTTGCACTCCGCCTGCACCGGACAGATCACGCAGGCCGGCCGGCGAGCGGTGCATTGCAGGGCGCCAAACTCGATCAGCGCCTGGTTCCACTCCCAGCCGGCTCCGACTGGCACGATGCTGGCCGCAAACTCAAGCAGCTCTCGCTCGGTAGCCGTGAGGACGGGGATGTCGACACCGAAGAAGAGGCGGTGTACCGTTCGCCGCATGTTGGTATCAAGAAAGGCGACGTCCTGTTCAAAGGCGAAGCAGGCGATGGCGCCCGCCGTGTAGGGGCCGATGCCAGGCAACCGGAGCAGCAAGGTAGCATCTTGGGGGAAAACTCCATCAAGCTCATCGATGACGAATCGCGCGGTGCGCTGGAGGTTCACCGCTCGCCGGTTGTAGCCGAGTCCGGCCCAGAGCTTAATGACCACGCTTGTCGGAGCAGCGGCGAGCGAGGCCATCGTCGGAAATCGCTTCAGGAACGCGTTGTAATATGGCACGACACGATCAACCTGGGTCTGCTGAAGCATCACCTCGGCCACCAAGATCCGATACGGATCCCGCGTCCGCCGCCACGGCAGGTCGCGCCGGTTGGCGGCGAACCAGGCGAGCAATCCAGGCCGCACCCGGTCGACCGGATCGCGCTGGCCACCGCTGCCTGGCGACGAGAGGCGGCTCGCCGCGACCGGGTTTTCGCGCTTCGTGTTGGTCGTCGTCACCGCGTGTCTCCAAACGCGAATCCTGGTGCAAAGCCTGGAGGTGTTTCGTCACGCTGACTTGGAATTCAAGGAAGGAACGACTGGACGTGCTCGTGCCACGCGGCCTCGACTTGCCGCCGGGTGTCCGCTAGGGTCCCACTATTGTCAATCACCACGGTGGCTCGGGCCGCCTTCGCTTCAATCGGGAATTGAGCTCGGACGCGCTGAACCGCGTCGCGTCGGGACAACTTGTTTCTCGCCATCAGCCGCTCCACTTGCTGCTCGGGATCACACACGACGACCCAGAGCTGCTCGCCCTCGGCGTCCAAGCCGCTTTCAATCAGCTTGACCGCGGCAATGACCACAATCGCTCCAGGCAACGTGGCCAAGCGGGCTTGGATCGCGGTGACGACCGCGGGATGAGTCAACTGGTCTAGCGTCTCCATCGCCGCCGCATCCTCGAAGACCATCTCGCCTAGAACCCGACGATCAATGGTCTCATCGGCTGCCAGAATCGACGCGCCGTAGTGCTCCCGCATCGTACGCCAAAGGGGCTCACCTGGTCGAATCAGCTCGTGATAGACGTGATCGGCGTCGATTGTGATCGCGCCGAGGCCACGAAGCACGGTAAGCACGGCGCTCTTGCCGCAGGCGATGTTCCCGGTCAAACCGATCACATGAGGCCGGTGCGATGTCTTCGATCGCGAATCGGGTGTCGTCACCGCGGTCGCTCAGGCAATTCGCGCGTCGTCGCGGGCATCGTCCACGATCGCGGCGGACTGCTCTTCCCACCGGGCGTAGGCTTGATCCAGGTCATGTTGGGCACGCTCGAATTCCGCGCTCAGGCGCTCGATCGCCGCCACATCGGCGTCGATTCCGGCCACGGTCAGCGCATCGCTCAATTCGTTGAGTTTCCCTTCGAGGCGACCAATATCACGTTCGATGACGAGGAGTGATTTTTGGGCGCGACCATTTTGCTCCGGGTTTGACGGCCGGGCCCGACCTGTCGCTGAAGCGGTCGCTCGCTCGGGCGCGTTGGGCCGCGGAGCTCCGGAGCGGCGGCCAAGCTGCCGTTGGTACTCCGTGTAGTTGCCGAGGAAGCTTGTGATGGAGCCGTCGGCGATCGCCCAGGTACGAGTCGCGATGCGGTCGATGAAGAATCGGTCGTGAGATACGAACAGGATCGTGCCATCGAAGGCTCCCAGCATTTGCTCGAGCGTTTCTCGGGTATGGATGTCGAGGTGGTTCGTCGGCTCATCGAGCACGAGCAGATTCGCTTGCTGCAACAGTAATAATGCCAGTGCCAAGCGGGATCGCTCACCACCCGAGAGGGAGGAAACGGGCTTGTAGACATCATCGTCGCTAAAGAGAAAACGACCCAAGTAGGTCCTGGCCGATTCCTCGCCCATAGGCTGGCCGCCGAGCACGATCGACAGCGGGGTGCCGGCCAGGGGTAAGCCCTCATGTCCCTGGGCGTAGTAGCCAAGCGCGACGTTTGCGCCAAATCCGACTCTTCCCTTGAGCGGCTTGAGCTCGCCAACAAGGGTTCGCAGCAGTGTCGTCTTGCCGCTGCCATTCGGCCCGACCAGGGCGACTCGCTCGCCGCGCTCAATGGCGAGGCTGGGCGTGGTGACCAACTGCTCTTCTCCGGCGGGGTCCTGGAAGCCAACCCGCAATGGCGTGACTGATAGCACTTCACGGCCGCTGCGGAGAGTCGAGTTCATCCTGAGATTCAGGCCCTGCTGTTCGCGCGGCCGTTCCAGCCGCTCCATTCGCTCCAGCCGGGTCTGGCGGCCTCTGGCTTCCTTCGAGCGCTGGCCAGCCTTGTATTTCCTGACGAATTCCTCGGTCCGGGCGATCAGCTCTTGTTGCTCTTCGTACTCTTGCCGGCGGCGCGACATCCGTTCATCCCGCAAGACGAGATATCGGGCGTATGGAGCGGGATAGTCCTCAAGCGTGCCGAACGACAGATCGAGGGTGCGAGAGGTCACGCGGTCGAGAAAATAGCGATCGTGGGACACGATCAGACAGGCTCCCGGCCAGGCCCGGAGGAAGGTTTCAAGCCATTCCAGCATCGTGAGGTCGAGGTGGTTGGTCGGTTCGTCGAGCAGGAGCAAATCGGGTTCCGAGAGGAGTGCCTTGACGAGCGCGAGTCGTGTCTTTTGGCCGCCGCTCAGCCGGTTGACCGGCTCCTCAAACTGAGATTGGACGAAGCCGAGGCCCATCAGCACTTCGTCGGTGCGATGTTCGACATCGTAGCCGCCCTCGGTCTCGAACCGGAGGTGGAGGCGATCGTATTCCACGAGCAGCGTGTCCAGCTCGTCCCCAGAGGCGGCGGCCATCTGGTGCTCGATGGAGCGCATCCGATCCGCCGCCGCCAGCGCCTCGGCAAAGGCAAGCCGCGCTTCCTCTCGCACGGTGCGATCGCTCTGAAACGGCGTCTCCTGCGCCAGATAGGTGACCCGGGCGCCGGTCGCTATCGAGACGGTGCCGGCGGTCGAAAACTCCGCCCCGGCGATGATGCGGAGCACGGTGGACTTGCCCGCGCCATTGACGCCGACGAGGGCGACATGCTCGCGTTCGGCCACCTGAAATCCGATTCCAGCGAAGACTTCGTGTGCGCCAAACGCCTTGGCAAGATTGTGGACCGTCATAATCGTCGGCGACGCCATCATGTTCGAGACTCCGGTGGAACGGTTCGGCAACCAGCGGCGTCTTGACCGCACACTGGCTAGACACCACTGAACGAAGTATAGCGGCGATGACAGGGTGCGGTCCGTGAGGTACGACAATCGAGCAATGTTGCAATCACCAGGAAGTGTACGTACACTTCCAGCATTGCCGCGGCCGTCGTTCCCGCCCGAGTCGGGCGCCGATCCGCTTTTGCCCTGAGGAGTAGCCCGTGTCTTGGCCGACCTCCGCCACGGATGATGCAAATGGCCAACTCGTGCTCGGTGGAGTAGGCGTCAACGAGCTCGCTCAACAGTTCGGGACTCCGTTGTACGTGTTCGACGAAGCGACGTTGCGCGAGCGGGCCCGGATGTTTGGCGAGACGTTCCGCGCGGCGTATCCACAATCGCGTGTGGTGTTCGCCGGCAAGGCGAACTGTTCCCCGACCATCATCAACATCCTGTATCAAGAAGGGCTTGGCTTGGATGTAGTCTCCGGCGGTGAGCTGTACGCGGGGTTGGCTTCTGGTATGCCCGCCACGGCGATGACGTTTCATGGCAATAACAAAGATGAGATCGAGCTGCGCGAGGCGGTCGCGGCTGGCGTTGGCCTCATTGCCATCGACAACGAACGGGAGATCGAGCTCCTGTCACGAATCGTCACTGACTCCGGCGTGGTCCGTTGCTTGATCCGGCTGAATCCGGGCGTAGAGCCGCACACGCACGACAAATTACGGACGGGAGCAACCGATTCCAAGTTCGGGTTTCCAGTTGATGACGGCAGCGCGGCACGAGCGGTGGAGCGGGTTACCCAAACGCCGGGACTCGAGCTTGCCGGCTATCACGCGCACGTTGGGTCGCAAATCTTCGATCATCGTCTAGTGGGGCAGACGTTGCGGCACCTGCTCTCGTTCGCGGCCGAGATGCGATCCCGGTTCGGAGTGGAGCCGGAGGTGGTCAGCCCCGGTGGTGGGTTCGGTGTCGACGATGGCGCGTCGGGCAACGACGTGTCGATCGCCGGCTGGGCGTCGGTTGCCGCCGAAACGCTGACGCGGGAGTGCGAGCGGCATCGCCTCCCCTTGCCGGAGCTCGTTGTCGAACCGGGACGGTCGATCGTGGGTCCGGCGGGCGTGGCCTTATATCGGATCGGCGGGCGGAAGGTCATCGCCGGCGTCCGTGCGTACCTCGCGGTCGACGGCGGAATGTCGGATAATATTCGGCCCGCGTTGTATGGGGCTCGCTACACGGCACGGATCGCCAGCCGGGCCGCCGGCGAGGCGACCGAAACGGTGACCATTGCAGGCAAGTACTGTGAGTCCGGGGATGTGCTGATCACCGATTTGCCGCTGGCCAGGACCGAGCCGGGGGATCTCCTGGCGATCCCGATGGCCGGGGCGTACTGCTTGGCAATGGCCAGTAACTACAATATGGCGGCGCGGCCGGCGGCGGTCATGGTGAGCTCCGGCCAGGCGCGATTGTTTCGACGGCGGGAAACGTACGCGGAGATCCTGGCGACGGAAGCGCGGCCGGGTTCGGCGTTCGAGGGATGAGAAGCGTCATCGCGCATCGAGGGCGGCTTGCGGTGAGCGGCTGGAACGTAGTAGCGTTGCGCCATTCACCTGGAGATAGCGTGGTTCGGGTGGTGGAAGCATCAGAGACAGGCGTCCGGACCGTCCAGCTTGACGGCCGGCCGACGTCGCGTTCAGAGTCGCGGTCCAGCGACCGCCTCAAGCCGCGTCGAACGGTGCCGATTAGACCCGCGCTGAACCGGCGATCGTTCCCGGCCGCACCCGAGGTTGAGAAGCCGCGTCGTACTGGGCGCCAAGGATGGTTCAACATCGCGCGACAGCACACAACCCGCGCCTCGGCCGGAGTCATCGTGTTTGATCTCGGCGGTAAGAGAATTGGGAGCCGTGGTTGAGTAATAGGGTCCGGGTAAGCGTCGTGAGCCGCGGCGAAGGGGATAGCATCTTGGCAGAGGAGCGAGCGAGCGGAATCCCAGCCGGGCAGGGAAGCGATGGGGTGCTGGCACTCGACGCTCTGCTTGAGGCGCTGCCGCGCCGGGAGGAGGGCGGCGGCGAGGTCGAAGCGATTAGTCATCGCCTGGCGGAGCTCAGCTCGGTTCTCAATGCATCCAACGCCGAAGAGCTGCCGGAGGTGGGCGATGACGATGAGGAGCCATCGCCGGCTGGTCTCGACCTGCAAAGCGTCAACTACGATATCGGCGGCGTCAGCCTCGATGACCCGGTCCGAATGTACCTCCGAGAGATTGGCCGAGTGCCGCTGCTGAGCGCAAACCGCGAGGTCGAGCTCGCGATGGCGATGGAGCGAGGGGAATATCTCCTGCTCAAGCGGGAGCAACTCCGGGACGACTTCGGTGAGTCGCCGGATGCCGATGTCCTCGGTCGCGCCATCTACCATTCCTTCCGGGGTGCCTGGGGCCATGTGACCGACCTCTTCATCGAAGCCTACGGCCAGGAGGCGGTGCCCCCGAAATCGGTGTGCTTGTCGCATGTGCTGCCAATCACGCAAGTTGCCGAGGGCGCGGTGATCAACTCTTGCGCCCGGCTCGGCCTCACGGCCGAGGAGCTTGAAGAATCGCTGCGCCAGCGAACGGTTGAATGGGGGCTGCTGCCGCCCGCGATCCAGAACCTGGTCCGTGACACCGAGGAGTGGCCGGACGACCTCACGGTCGATCTCTTGTTTCGTGAGCAGAATGCGCGACTCCGTCGCCGCTGGGAGGAGCAGATCGAGGCCGGGAACCGGGCCAAGGTGGCGTTGACGGAAGCCAATCTCCGGCTGGTGGTATCGGTGGCGAAGAAATATGTCGGCCGCGGGATGTCGATGCTGGACCTGATCCAAGAAGGCAACCTCGGGCTGATCCGGGCGGTGGAGAAATTTCAATATCACAAGGGTTTCAAGTTCAGCACCTACGCGACCTGGTGGATCCGGCAGGCGATCACGCGGGCGATCGCGGATCAGGCGCGGACGATTCGCATCCCCGTGCATATGGTGGAGACGATTAATCGTTTGATCCGGACCTCGCGCCGGCTCCAGCAAGACCTTGGCCGCGAGCCCACCTCGGACGAAATTGGAACGGAGATGGAACTCGATCCCGAGCGGGTGCGCGAGATCATGAAGATCTCCCAAGAGCCGGTGTCGCTGGAAATGCCGATCGGTGAGGAAGAAGACAGCAACCTTGGCGACTTTATCGAGGACCATAAGATCCTAGCCCCGGCGGATGCGGCGTCACGACAGATGCTCAAGGAGCAGATGGACGACGTACTGGGTACTTTGTCGGACCGGGAACGACAGGTGCTAGCGATGCGCTTTGGCTTGGAGGACGGCCGCAGCCGGACCTTGGAAGAGGTTGGCAAAGCGTTTGGGGTAACCAGAGAGCGGATCCGCCAAATCGAGGCCAAGGCGCTACGCAAGCTCCGGCATCCGAGTCGATCGAAGAAGCTCAAAGACTATTTGGACTAGCGCTATTCTGGCCGAAGGAGGACGTGTGCTCATCGACCGCGCTCGCATCTTCGTCAAATCCGGCGATGGCGGCAATGGCTCATCGTCGTTCCGGAGGGAAAAATTTGTGCCGCGCGGCGGCCCGGACGGTGGCGACGGCGGCCGTGGTGGGAGTGTTCTGCTTCGGGTTCGGCCAAGCATCACCAGCCTCCTGAAATTCCAATACAACGAGCAATTTAAGGCAGAACGGGGCGGGAGCGGGCGCAGTCAGAAACGATTCGGTAAGTCTGGGCAGTCACTCTATATCGACGTACCAGCGGGGACGGTGGTCTGGGACGATGAGAGCGGGGAGTTGTGGGCGGACCTGACCGACGACGGCGAGGAAGTTGTCGTCGCCCGTGGCGGTCGCGGCGGACTCGGCAATGTGCATTTCAAGACATCGACGCGGCAAGCACCGCGGATCGCCGAGCTGGGCGAACCGGGACAGGAGCGCTGGCTGCGGCTTGAGTTGCGGCTCATTGCCGACGTTGGGCTCGTCGGCCTGCCAAATGCCGGTAAATCGACCTTGCTCGCCGCCGCGTCGGCGGCGCGACCGAAGATCGCCGACTACCCGTTTACGACGCTCGAGCCAAACCTCGGCGTGGTCGAAGTCGGGGGAACGGGCGGCCAGGCATTCGTCCTGGCGGACATCCCCGGTTTGATCGAAGGGGCCGCGACCGGGTCTGGCCTTGGACATGAATTCTTGCGGCATATCACCCGGACCAAAGTCTTGGTTCATGTGCTCGATGCCTCGGGCGGCCTCGAAGGGCGGGATCCGCTCGCCGACTTTGCCACGATAACTGATGAGCTGAGCGCCTACTCGGTGGACGATCTCAGCGAAAAGCCGATGATGGTTGCCCTCAACAAAGTCGACCTGGCGGAGGCCCGGGCGCACCTTGACACATTGCGGGCGGAGTTTCAGGGACGGGGATTGCCGGTGTACGAGGTCTCGGCCGCGACTGGAAAGGGTGTGCCGGAGCTGATGCGGGCCGTCGCCGAGCGCCTGCGCGCGTTTGACGAAGTTCCGGTGCCGAAGCCGCAACATGCCGCCGAACGTCGCCTCTATACGCTCGACAACGTTGATGAGCGGGCATGGACCGTGGATCGTCTGGCGGCCCATCAGTTTTCCGTCCGCGGCATTGGGATTGAACGATTCACAAAGATGACCAATTTTGCCCTCGAGGATTCGCTGCGCCGGTTCCAACGTGTCCTCGAGTCGAGCGGGATAAGCGGTGAGCTGGAGCGTCTGGGCGTCGAGCCGGGCGATGTCGTCAACATTGGGGATCACGAGCTCGTCTGGGGAGAGCACGACGACTTTGCCGCCATCCCAGACCATGTGCTGCCGCAAGCTCAAAAGCGCCGAGGCTAAATCGAAAGCGAAGGCGCCGCCGAGTGCCCGGTTCTGCCCTGTTCCCTTGCCTCCACCTGGTCAACCATCGGCTCATACATGCCTCGATACGACCGCGGTAGAAGCCGGGCGATCTCCAACATCATCAGTTCGGTTGCCACCGCCGCGTTCACCCGACGGCCGTCGACTTCAGTTGGCAACATGAATGGCTGGCCGAATTGAATGACGATGGGGTTCCGGCCGAGCCGCCCTGAACGAGGCCGATTCCGAGCGGCCGTCTTGGCACCGCTAAACGGAAGTGCCTCGGTCCCGGTGATTGTTGCCGGCAGCACCAGGACAGCCGTGCGGAGCGCGATCATCCCAGCTCCGGAAAAGCCGCGCTGCAAGCCGTTCGTAGGGCTTCGTGTGCCCTCGGGAAACATGCCCACGGCAATGCCGCTGGCGAGCAGCGCCTCCGCTCGCCGGATCGCGCCACGATCGGGACGCCCACGTTCGACTGGAAACGCACCGACGAACCGAGCGGCATGTCCAAGGAGGCGATTGCGGAACAACTCTCGCTTTGCCATGAAGTGAACTGGACGCGTGATTGCCGTCTCTAACAGGATCGGATCGGCGTTGTGCAGGTGATTGGCTACGAAGAGAAACGCTCTCTGGTCGGGAACGTTTTCTAAGCCGTTGATCGTCAACTTAATGAACGGACGAATGATCAGGAGGATGAGCCAGCGGACCACGGCCCGCGGCCAGCCATGGAGCGTGCCGCGGAGATAGTCGGCGTCCTTGGTGGCGCCGGTTCGCTTGGTTGACAGACCGTCAGCGCGCTCGGACATGTCCGACCACCGTTGGTTCCCAAGCCTGCTCCGCCATCACCTTGATCGCGGCGACGATGTCTCCGATCGAACGGTGGTCGGTCTCGATAACGATTGCATCCTCGGCGGCCTGGAGTGGTGCGACATCGCGATCCTGATCAATGCGATCACGACGCTCCAGATCCGCCAGCACGTCCCCAAGCGTCGTGTCCACGCCGCGACCAACGAGCTCTCGGTGACGTCGGCGGGCCCGCTCTTCGTCTGAGGCGACCAGAAAGACCTTCACGGTTGCGTTGGGGACAACGACGGTGCCGATGTCGCGACCGACGATTACGACCCGACCTTGGCTGGCGATTCGGCGCTGGAGAGCCAGCAGGGCAGCTCGTACTTCAGGGTGAGCGGAGACCGGCGACACCGCGGCATCCACCGCAGGATCTCGGATCGCCCAGGTAATGTCTTCGCCATTCAGGGATACGTCGTAGAGGCGACCGTCAGGAATCGAAGGCGGCGTGACCTGCAACACGTGGGTGGTGGCCAGGTCGGCCAACGCCGGGCCGTCCGAAAGCCGCGCGCCCGATCGCAGAGCAAGGAGTGTCACCGCGCGATAGAGGGCGCCGGTGTCGAACAAGAGCGCATCCAGCTCGTCGGCAAGCGCGCGAGCCACGGTCGATTTGCCGGCAGCGGCCGGCCCATCGATTGCAACGATCTGGTTACTCACCTTCAACCTGCCTCCGGCGGAGCTCGTTGTCGAAGGCGGCGGAGCCGCGCGTCGCTGACCGTGGCGGGTCCGCGCCGGGAAACGCTGGAGCGGGTCGGCCGAGACGGAGTGCTTCGAACAGGGTCGTGCGCTCGCCATCAGTGAGCTCGCGCCATGATCCGAGCGATAGCCCGGCCAAAGTCAACGGGCCGACGCGGACCCGGCGCAAGCGTTCCACGGGGATGCCCGCTTCTTCCATCATACGACGCACGACACGGTTGATTCCCTCGTGGAGCACAATCTTCAGAATCAGGCCCTCTCGGGTCTCGCGGAGGATCCGGAACTCATCCGGAACCACGCGCTTCCCATCAATTTCAATTCCATTTGCGATCCGTCGAAACGCGATGTCGTTTGGTCGGGAAAAGGTGAGTACGTGGTATTCCTTGGTCATGCCGTAGCGAGGGTGCATCACCCGGTTGGCCACCTCCCCGTCGTTGGTCAAGAGGAGTAGTCCCTCGGTTTCCCGATCAAGTCGGCCGACGGGGTACACTCGTTCCCGCGAGTGGACAAGCTCCATCACCGTGTGCCGACCTCGTTCGTCGCTGGTGGTGGTGATGTAGCCCTTGGGTTTATTCAGAACGATGTATTGGAGTCGTTGCGGCCGAACCAGCTTGCCATCGACGCGGACCTCGGCCGTGCGGGGATCGACCTTGGTCCCCATCGCGGTCGTGACGTGACCATTGACCATGACACGTCCGGCTCGAATCAAATCTTCCGAGCGCCGCCGTGACCCGACTCCACGAGCGGCCAGTACCCGTTGTAGCCGTTCAAGATGTTCGATGATTCAACGCTCCAGTATCGAGGCCGGGCTACTTCCTGGCCAGCGGGAGGCGGTCGCTGACCGGAACGATTCCCCGCCGGCGTCCGCACCCAGCGGATCCTCTTTGCTACTCGCAAGGATAGCATGGCGTCCGGTCGCTTCGGCTGAATTTAGCGTCGCTGAACATCCCGTTTCTCGTGGAGTACACTGGTTGGAGGCACGGGCAGCGAAGGGCGAACTATGATGCTGAACTTCGACGAGTTGCAGCGAGTAGGGTGATGGTTCGTTTGGCGGTGACGGGAGATTTGCACATCCGGATGGGCGATCCCGGCGCGGTTGCGCCCGGGCTAGCGGCAGCCAGCCGAGGCGTTGACGCACTCCTGATCGCGGGTGATATCACGGAGCACGGACGAGTCGCCGAAGCCGAGTTGGCCAGTCTGCTGTTGCGGGTGATCGACGTCCCGATTGTCGCGGTAATGGGAAACCACGATCTGCGGTCGCTACGACGGCTCGCGTTCCGGCAGACGCTGGCGACGGCGGGAGTGACGGTGCTCGACGGCGCCTCCGTGGTCCTCACCGCGAGCGACGGGCTCCGAATCGGATTCGCCGGGATCGCTGGTTGTGGTGGTGGGTTTTGGCCGGCCGAGGCTCCCGATGCGATCCACGCCAAAGCGTGGAATGCGATCGCGGTCCGTCAACGGCGGGAAGCCGCCAAGCTCGACGAGGCGCTTACTCGCCTGGATGCGGATGTGCGGATCGTCCTCATGCATTTCGCGCCGACCGTCTCGACGCTCGGTGACGAACCAGGGGCAAAATACTGGATGCTCGGCAATGGGGAACTAGGTCGTGTGATCGACAACCATCGGGTCGACCTCGTGCTGCATGGTCATGCTCATCTCGGCAATCGGATAGGAACGACCGCCAAGGGCACATTGGTCCGAAACGTTGCCTTTCCCGTGACCTCGAGCGTCGTTCAGTTGCGGGTCGATCGATCTGGGATCGTGGAATCCGAATCGTTGAACCTAAGCACCGTGGGCGCCAGTAGATGAGTCAACCACGTCTCTCGCGGTCTCCCCTACCCGCCGTCGGCCGTGTCCAACACGGACCGATTCGCCTGGACCTCACCACGAATCCGTTTGGTCCATCGTTGTCCGTCTACGAAGCGCTGGGTGATTCGCAAAGGTGGCAGGAGGCGGACCAAACCGCTGCCGCGCGGCTTCGCCGGGAGATTGCCGGCATCGTCGGAGTGCCATCAAACTGGCTCCTCCTCGGCAACGGGATCGACGAGTTGTTGGATGCCGTCTATCTGTCATGGCGCGAACGGGGGCCGCTGGTACTCTTTCCGCCTTCGAGCCCGGCGCAAGAGCGCCGGGCCCAGATCCATCGAGTGCCGGTTATTCCGATCCAGCGGACCTCGGCGTTCGCGCTCGAGTTGGACGTGGAAACGGTGTCCGATCTCCCTCCGGGTTGTTGGGCAATCGTCGAGTCTCCGAACGACCCCACCGGTTCGCTCCTGGACGCGGCGGACGCCGTGCGGCTCTCCCGCGCCACGGAGCTCCTCATCATTGATGAGCGGCACGGAGCCTATTCGGGTCGAAGCATGGTGCCACTGGTTCGGGAATTCGAGAACATTGTCATCTTGCAGACCATGGAGACGTGGGCCTCACTCAGCAGTTTTCCAGTCGCGTACGCGATCGGGCCGCCCGCGCTCCTGTGCCGGTTAAACGCCTATCGGGCGCGCGAAGAGATCACCGCCGGAGGGTTGATCGCGGCAACCGCCACGATCGAAGACTTGGCGTACATGAAGGCGACGTTGCAACGAGTACGGCACGGTCGATCTCGGTTGTATCGCATGATTCGAAAACTCAATATGGTTAGCCCGTGCCCGTCATGGGCCAATTTCTTGCCCGTCCGAATTGAGCGCGGGACCGCTCCACAAATCGTTGACGGGTTGGCGGACCGTGGCATCCGGGTCTTTCAACCTGCCCAACTGGAGTTGCGACGACTGCTTCGCGTCAGCGTTGGCAGACCCGAGGAGACCGATGCGCTAAAAAAAGCGTTGATCGAGATCGCGCTTGATCTCTGATCGGACCTACTCCGTGGTCTGGCCAAGGGCGCGCCGTTGCTCCGCGAACAAGGACTCTAAGCCGAGGCTGGCGAGCACGAGCATCTCTTCGAGTGTGGCCGGGGAAAATGGCTCGCGCTCGGCCGTCCCTTGAATCTCGACAAAGGCTTCGGCATCCGTCATCACGATGTTGCAGTCGACATCGGCGATCGGGTCCTCGTTGTAGTCGAGGTCGAGCAATGTCGTGCCACGGACGACACCGACACTGACCGCCGCCACGGCGGCCAGCAAGGGATCGCGTTTGATCCGCTGCTTCGACATGAGTGTCCGCCTCGCGAGCGCCAAAGCAACGTAGCCACCGGTGATCGCCGCGCACCGCGTACCGCCGTCGGCTTGAATGACATCGCAGTCGACAATGATCTGCCGCTCCCCGAGGGCCGCGAGATCGACCACGGCTCGCAAGGAGCGACCGATCAGCCGCTGTATCTCGACCGTGCGGCCGGATTGCTTGCCGGCGGTGGCTTCACGTTGCGTGCGTTCGCGGGTGGCACGGGGCAGCATGCTGTACTCGGCGGTGACCCACCCCTTGCCTTTACCGATCATCCAGCGGGGGACTCGCTCTTCTACGGTGGCGGCGCACAGGACGTGCGTCTCACCAAGCCGAATCAGCGCCGAGCCCTCGGCGTACGGCACGGCGTTCGGCACGATTTCGAGCGGGCGCAGCTGCTCAGGCTCACGCCCCCCGGTCCGGCGATACGTCGTCACTCACCACCTCCTCCGCTGTTTGACGGTATATCTCGCGGATCCGCGCCCGGCGGTGGCTGAGCTCGACTTCGAAGCCGCGGTCGGTCGGCTCGTAAAAGACGCGGCCATCGATATTGTCGGGTAGGTTTTGCTGCGCAACGACGCCGCCTTCGAAGTCGTGCGCATACCGGTAGCCCTGACCAAATCCCAAGTCCCGCATCATGGTAGTCGGCGCATTGCGGAGATGATGTGGAACAGGATCATTTCTGGTTAGGGCGACGGCGTCGCGGGCGGCGGTGTACGCACGGTAGTTGGCGTTGCTCTTCGGCGCTAACGCCAAGTACACGACTAACTCGCTCAAGGCGAGCGCCCCTTCCGGCAAGCCGAGAAAATGCACCGCTTGTTGGGCCGCCATCGCCAGGACGAGGGCGTTGGGATCGGCTAGGCCGATATCCTCGGTGGCGAACCGGACCAGGCGGCGGGCAACGTAAAGCGGGTCATCGCCACGTTCGAGCATGCGCGCCAACCAATAGAGGGCGGCGTCGGGGTCGGACCCGCGAATGGTCTTGTGCAGGGCGGAGATCGCGTCGAAGTGATCGTCGCCGGACTTGTCGTAGGTGGCTGCCCGACGTTCGGCGGCGCTTTGCACTAGTTCAACCGTGACTGTCCGATCATCGTCAACCCCGGTGGCCGCGAAGTCCAAGGTGTTGAGCGCGAAGCGCGCGTCTCCGTTCGCCTGGTTGACAAGGTGATCGAGCGCCTCGTCCGTAATTATTAATTCCAACCGGCCCAGGCCGTGGTCCTGGTCAGCGAGCCCGCGACGGACGATGGATGCAATGTCATCGTCGGTCAGTGATTGGAGGGTGACGACACGAGATCGTGACAGCAATGGCGCGTTGACCTCAAACGATGGGTTCTCGGTGGTGGCCCCAATCAGAATGATGGTGCCATCCTCGACGTGAGGCAAAATCGCGTCCTGTTGGGCCTTGTTGAACCGGTGAATCTCGTCGATGAAGAGCACCGTCCGCTGGCCATGCATGCCCAGCCGGTCCGCCGCTTCTTTGATGGCGACGCGGAGGTCGGCGACGCCCGAGGTAACGGCGCTGAGGCCGGCAAAGTGAGCTCGTGTCGTCCGCGCGATAATCCGGGCCAACGTTGTTTTCCCGGATCCCGGCGGCCCCCAGAGGATGATTGACGAGAGGCGGTCTGATTCGATTGCTTTGCGGAGAAGTGTTCCCGGGCCCACAACCAGTTGGTGTCCGGCCAGCTCGTCGAGCGAGCGTGGTCGCATGCGAGTCGCGAGCGGCGCCCGCGAATCGAGTTGGGATTTGCGATGGTCTTCAAACAAGTCCATGGTCATTGGCGAGGGGTACCATCGTCACGACGTTGAGGAGGGTCGTGTCCTTCTCGTTCATCGAGCAACGTGTTGAGTTGGAGCATTCGGGCCTCGGCCCCTGCCCGGTTGTGGATGCCGAGCGCTGCCATGTCCTCCAGCAAGTCTTCAATCCGGTCGAGCTCCTCCAGGAGTTGATACAGGTCGGTATGGGGCACTGGTTGAGATCGCTGGTCTTCTCTCATAGGTCACCAATTGCTGTCACGCGGTAATCGCGAGGATAGCGAAGGCGACGAGACTGACGGCGCCGAATTCGACGAGGTCACGGGTGCGCAGCACCGTGCGCTGGGTGCGCGCCAACAACACGCCGGAAATAAGGTAAAAGGCAACCAGGAGTACCGCTCCCCCGGTCCAACCGTGGGTCTGCCACCAACCGAGCGCGATCATGACCTGGGCCATGACACCGGCGGCGAGAAGCGCGTAGACGCCGCGGACCGCTTGATTCGCGGCGCCGCGCTCCAGGGTTTCAAGCGTGAGCAAGCCGGCGATGACCGCGACGAGGATGGCGGAGAGAGCGGTCGGTAGTTTGTTCAAATACACCGCGCCTAACGCGAGGAACGCAACCACATGAATAACGAGGGCGTGGATGGTCGTGGCCGTGCGTTGGGAAGCGTCTCCCACGTCATCGAGCAGATCGCGCGCGAGCAGAGCTCCCGCGTTGCCCAAGAACGCGATCAGCGGACCGATCACGATCATCGTCGCATTGTGATAGGTGGCGACGAGCAGGACCGCGGCGGCGGTGGCGACAGAAGGGACGATCCACGCCGTTTGAGACTCCGGGTCGTCCGCGGCCGGACTCATCGAGAGCGCGGCTCGGGCGGCGGCACGATCCGCGAACTGAGCGCCGGCGCCGGCGATGAGCACGGCTACCGCGCCGATCGTCCAGTACAAAGCGTTCGTGGTTTGCAGGAGCGGGGTCGAAACCGCCACTGGCTGGCCGCCGGTAGCGGCGATGGCCAGGACGAAGACGAGCGCGGCGACAACGATACTGACAATGAGCCCGAGCCCGGACCCCGGCTGCTGGACCACCTGCGCGCCTGGGGCTGGAGGGCCGGTATCGGGCCGAGTTGGAGTTCGATTCGACATTGGCTCGTCGAGCGAGCCGTCGATGGCTTCCGCTACGTGTCCGTCATCCTCGGCGGGAGCGCTCGATCTTGAATCTGATGTGGTCACTGGTTGATCGCCTCAAGTGAAAGATTTAGCGCGTCGCTCGCGTTCCTCGTTGAGAGCGTAGCCGCTTGCATGCTACTGGCAATTCGTGGCGTTGACAAAGCCTGCCGCTCAGGCAACCGACGCGGCCGCCTAACGTGACAGCGGTCATGACGCGTTCGGTTGTATTCCGGCCATCTTCCAACCGTCCATGAGTGTTGCCGCCGGTATGACGCCCTCCCGGATGATCTCAGGGCCGGAAACACCGAGCGAGATGATGGCCGACGCCACGCCTCCAGGGGCGGGTCCGCCATCCACGACGAGATCAAGCCCTGGCCCTAGCTGCCGCAGCACATCCGAAGCGGTAAGGCACGGCGCGCGCCCGGATTCGTTCGCGCTCGTTGCCGCGATTGCGCCGCCTGCACGCTGAATGAGGAAGCGAGCGAACGCGTGATCCGGGACGCGAACAGCCACCGTTCGATGCCCATGCTCGTCCCGCCCCGTGACCGCGTTTGGCAGGTCATCGTGAGCAAGTAGGATCACCGTAACTTGACCTGGCCAGCACGCCGCTAGGAATCGCGCGGTGCGGGGATCGATGTCCTGCGCCACCGTTGCCACGTCGGTGGCGGCACCTAGCAGTATGGGAATCGGTTTATCGTGTTGGCGGCGCTTGACCTGGTAGAGTCGCTCTAACGCCGCCGGACGAGAGAGTGACGCGGCAAGCGCGTAGACCGTATCCGTGGGGAAGGCAATCAGACCGTCAGCCAGGAGCGCCGCCACGGCCCGGTCGATGGTTGTGGTCAGCCCGCCGTTGAGGATTTCCGCGACGGCGCGGCCGTGGAGCCCGGGCTCCTTAGGCACCGGCCAAGCTCTGCTTGATGTGCTCGGCAATGGCCGGGGTGATACCGGCGACGGCGGTGAGCTCGGCGACCGATGCTTCCTTGATGACACGAAGCGACCCAAATTCCTTGAGCAGCGCTTTCCGCCGTTTTGGGCCGATGCCGGGAATCTCGTCGAGCCGGGACTGGAACGTGGCCTTGGAGCGCCGGTGGCGGTGAAACGTTACCGCAAAGCGATGCGCCTCATCTCGAATTCGTTGAACCAAGAAGAGAGCCTGGGAATCGCGCGGCAGCAGCACCGAGGCGGACTGGCCCGGTAGAAACAGCTCTTCGTGCTCCTTCGCCAGTGCCACGATGGGCTGTTCGTTCCAGCCCACCTCCTCCAGGGCGGCGAGTGCCGCGCTGAGCTGTCCTTTGCCGCCGTCGACGATGACCAGATCGGGCAGCGCGGTCCATTTGGCATCATCCGCCTCTTCGGCGGTGGAGGCACGACGGAAGCGCCGCTGGATGACTTCGGACATCATCGCGAAGTCGTTGCTGCCGGTAACCGTCTTTATCCCGAACCGCCGGTATCCCTTCCGGGCGGGACGACCGTCCTCAAAAACAACCATGCTGGCGACCGGATTGGTCCCCTGCAGGTTCGAGATGTCGAAGCACTCGATCCGTCGCGGCAGGCGAGGAAGGTCCAGGGCATCAGCCAGCTCGGACAGCGCCGCCGTGGTCCGCTGCTCATCTGATAGGTACTTGATCCGACTTTGCTCGAGGTTTTCGGCGGCGCTGGCCGCCACCATCGCAACCAACTGCCGCTTGTCGCCCCGCCGTGGCACGGTGATCTCGACCTTGCCGGGCCGACGGTCCGCCAACCAGGGGCGGAGGACGGCAGCTTCCGCCTCGGGCAGCTCATGTTGCAGCATCAGGACGGGCGGCACCACCGCCGCGTCGACGTAAAATTGCCCGATGAAACCGGCCGCGATGGTTGCCGGCAGGTCGTCGATCCGGGCTCGCATTGGGAAGAACTCGGAGCCAAGCAACTTTCCGTTGCGCAGAAAGCCGACTTGGATCCCGGCGTCCCCCCCGGCCCCTTGGGCGACGGCAATCACGTCGGCGTTGGTTCCCGACGGGCTGACCACCTTCTGGCGCTCGATCACATGGCGGACGCTGGCGATGCGGTCACGGAGGTCGGCCGCCCGTTCGAAGTTCCAAGCGTCGGCGGCCTGTGCCATTGCCTCCTCGAGCGGACCAAGGATCTGATCGCCATGGCCATTGAGAAAGAGCGCGGCTTGCTCAATGGCTTGCATGTACGTGGGACGGTCGACCGCGGAGATGCAGGGAGCGGTGCATTGCTGGAGGTGAAAGTACAGGCAAACTTCGTCGTGACCAGTGATTTTCTTGTCGCACTTGCGATAGGGAAAGAGCTTATTTAGCAGGGTCAGGGTACGCGATGCCGCGCCAGCGGAGGTGTAGGGACCGAAGTAGCGGCCACCGTCGTTCACGATGAGGCGAGTGAGGATGAGGCGCGGCCATTCCTCGTTGGTGATCTTCAGGTATGGATACGTTTTGCTATCTCGCAGCATGACGTTGTACTTGGGCTGATAGCGCTTAATCAGCTCATTCTCGAGAATAAGCGCCTCGGTTGGGGTGTCGGTGCGGATCACGGCAAAGTCAGCAACATGCTTGACCAGCTCCCGGGTCTTGGGATCTAGACCATGCGGCGATTGGAAGTAAGAACGAACCCGATCGCGCAACCGTGCGGCTTTGCCGACGTAGAGCACGTCGCCATTGCCGTCCTTCATCAGGTAGACCCCTGGTGAGGGAGCGAGGGCGCGCAGTCGATTGGAAAAGTCGGGACGAGGTACTTGTTGCATAGTGAGACGAAGTATACCTTTGGCGCGAATAAACCACGAGGAGGAGTGAAGGGGAATGCGGAGCGGAGAGTCACGCGACATATCCCATTATATAGATATCACACCCTGAACACCCAACTCATCACTTACGCCATTCTTCAACGAGGAGCGTTGCCTCCCGAACGCGACCTCCCGCCAGCCGAAACCCTCTGACCTCTGGTGCGTCGGTATCCTCTAGCGAGCAAATTAGGTAGAACGCCTCCGGCCAAAAGGCGAGCGCGAGGTCCGTTGCGGACGGATAGGCAGGGCAGGCGGGATGCGAATGGTAGATCGCCAAGACCTCCGTCCCGTGATTCGGCAGCTCACGAAACTCCAACTCGTAAATTTCGCGCGGGTCGATCTCGTACAACGAATTGCCCACGGCGAGATTGGTCAGGCGGTGCAGCCGCCGCGCTCGCCCCCCGTGCCCCGAGATGAGACCACAGCACTCGCGGGGTGACTCTTGCCGGGCATGGTCAATGATCTCTTGCCGCATCGCGGCCGGAAGGGCGAAGACGAGGTCGTCCGCCGCTGGCTCCGGGCCCGGGCTCAATGCCCACCGGCCATCGCCGGAATGATGCCGACCTCGTCACCGGCGTGTAGTGGGCTGTCGGCACCTTGGAGCTCACGGATATTTGAGCCATTGACGAA
This sequence comes from Chloroflexota bacterium, assembly GCA_030859715.1. Taxonomy (GTDB): domain Bacteria; phylum Chloroflexota; class Chloroflexia; order Thermomicrobiales; family UBA6265; genus JACCYK01. Next base: position 71,747 of record JALZJP010000165.1, read on the forward strand.
AATATTGACAAACCGCCGAATCTGCCCGTCGTCGTCACGCAAACGCTCGCCCAGTCCGGGATACCCGGCGTCGAGGTTGTCGAGAAGCTCGTTTACCGTCGCCCCCGTGCTCACAACTTTTGCCTCGCCAGCGGTGAAGCGCCGGAGCGGCGTTGGGATAAGCACATGCACCGCGGCATCGGTCACCATTCCGTCACATCCTTCCGTGTCTAGCGGCACGTCTCGACGTTCATCGGATGCTCAGCGATCCCAAAGGCCCGTCGTCAAGTACCGTGAACCGCCGTCGCAGCCAATGGCGACGATCACAGCGGGTTCGCCGCGCTCGGCCAGGCTGGCCCCGAGGCGAGCCGTCGCCGCCACGTTCGCGCCCGTGGACGAGCCAGCAAAGAGCCCCTCCGTCGTCGCCAGGAGACGAGCATAGGCGAAGGCATCCTCGGTTTCAACGCCGACGATTTCATCCGGCACGGCGGGATCGAAGATACCGGGCACGATCGCGGTCGGCAGATACTTCAATCCTTCGATGCCGTGGAACTCCTCGTCGGGTTGGACAGCGATGATCCGAGCACCCGCTTCCTGTTGCAGGAACGACCCGGCGCCGACGATGGTGCCGGTGGTACCAAGCGCCGCGACGAAGTGGGTGACCTGGCCCCGGGATTGGCGCAGAATCTCCGGTCCAGTCGATCCCCAGTGAGCGGCGACATTCGCCGGGTTATTGTACTGGTCGGCAAAAAAGACATCATCACCGGTCCGCGCCACCATCTCGCGCACCAGGCGAATGGCGCCGTCAGAGCCTTCAAACGGATCGCTGTAGACAAGGCTGGCGCCGTAGGCCGCTAGGGTGCGTTTCCGCTCGTCCGACGCGCTGGCCGGAACGACTAACGAGACCGGCAGGTTGAGCGCCGCTCCCAGCATCGCATAGGCGATACCGGTGTTCCCGGACGTCGAATCGAGCAGCGTTTGCCCGTGTCCGAGCCTGTCGCGGTCAACCGCATCTCGGATGATCGCGAGCGCGGTACGGTCCTTGATCGAGCCGCCGGGGTTGACCCATTCGGCTTTGAGCAAGAGCTGGATGTTTGTCGGGAGACCGAGATGGGCCGACAGCCGGTGCAGATGCACCAAGGGCGTATTGCCGATTAGCTTGACCACGCCAAGCTGGTCAATCTCCTGGACGTTCAGGCCGGGGGCTCGTCGGTTGGTCACCGTTGCGGGCACGACAGAACCTCGATCGTGGAACGCTCGAATTCGTCCCGCGAATCATACCTGATTTCTTCATCAACAACCACAGGAATTCGGTTTGGCCGGTGGATGGTGGCCGTGACTTGCGACGGTCGCTCGTTTCGGTCGTTGGCGAGGCGTGCCGTCGCGGTGACGCTTAGGCGCCATGCCCCCGAACGACGCCTTGGAGCAACTGCCCCGATTCCGCCATCACAAACCGGAGGCTGTCGAGGTAGGTCAAGACATCGAGCAGCTCTTGGCCCTCGAACTGGGCCACGCCGTCCGCTAGCTCGCAGCATTCGCGCAGGGCCGCCACCAAATTCCCTCGGGCTTGCTCACCGCGGGCGGCGATCGTGTCAGTGTAATCCATGGGGTCCGTCCTTCGCGCCCGAATTGGACTCAAATTAGTGGCCGCCGTTGGTGCCACACGGTTGATTGCTCGAACACATGGGCGATCTCACACAGCAGGCGCTCCTGAAACGGACGGCCCGCGATCTGCAGCCCAATTGGCAGGCCCTTGCCCGAAAAGCCACACGGAATCGAGATGGCTGGTTGCCCGGTCGCGTTGAACGGTTGGGTCAGCCGGGTATAGGCGTTGGCCGCATCCTCCGCTTTGCCATCGATGTCGATCCATGGCGCATCGGGGGGAACGGCGACAGCGGGCGAAACCGGTGTCAACACCGCATCGAGGCGGTTGGCGGAGAAGTAGTCCGCGATGGAGCGGGTGACAATCGATCGCGCACGCTGGGCCTGGACGGCAACGCCGGCGGGAATGAACTGACCGGCAACCAGCCGCAATCGCAAGTTGGGATTGAGACGATCCAGGTCGTCATGGTTCTCTCTCAGGAGCGATTCGTGAACGGCGACCGTTTCGATCCGATTGATCAGAAAGGCGCACGCCCGCGCCGCCGCCGCATCATGCCACGAGGTCTCGATCACGATCGCCCCAAGCTCTCGACAGTCAACGATGGCGCATTCAACGGCGGCTCTCGTCTCCGGTTCGAGATGGTCGAAGAAATAGGGGCGAGGCACCCCCAGGCGGAAGCCGCGGAGATCTCCGCGGCTGAATGCCTCGCCAGGTTCGTCACGTTTGATGGCGGCGAACGTCAGCCAGGCATCCTCGACCGTGCGGGACAGCGGACCGACGGTATCGAGTGACCAGGACAAGGGGTAGACCCCGGCGGTCGACACGGAGCCGAACGTCGGCTTGAGCCCAACCACGCCACACAGGGAGGCCGGATTGCGAATGCTGCCGCCGGTATCAGAGCCAAGTGCCGTCATCGCCGTTCCGGTCGCCACCGCCACCGCCGAGCCGCCCGAGCTGCCACCGGGAACGCGCGTGGCGTCCCACGGGTTCCTGGCGGGCGGGCTCAGGGTGCCGGCGGCGAACTCCTGGGTCACGGTCTTACCAATCATGACGCCGCCGGCATCATGGAGCGCCCGCACCACGGCCGCGTCATTCGTTGCTGGCGAGACATCCTGCCGGATCGCTGATCCGCAGCGGGTTGGCAGCCCCTCGACATCAATGATGTCTTTGACCGCGAACGGGATGCCCCGCACAAGCTCCGGCTGGGGTTGCTGTCGCCAGGTGCGCTCGACCGATTCAGCAGCCTCGATCGCCCGCGCGGCGGCGATTTCAACATACTGTCGAAGTGATTGGTTCGTATCCTGAATTCGGTCGAGGGTCGCCCGCGTCAAATCCACCGGCGACAGTTCACCGGAGCGGAACCGGCGAGCGGTTTCGCGGATCGTGAGGAAGAGCTCGGGCGTGGACTCACTCACTCGTGGTCATCCCCCCACATTGGGTCAAAGCCTGCCGAAAGCCCGTCCGCGATCGGGACACACACCGGGAGCAGGCGGACCGCCGCGTCGATGCTTGTCAAGTAGTGGCGAATGCCGGCCCATTCGTTAGGCGATGGCTCGTAGGGGACAAGCCCGATGATGGTCGCCAAGAGCTGTTCGTGGTCAATGGCGCCTGGTTTCTCTGGTACTGGATCAGTCATTGAGTGATTCCCGCTTGGTTGTGCAAAACGCGGTGAGCAACACGACCGTGTTGAGCAGGTCAGGCTCGTTCACCATCTCGATCGGCGAATGGGTATACCGGGTGGGACAGGTGACCAGCGCGGTCTCGACCCCACGCCGAATCAGAGCCGAACCATCGCTGCCGTAGTGTTGGAAGATCGCTCTTTGGATCGAAATCGCCGCCGACCGGGCGATGGCGATCAGCTCGTCGGAAAGGACCCGTGAATAGTGGCAGGACGAATCCTGGTAAACAATCGTCGGACCCGCCCCCAGCTTTGCCGGAAAGTCGCGCTTATCGGGACCAGGGATGTCGCCGGTCAGGCCGACATCGAGCGCGATCGCCAGATCAAGCGCGACCTCGTCGGCGAGGCTCGCGGCGCCGATGAGCCCGTTCTCCTCTTGAATGGTCGAGCCCAGCCAGACCTCGTATGGGAGGTCGTCGCGCTGGGCCAGGGCCTCACCGACGAGGGTCGCGATGGCGAGCGGCGCCCGGTCGTCCATCGCCTTGCCGACGATATTACCCCGCAACCGCCGTGTCGGCGGTGACCAGATGACACGGCTGCCGGCCGCGATGCCAAGATCCTCGACCTCCGCCGCCGAACCGGCGCCGATGTCAACAAATATGTCGTTCCAGGCAAGACGGTCATGCTTGCCGGGACGACCGCCGAGCACATGCCCGCTGGCGGTCGCGATATACCCATCGATGTTGCCCGTGCTACTGACGACCAGGCAGGGTTGATTCACCGGCGTGTACCAGGTGGGGAGATAGCCATCGACATCACGGTAATAGGGCCAGAGATGAAGGAATCCATCCTCGGACACGCTCTTTACCATCAGGCAAATCTTGTCCGCGTGGGCGAAGAGGAGAAGTCGAGGGCCCGAGCCGCCGACAAGTGCCAGCAGGTTGTTGACCTTGGTGCGGCGAACCTCCCGCGCGAATGTGCTCCATCGTTCACCGAGCCAATCCTGGACCTGATCTTCGTGCCCAGTCGGCCCTGGGAGCTCCGTCAACGTCTTGATCAGCTCGAAGAGGTCCGCCGGACGGGATTCCGTTGCCATGAAACGACTGGCTCCACCTGGATCGCTGGTCATCGGTCAAGAGGATACGTAACCACGCTCGCGTTGTAAACCAAGCGCTCCAGGCAACGAACGGCACCCAGAGCCCATCATTTCTCGGACGAGACCCGATGTCGTGGTCAAGGTTCGGTTCGTTGCATTTGCTGGGCGGTGGCGACTCGCTGGGCGAGGGGACCGCTCAACGGCTGGTGGTGGAGCAGGGCCGCGGTCAAATCGACGCCGGCATCGATCACGCCGATATGGGTGAACGCTTGCGGGAAGTTTCCGAGCGCCGCGCCTGAGGTTGGGTCGATCTCTTCCGCGAAGAGCCCAACGTCATTGCCATAGCTCAGCAGTCGGTCATAGAGCGTCTTGGCGCGATCGATCTCGCCCAGTTCGAGCAAGCAGTCAACGAGCCAAAAGGAGCAGATCGCAAACGCTCCCTCACCGGGAGGAAGCCCGTCATAGACATGATCGCCATACCGTCGCAGCAGGCCATCCGTCGCCAGCCACGCTTCAATCCGCTCGATGGTTGCCCGCATGCGCGGGTCATCGGCGGGCAGGAAACCAACCAGCGGCATCCGCAGCGTCGCCGCATCGAGGTCGTGACTCCCATAGGACATCGTGAAGGCATCAATCTCCCGGTTATACCCTCGTTCCAGCACGTCCTCCCGCATCGCATCTCGATTTTGGCGCCACCGGTCAACGTCGCCGCGGAACTGCTCCGGTTCAAGCTGATGCAGCGCGATCGCGCGATCCAACCCGACCCAGCAAATGACCTTCGAGTAGACGTAGTGGCGGGGCTCACCCCGCATTTCCCAGACGCCTTGATCTGGTAGCGGCCAGACTTGACAGATATAGTCCGCGACGTCCCGGAGCAATTGCCACGTCTCCGGCCCGATCTCATCGCCGTCACCAGTCTTGCTGACCGCCACGTAGTAGAAGTGAAAGGCATCGATCAGCTCACCGTAGGCATCGAGCTGGAACTGCTTCGCCGCGGCGTTGCCGATCCGCACCGGCGGCGAGTCCCGATACCCGCTGAGATGTACCAGCTCCCGTTCGGGAATGTCACTTGAACCATGAATGTCGAACATGATCCGGAGCTCCTTCGGGTTGGCGCCAGCGCACGTATGCGCAATCCAGCGCCAGAACCCGTGGGCCGCCGAAACATCAGCCATGAGGTGAAAGGCGTAGAGCGTGAAGGTGGCATCACGCAACCAGCAATAGCGGTAATCCCAATTGCGATTGCCGCCGATGCGCTCCGGCAGCGAGGTTGTTGGCGCGGCGATGACGGCGCCGGTTGGCTGGAATGTCAGCATCTTCAACGCCAGGGCCGACCGCCGCATCGCGGCTTGGTAGGGGCCGTCAAGGCCGGCCCCGGCTCCCCACCGTCGCCAGGCAACATCGGTCCGTTCGACCTCCGCCGCCCAGTCGTTCGGCTCCAGCATTGCAACCGCATCGGCGTGGGTCTTGGCGTCGGCAACAACACAGACGGCTCGGTCGCCGCTGGCAAGCAGGACCGATCCGGTGAGCCGACCCGGATCTATTTGACATAATTCCCCAGGCCAAGCGATCGCCACGAAGCGGTGCCCATCGGTGGCGATAACACCGGCGCCCGGCACGATCTCGATCTGTGCCCGCGCCTGAGCAAAGTCGAACGTGAGGAATGTTTCGAGCTCGATCGTGACCGGTCCGGCGACGGCGTCGAGCAGGCGTACGATCCGGCTGTTGACGGGCGCGTCGGTCGCGCCATCGAGCGGTGATCGGGCGCCATCGTCGGGCAGCACCATGGCATCGGTGATGCGGACAGCGCCGCCGGCCGCGGTCAAGGTCGTCTCCAGCACATTGGAGTCGGGCCGGTAGGCGCGGCGCGAGCGCAACGGGCCGCCGGCCGCCGCTGGTTGGAGCCGGAAAAACCCGCCGATGGCGCGGTCGAGGATGCGGCAGAAGACCGCCGGGCTATCAAAATATGGCAGGCAGAGCCAATCGATGGCGCCGTCGGTGGCCACCAACGCCGCGGTCTGGGTATCACCAATCAAGGCGTAAGCGCTAATTGGGAGATAGCCGTCGCGGGCCGACGCCGGGAAGACCTGTTCCGGTGAATCCGCCGCCGAGATTGATTCCGTCACGCCCATCCTCCGGTGGTTGCCACGTCCGGCTCAGGACGCAGCCCATGACGACCGCTAGCGTATCGCATCCTCACCATGGTCCGGTCCTTTGCGCGCAAGCCAACTTATCCGCAAAGTATGATTTCTACTGATCCCTCTCCTGGTCCACCGCAACAATGAGTGGCGGTTGTGGTGCTGGCCGGTTGGTGGTTCCCAGAACGTGCACGTCGTCCCTCCTGCCGGCGAGAAATTCAACGGCGCCGAGCGGCTTGCCACCCGCGAGTTGGACCTTTGTCAGGCGCAACGCATCCGCACCACACGCTACCAATAGCTCCGACCGATCCGCCATCACAGTCCCAGGCGCCGGCGGTCGCGACATTGGTACCGCTTCCGCCTGATGGACCTGCACTGTTTGGCCGTCCAGCGTTGTCCAGGCTCGTGGCCAGGGCCAGAATGCCCGCACCGAACGATCCAACAATCGCGCCGGAAGGGTCCAGTCCAGCCAACCGTCAGCCTTGCTCAACGGTCTGGTGAGCGTCACCCCGGTCGTCGGTTGCGCCGTGGGTTGGATCTCGCCGGCGACAAATCGCGGCAGCTCGCTCGCGGCAAGCTCCGCGCCGGCCTCGGCCAGTCGCCGGGTCAATGCCTCCGTGGTGTCTACTGCCGAGATCGGCTCCCGTCTTGAACCGATGATCGGACCGGTGTCGAGGCCAGCCTCCATCAGCATGAGCGTGACGCCGGTCTCGTCATCACCGTTAAGGATAGCGGCGGCGATCGGGCTGGCGCCCCGGTAGCGCGGCAAGAGCGAGGCATGGACATTGACGCAGCCGAGCCTGGGCAGTGCAAGCGTCTTCGGACCGAAGATCAAACCATACGCGGCAACGACGAAGAGGTCGGCCGCAACCGCCCGCAAAGGAGCCCGTGCGTCTGGATCACGTAAATTTGGTGGTTGGTAGCACCGAAGGCCGAGGTCCGTCGCCGCCTCGGTCACGGGCGATGCGGCGAGTCGCTGCCCCCGGCCAGCGGGGCGGTCCGGCCGTGAGACCACCAACGCCACCTCGAACTGGCTATCATGGGCGAGGCGCCGTAAGGTGGGCACCGCGAACGCCGGGGTGCCGAAGAACACGACACGCATCGATGAATCCCTCGGAGTGCAAGTAGCCGGCATGACCATCGACCCGGTCGATAGACGCTCGTCGCCATCGTCGCATATCTCGTCCTCGCGGTGGAGCCCACGGCGCCGCTTGCCGTCAGCAACGGCGATCGCGCTGCTGACTGTCGTCCTCGCCGCGCTGGGCCTGCGCCTTTACGCGTTGAATTGGGACGACGGCCGGAACCTGCACCCGGATGAGCTGTACGTCGCGAAGGATGTTCTCATCCAGCGCATTTCGTTTACGTGGCCTCCTGATTGGGACAATCTGCTCGACCCGGCCGCCAGCGGCTTGAACCCGCGCTCCGCCGATCCGAACACCGGGGAGTTACGCGAGTATCCCTATGGAGCGCTGCCGCTCCTGGTGACAGACACGTTCGCCGCGATTCTGGGGTGGGTCACTGGTGACAATTGGAATGCTACTGATCGCGCCTATCTCGTTGGCCGGGCCCTCTCCGCGGTCTTCGATACGCTCACCGTCGTCGTTGTCTACGCGATCGGCTCCCGCGTCTTCTCATCCAGCGTTGGACTGTTCGCGGCCCTTTTTGCCGCCCTCGCGCCAATGTCGATTCAGCTGGCGCATTTCTTTACGACCGAGTCATGGCTGACCTTTTTCGTTAGTCTCACCCTCTATGGCGCGATCCGGGCCGCCGAATCCGGGGCTGGCCGATGGTTTGCCGCCTCGGGCTTCGCGTTCGGGCTGGCCATGGCGACCAAAGGCAGCGTGTTTGCCCTGGCCGGATTGATCGGCGCCGCGCTCCTCTACGATTGCTGGCGGCGCTGGCGAACCGACGGCGCTGGCAGTGACGCCCTATATGTGTTACCGCGAAATATCGGTGTCTCGGCCATCGCCGCACTGCTGGGGTTCGCGCTGTTCGAGCCGTACGTCTTTGCCCAACCCGGGATTTTCCTGGTGTCCCTTCAGCGTCAGGCGGAAATCGTCAGCGGGACGTTTGATATCCCCTTCACCCGGGTCTTCATCGGCACATTGCCGGTGGTCTACCAGCTCGAGCAGTTCGTGCGGTGGGGCTTCGGCCCGGTGGCTGGACTGCTCGCGCTGACCGGGGTAGTGGTCGTTGGCCGTCGCTTTTGGCGGGAGCTGACGGCCGGCCAGTGGATCTTGCTCTGCTGGCTAATTGGGTATGGACTGGTCATCGCGATCCCGGAGACCAAGTTTTTGCGCTACCTGGCGCCGCTGGTGCCGGCCCTGGCCGTTACCGCCGGCGTTGCCCTAGCCGCCGTATTCACCTTGATGAAGCGCCGATGGGGAGCACGCCCGGCACTCGCGACGTTGTTGCTACTCTTGATCGGATCTGGACTTTGGACCGTCGCCTTCGAGCGCATCTACGCGGTGGAGCATCCGCGGCTGGCCGCCTCGCGCTGGATCTACGCTAACGTTCCGGCTGGGAGCACGCTGAGCGCGGAACTCTGGGACGACCGGCTTCCAACCTCATTGGGACCGGGTTTGTCCGAGACCGACTTCCAGTACCAGTTCATCACGATCGATTTGTATCGCGATCCGCCGCCCGAGGAGATCGCCGGCGCGCTGTATGACACGCTTGACCAACTTGACTACGTGGTGCATTCTTCGGACCGGATTGCGACCGCCGTCCCCCGCTCGCCGTGGCGCTACCCGATCCAGATCCGGTTCCTCGACCTGCTGCGCTCGGGTCAGCTTGGCTTCACCGAGGTTGCCGAATTCCACGTCACGCCGCGGTTGGGCCCGATCGGGTTCGACGACCGCCTGGCGGACGAGTCGTTCATCAACTACGACCATCCCCGAGTGACGATCTACGAGAAGACCAGTCTCGTCAGCCGGTCCGACTTCGACCTTCTGATGGCCTGGGCGATCGACCGGCCATGGTCCCCGACTCGTCACCCCGAGCAAGCCTCGCTCCTTTTGGACGAGCCGATCGGCAACCTACCGGTCGTGGCCGATGCTCGTTGGAGCGCCGCGTTCACCAGCAACTCTGTCGTTGCGTTAGCGGTCTGGGTCGTCTTGCTGATCGTGCTCCAACTTGTCGGTTGGCCGCTCGTGCGGTTCGCGTTGCCCCGTTTTGGCGATCAGGGCTGGGGGTTGGCGCGACTAGTCGGTCTACTCATAGTGGGATATGTCGTGTGGCTCGGCGCCAGCGCCCGGTTGTTCGAGTTCCGCGCCGTGACGCTCGGACTGGCCGCTCTCATCGTCGGCGTGGCTGCTTGGTTGCTCCTTGGGCGTCGGAGCGGCCCGGTCGGCCTTCACCAACGCCGAACTATCGTCGGCGCCGAAGTCACGTTCTGGATTGTGTTCGGCGTATTTCTCCTCTTTCGGTACCTCAACCCGGACGGCTGGCATCCCATCTGGGGCGGTGAGAAGCCGATGGAGTTTGCCCATCTCAACGCCACCCTGCGGAGCGCCCACTTTCCTCCGTACGACCCGTGGTACGCCGATGGGTACATCAACTACTATTACTACGGCCTCTATCTCATCGCACTTTGCCTGAAGCTGACCGGAATCCCCACCGAGATCGGCTTCAACCTCGCCCAACCCACGATCATCGCCTTTTTAGCCTCGGGCGCGTTTTCCGTGGCGGCCACGCTCGGCCGTGACCTGACGCGACAAGCTTGCCTCGCCATCCCCGGCGGCGAGCTCGGTGTCGTGCTCGTACTGACCATAGGGAATCTAACAACGGTCGGCCGGCTCCTAAGCGGAGGCCAATTAGACTTCGGTTCATTCCTCGACTGGACCTGGGCCGGAAGCCGGGCGATCGAGGGCGCAATTACCGAGTTCCCCTACTTCACCGCGCTCTACGCCGATCTTCACGCTCATGTCATCGCCCTCCCGATGACGGTACTCGCGATCGGTCTCTCGTACAGCTTGGCGCAAACGTCGAGCGATGGCTTCCGTCACCTGGAGCGAACCCAGCGCGCGCCATGGAAGCGTCGGCTTGTTGCCCAACTTGCCCTACTCATGCTAGTCCTTGGCTCGCTCTTTCCGACCAATGCCTGGGACGTTCCAGTCTATGCCGCGCTGGCGATTGGCGCCATCTTCATTGGCGCTCGCCCCATCTCCAGCTTGCGAATGCGCGTCGTCTGGGTGGGTAGCGCATCGCTGTTCCTGGGCGCGGGCGCCTACTTCCTGTTTCGCCCATTTCATGACCACTACCTCGCCTTGTTCGGCTCATTGGGACTCGTCCGGGAACCGACCTCATACGTTGAAGCCGCGAGCCACCTCGGCGGCCTGCTCGCAATCGTCATGGTGGGTCTGTTCCTGCTCGCGCTCCCCCGACGACTATCTACCGGATGGCTCATTGGACAGCCGGCCCTCGCCATGGCGATCGTGCTTTTCGCCGTACTCCTGGCCAATCTCGCCGCTCGGGTCGATCCGGACGTGTTACCCGCGATTCTCACGGGCATGCTGTTGCTGGTCGGTGGTCTGGTGGCCCTTGTGGTCTGGGCTCGGCTCCGAGTTGCCGGAGCACCGTCGATCCTCGGTTCAGCTCTTCTGTTCGTGGCGGCGCTCCTCTTCTTTGTCACCGTTGGGCTCCTGGCGCTTCATCAGCCCGTGCTCTTCGGCTTTCTACTTGTTGCCAGCCTCGCCTTGGTCGTTTGGCTGATTGAAGCCACGGTTGCGGCGAGGTTCGTTGCGCTGTTGGTGTTAGCGGCGGCATCCGTGGGCACCGGCACCGAAATCGTCTTCATCGCCGACGACTTGCTCGAGACCTCGGCCTATCGGATGAACACCGTCTTCAAGTTCTCTAACCAGATCTGGGTTCTGCTGTCGCTCGCCGGGGCGGCACTGGTCACGCGAATGCTGCTCGACGCCCGTCTCCACAGTAAGCGGCTTCAGCGGACAGCCGCCGACCTCCAGGCCGGTGAGGTGACTCGCCTGGGCTGGGCCCGGGCCGGGCTCGTCGTCTCCGCCGTGATCATCGCTGGCTCGTTGACGTATCCGTTGTTCGCGACATTGCCGAGACTGCATCAGCGGTTCGAGCAAGGCGCAAGCCCCGGCACCCTGAACGCGTTGGATTGGATGGACACTGGGACGATCAGCGTGATTGGCGCTGATGGCATGCCCGAGCTCGCGTTCGCGGACGACCGGGCCGCCATCGACTGGCTGAATGACAACGTTCCCGGCTCGCCGGTGATCGCCGAAGCCAGCATCGGTCCCTATCGTTGCAACGGCTCCCGCTTCTCCATTGCCACCGGCCTGCCAACCATCATCGGCTGGGAGCGGCACCAGCAGCAGCAACGGTATCCCGAGCTATTGCCGGAACGAGTGGACGATGTCCGCACGCTCTATACGTCCAGTGACAGCGCGGAGAAGGAAGCGATCCTGCGCGAGTACAACGTTGCCTATGTCATCGTCGGCGACATTGAGCGCTATTACATCGTCCCCAACGGAAACGATTGCGTGGCGACCGGTTCGGCGGCCGGGATCGCGGCGTTTGACGACTTGCTCGGCGACGTGCTCGACATAGCCTTCGTTCATGGCGGCACCACCGTCTACCGGGTCCTTCCGGTGCGTGCCGCCAGCAACGCTCGCGGCGGAGAACGCTATGCAATGGCTTGACTCCGCCGCGCGCTGGTATGGGTTGCTGCTCTTGATCTCAATCTGCTGGGCACCGTGGGTCCGGCTCCTGTGCACCGCACTGGCGGACCGCGGCGCTTCCATTAGCCGTCCAATCGCCCTCCTCGGCACGATCTATCCTGTCTGGCTCTTGGCGAGTTTGGGGTGGGCGCCGCTTTCAAGTCTGATTCTCTGGGCCACCGTGGGGCTAGCCGGTCTGAGCGGTTGGGGCCTGCTGGTCTGGAGGCGGACCTTCGATCGTCATTGGCTCATGGCGCTCATCGTCACCGAGATCGTCGCGGTGGCCACGTTTGCTGGCTATGTTTGGTTTCGCGGCTTCAATCCTGAGCTCGTGGGTACCGAGAAGCCGATGGAAGCGGCCTTTCTGATGAGCAGCACGATCGCCACGACCGTGCCGCCGCCCGATCCCTGGTTTGCCGGTCAACCGATCAACTACTACTATCTCGGCTACCTTATTCATGGTTCGCTCAGCCGGCTGGCCGATATTCCCGGCACCATCGGCTTCAATCTGGCGCTGGCCACCACATTCAGCATGGCGGTGACCGCCGTCGCCGGCCTCGGTTGGAACATCGTCCGCCGCTGGCATTCAAGACACCTCGCCTTCGCCGCCGCGCTGGTCACCGCGTCACTGACGATGATCGCGGGGAATCTTTACGCGGCGATTCAGCTGGCACGGGCACCGGCCCAAACCCTCGCCGCCGGTTGGTGGGACAAGCTGCACGGGGTCGGCTGGCGGGCCAGCCGGATCGTCTGCGATACCGATCGCGTTAGCAACGATTGTGAGTTCCCACATGAGACGATCAACGAGTTCCCGTCGTTTAGCTTCATCCTGGGCGATCTGCACCCGCACGTCTTAGCGCTCCCATTCACGATCATGGCGCTGGGCTTGGCCTTCAACCTGCTGGATCGACTCGCCGATCGAGCGGGCGGCATTGATCGCGGTGGTTGGGTGCGAGCCGGCGTGACAGGCGCCCTGCTCGGCAGCCTATACGCGCTCAACAGCTGGGATTTTCCCACCTATGTCCTGATCGCCGGCATCGCGGCGTGGTGGGGTGCCGGTCGGTCGTGGCGTCCGGCGCTCCTGATGGCGGCCTGCGCGGTCATCGCTTGGGCTCCGTTCTTCCTCGGCTTCGTCCCGCCGACCGGCGGCTCAGGTGAACTGCTACCCACCGCCTTCCGCGAGATCCCCCTGCTCTCCCGCCTGCTTGGCACGGTGGCGATCCACACCAGCGACCGGACATCCGCGACGGAGTTTTTCACGATCTTTGGGGTACCGTATCTTTTCGGCGTCTGGGTCGTGGCCAGCGGCTGGTTTCAGGTCCATACGTCGGTCTCCAGAGATACCGTCTCCCGTCTCGCCATTGGTTCGGCCGTCCTTGCCGTCGTCGCCACCGTGGTGCTGGCGGCGCCACTCATTCTCATCTGTGGCATCCCGCTGGCCGCGGTTGCCGTCCTCCTCCGCCAGACGCCGGCCCCCGGCCCACGGACGATCGCGACGGCACTCTTCGGCGTCGGCCTGGCCCTGGTACTCGGCACCGAGTTGGTATTCATTCGAGACGTGTTTCAGACCCGGATGAATACGCTCTTCAAGTTCTACTATCAGGTGTGGGTCCTCTTCGCCGTGATGGCGGCGCTCGCGGTCGTCGTCATCTGGACCGAACATCGGCCCCGCGGCGGGATGCGGGCCGCCGTGCTCGGCTTGACGTCGGTTGGTATCGCGGCCGGCCTGGTTTACCCCATGCTCTCGGCGAAGGAGTGGACCGGGAATTTTGCCGAGTGGCGGGGTCCCGATGGCATTGCCTACCTCGCGGACTTCTCTGCCGACGAGCTGGCCGCGATCGAGTGGTTGCAGGCCAACCTGCAACCCGGTGATGTGGTGCTTGAGGCGGCCGGGTGCTCATATCACATCAATGGCGGCATCCCGCTGAACCGAGCGTCGGCCTACACTGGCGTGCCGGCCATCATCGGCTGGAGCGGGCATGAGCGGCAGTGGCGAAGCGGCGATCCCGCCGAGCTCGCCGCGATTCCCCGCCGAGAAGCCGACGTCGCCGAGATGTTCGCGGAGCCTTCCGGTCAGCTCGCCCAGGCGTACGGAGTGACGTTGTTGTACGTCGGTACGTTTGAAACTGGAGATTTGAGACATGTTTGCCCCGCGGCCGGACCGTATGTCGAGGTCGCGGCGGATGGTTACCCCGGTCCTGGCTGGGAAACCGCGTTCTCACGGGGGGACGTGACAATCTACCGGCGAAGTACCGTCGACGCCGCCACGAGAGCAAGAGGCCAAGATTGAACCGCTTCGGGTGGTCCTCGACGTTTCGTCTCCAAGTTCCTATACTTCATGGGTGAGGTCAGTGCGGGGTGTGGCGCAGCCTGGTAGCGCGCGGCGTTTGGGACGCTGAGGTCGGAGGTTCGAGTCCTCTCACCCCGACCCGCGAGTGAACGAGTTCGCCGCTGAGCTCGTCAGCGATCCGCGGGAGTAACTCAGTTGGTAGAGTACCTGCCTTCCAAGCAGGCTGTCGCCGGTTCGAGTCCGGCCTCCCGCTCCCAAGAAATGGCTTACGTGAGCCAATATTGAACCCTGACCGGGACACTCCGATCAGGGTTCAATCTTCGTTGCTGCCAATCTGCTGCCATGCCGCCGCACTACTGGCCCGTGGCCATTGACCGCGACTGAGGATGGCGATAGGATAGCTACTCACAGTGACCGTGAGAAATGGAGGCGGTGATGGCTGGGTTCGGCTGGCAGGAGATAGTCATCCTAGCGGTGCTCGCCCTCATCTACGTCACGCCGATCTGGATCATGGTCAGCGCGACGCGGTATCGTCACGGCACCGCGTGGAACGGCTGGGTTGTGAGTAGTTTCTTCTTCGGCTGGCTGGCCCTGCTGCTCTGGGTCCTGGTCGGCCGCCGCCTGGCGCCAACACGGTAGGATCAGCTCCCGCTCCAAGCGGACGATCATCGTTAGTATGCTCTTGCTACTGATTCCGGTGGTGGGCTGATCGGCGGCATTGGCACCGCGGTGACGGGCTAGGACGCCTCTTTCTTCGGACTGGCGATGATGTAGGTGCCGAACCGCGTATTCCAAATTTGTCGCTCGAAGTGGATATGAGGTGAAGTGAGCGATTCTGGCGCATCGCCGCCGAAGTTGAGCAGACAGGCCCGTAGATTTGCGGAGCGCAAGCACGCTGCACGCAAGCCTCAAGAGCCAGCTGCGGGGAGCCCTGTTCCCGTCGGGCATTCGTTGTCCCAGGTCATCCCCGTCCATGTACATGGGGACTGGCCCTGCCGAGATGGAAAGGTGTCCGAGATCGACGCTGCGGCCTGGCATGAAGCTGCTCATGCTATCGTTTGTCTCGGGTTCGGTCATCGCGTTCTTCGCCTCACCCTTGAGGGGTTTGATGAGCCGGAAGGGGGCCGAGGGAGATTTCCGGGCCGACCTAGCTGGCTCTCAACTCACCCCCGCCACTTTCAGCAGGCAACTCGCCGCAATAGCGGTTGCCGGAGGGTTTGCAGTTTATGAGATTCGGAAGGATGCACTTTCACTGCCCTTCCGACTAAAGGGGGAGAAGTACTCTGAAAAGCATCTCAACCTGTTGGAACAGGCAAGAGTATTTGCAAGCGACCCTTCCGTAGATCTCCAAGAAGAAGGGCAGATACTGTCGGCTCAGGCGCTCGTGCGTCACCGAGCAGTGTTCGGCTCACTAGTCCGAGCATTGCTGGACCACCACACGATGGACGAACGCCAGATTCTCTCGGCTTGCGCTGACGAAGTCCGGGCGATCGGTTAGGGCGCCTACCGAACACCCACCGGCACCCCATATTGACAGGAACTCATGTCGAACATATGCTCACATTGACCCGGAGCGCTGAAGCGCCACTGAAAGGAACACCACTGTCAGGGCGACCGTACGTTCACCCTGGCTCGTCCCGGAGCATTGGCCGTGCCTGCTGATTCCCTCGTCCTTCGTCATCCCGCCGAACTCGTCGAGCTCGCGACTAGCTACGGGCCATCGCCGACCTTCACCGTTCAGCCGATCGAGCCGCAACTGTTGACTGAGGGCTGGCGGCTCTTGCCACACGTAGGAATCGAGCTCTGCGATTGCTACCAGGTCATCTCCACCGGCGAGCGGGCGGCCCAGGTGGTGGCCGAGGCCGTCACCTTTACCAACTCACGCGGCATCGCGGTAGCCATCGTTGCTATAGGGCCGGGAATGAATCGGGCGATCCGCGACTACCCGCTGCCGGCCGGGGCGCGACTTGGTGGGGCGATACACTTGCACTGGCAAGCACTGCACTATCGCTAATGTCGCGCCTGCCCCATCATCCCGATTCACATCCCACTCCGTCCCCATCGCCGTCGAAGCCGTGCGGATCGGGCGGCAAGACGGGGAATCGACGCGCCGTGATCTCGCCACAGTCCAGGTCGGGGAAGCTCGGTAGGCAGAGCGTCGGGTAGCTCGGATCGCAATTACCCGCCGGTGCCGGCGCTGGTTGCGGGACGACTGGTGCGGGCGCTGATGGCGGCGGCGCCACGGCCGGTGCTGGAACTGATGGTGCTTGGGCGACTGGCGCTTGACCAGCGGCCGGCACGCCAAACGCCGTACACGCACCCCAGAGGCCGAGCTGGTGCTCGCGGGCAAACTGGGTGCCGGCCCGGATCCGGTCGACGTACTCCACGTCGGGCGGAAACGTGCTGACCTGCCCGTAGCCGGAGCGGGCAATCGCCTCGTTGACCAGATACACCTCACCGCCACCGAAGTCGAGCCAGACGTAGCGGAGTGAGCGGTCGAAACGGTCACGATCCGTAATGTCTTGATCGAGATAGATGTCGCCGCCGAGGGAGAGCAGCCAGTTTGTAAAGCCACTGGCCTCGGCGCCAAAACAGCCGACCGGCTCACCAGGGTCAACCGTCTCCGGCGTGTCGATGAGCAAAAAGCGGACGCGATCAACGCTCCCATCGCTGAGGATGAAGTCGGCCGTGTCACCATCGACCACGCGGGAAAGCTGGGCCGGCTCAGCGTCAGCGGGAACGCGGTCCGTCCACAGCGCCGGCGCAGCGCCATTCGGCAGCTCGGGACAGGCAATGCCGTCACCGTCCAGATCGAGCGCGGCATAGCGGGCGGGATTGGACTCGTAGACGGTTTGGGCCCACTCGAAGGCGTCGTAGTCCGCGCAGGAGGCTGCCTCCTGCGCGACGGTAGATACCGGGAGAAGGGCCAGCAGGGCGAACAACGCGATCAGGACGCGGGGCATGGCAAGCTCCAGACGCAATCATGCGGGGATGCAGCAGCCCTGCACGATTGGCTCCGATGGCTACGGCAAGTCTTCGCACGGCCGGCCGAACTCACCAGCGCCGGCCCGGCCCGTGCCAGGCGGTCCGTCGAGGCCGAAGGGATCGTTCGGGTTGTCGTCATAGGCGGCCTGCGCCTCGGCTTGGGTATCGAAGTCGGCGCAGGTCAGGATGCCATCGCCATTACGATCGTAGCGGTCAACCAGCGCCGCCTCAGACAGCACGCTACCGCCCCGGTTCGTCGGCACCGATCCACCACCACCGCTCGTCGGCGAAATGAACGCCGGCCCTGAGCTGGTGTCGCGCAGGACGCCGCCGCAGACGCCGGAGTTCGGGTTGTAGGGGCTGGTCTGGATGCACCGGACGCGACCGCAGCACGGGATCAGCAGCGTGCAGCCGCCGCCCCGAGGTGAGCACGTCCCGGGGATCGCCTGCGCCCTGGTCGTGAGCGGGAGCGTCAGCAGGCCGGCAAGCGCGGCCAGAACGCCGCGGCGATGGTTCGTTTGAGCAAACCGGCGAGCGAGGTGTTCGAAATCTGGCATGATGGGCTCCTCCACGTTGGGGACTTCGAGGCCGGTATCGGCTCGACCCTGGATGACCGGGGCCGAGCCGATACGATTAGTTGCGGGTTCGACTATCGGGGCAGCGTCTCACAGGCTTTGCCGTCGTTGTCGGCATCCAGGCCGTGGGCATCGCGCTCGCCGGTCCTCCGACGCGCCCGCTTGAAGAACCGCTGGGCCCGGCGCTGCGTCCGGAAGTCGGAGCAGTCGCGGTCGCGGAAGGCGACCACCGGCTCGATCGCGAGCGCGGGGACCGCAACAGCGGTAAGCGCAACGACGGACCACCGGATGAGACGACGACGTTCCATGGTGACTCCTCAGCGACAGAGCGGACGACACCGCGAGCGCCGAGCGGCTTGCCCGGAAGCGCGGCGAGATCGTGATCCGAATCGATCGGACACTGTATGGTCGCAAAGCGCCGAGGGCAAGTCAATCAGTTCGCTCGGCGATCATTCGGGGATGTGGCTTCCGCGACAGCACTTAGTCTCGTCCCGAACGCTGACTTGGGTCTGCCTGGTTCGCGTCGCTTTCAACGGTGCCACGCCATAGACAGGGCATCCCAGCTCATCTAAGATGTTCTGGACCGACATGCGTCTGAACCGAACGCCCCGCCGCGCCTCAACGAGGAGGGAAGTCAGTGGCTACCCCGCCGCCCCGCCATTGTCCCGCGTGTGCCGCTGATGTACGTCCGGACGACCGATTCTGCTTCCGGTGCGGACAAGCGCTCCCCCAGGTGGCTCCCGACCGGCTGATGGAGCCGGGATCCGGTGAGCGCCAACAACCAACACAAGAACAATTAGATGTCGTGCATCATCCGATTGGTCAGCACGCCCGCGTCGTCGCCGTGGCTGGCTCCGGGAAGACCACGACGATGATTCATCGGATCGAGTACCTCGTTCGCGAGCGCCAGGTCAATCCTAAGCGGATTCTGGTCCTCATGTACAACGCCGAAGCTCGGAAGGACTTCAAGAGGAAACTCCAGGAATCTCAGATCCCCGCACCGCTCCAACCTTCGGGCGTCAACACGTTCCACTCGTTTGCCTACCGATGGCTGAACCACTCCGTCAAGCAGGGCCTGATCCCTCAGTTCCAACTCTGGACTGACGACTATGAGTACAAGCATCAACTGACGATCAACGAAGCCATTCGTGAGGTCTGCCGGCGCGAACGGGTCGATCGTGAAGAAATCGATGCGGACGAGGTCGCCCAGGCGATCAGTCTCTGGAAAGGCTCGCTCATTCCGCCCAAGCGTGCTGGCTTCCGCGGGCATCCGCTCATCCCAGCGATCTACGGCGAGTACGAACAACGCCGCCATCAAGCCGGTGGGCTAACTTTCGACGACATGGTACCCGCCGCGGTTTCGCTGCTGGAGACCGCCGCTCAGCTCGGCAGCCATTGGAGTGCCGAGGCAGAGTTCGTCATCGTCGATGAGTATCAGGACGTCAACTATAGCCAGCAGCGGCTCTTGGAGCTCGTCGCCGACCGGCGCGCCGATGTGATGGTGGTGGGCGACGACGACCAGACGATTTATGAGTGGCGCGGCGCTCGGCCCAACTACATTATCCGCCAGTTTCAGCAAGTCTTCGACAACAAGCCGTTTGCCACCTACAAGCTGAGCCACTCATTCCGCTTTGGCCCGGTCCTCGCCCAATCGGCCCAGAACGTCATCTCGTTCAACAGCAACCGGCTTTTCAAACCACTCGTGGCTCACGATGCGGCGTCGCCATCGGAACTGGTCGTCATTACGGACCATGCGAACCAGGCCGCCGATGTGGACAAGGAGCTCACCGACCACATCGAGATCCTCTTGAACGAAGACGGTGTCGAGCCCACCGACATTGTGGTCCTGGCGCGGATGTTCGTGCAGCTCAGTGGACTGGAAACACACCTGCTCGCCCGGAAGATTCCCTATCACGTTAAGGGCGCACGTCCGTTCTTCGAGCGGCGCGAGGTGCAATCCCTCCTCGACTACGTGCGGGTGGCTTGCGAGTTGACGGAGCCCATGTCGCTGCCACGTCTGGAGCGCCTTAGCCATGTCTGGAACATGCCCTCGCGCATGCTGAACCGAGCAACGCTCGACCAAGCCGGTCGCCAGGCGATCGGCCATTCGTCCGTTACTGAGGTGCTCTGGCACCTGTCCAGTCCCGACCGGTCGCCATTCAATCCGTACCAACGCGAACGGGTTGACGCCCTCCATATGGTCTTGATCCGCATTGCCGAATTCATTGCCCACGATGCGATGAATGCTGGTAATCTCTTGGAGTGGACGGCTCAATCCGTGAACTACGGCGCCCACTTTGACCATTACTACGGTCAGGGGGAAACCGCCGCGGACCGAAAGCTTGCGGTGGCGAGCTTCCTCGACTACGCCACCAGTACCGGGCTCCGTCCGCTGGCATTCCTCCATCATGTCGCCAATCAGGACCCGACGCAGGGCCAACCCCACGAGCAGCAGCTCATGCTGACGACGATCTTCAAGGCGAAGGGCTTGGAGTTCGACTACGTGATCATGCCTCGATGCGAGGAGGGGTATCTCCCCTGTCTGCATGGGCAGCACGTCGCGATCTTTGACACCCAAGGGAAGGTCAAGGCGCCGGAACCGTCAGCGTCCATCGAGAACGAGCGCCGGCTCTTTTACGTCGGGATCACTCGGGCGCGAAAGGCCGCGATTCTTGGGGCATCAGCCAGGCCCACCCAAGGCTATCTGCGTAAGGACGCCGTCCCATCACGCTTCTTAGAGGAGATCCAGCTCCCATCGGTCCTCGATGTTCTGTCACCGATGCAGCGACTTGTAGACGGGCATCCGGGCGCGGAGCATCAGGTGGTCGCTGGCGTGCGGAGATGGGCTCGTCTCCCCTGGGTCCGTCAGAGTCTGCTGGAAAACTACGCTGGCACATTGACCAACCGCGGGTTGGCCGCAGACATCACAGCCCTGCTTGGGCAGACCAGCGAAGCTCCGTTTTTCTACAGCCGGGCCTATGAGGGCGCACCACAGGACTCGGGTGACGGAGTCAGGGCAAAAAAAGAGCAACGTGAACGCAACCAGCCCACCATTGTTCCGCCTACGGCGTTAACACCCTCCGGCTTCGCTGCTCAGGAGAAGGCCGCTGCCAGCAATCATGCTGACTCTCAGCGGACCTCATGGTTCGGTTTCTTGCGTCGAAACGGCTAACGCAAATCGGACACCATCGGAAGAGCCCCTCCAAAGCGTCGCGAGGCTGGCACCTTGCAATGGTGACCACGCCCCCTTCGTTGTTCGCGATCCGGAGTGCGAGGTGTGGCGACGTTCGATGGACTACCTGTCTATCGATCATATCAGTCGAATCATCACAATGGGACAGTAGCGCCCCAGCGATCTGTCAATTTGGCCCCAGAACGGGTAAAATAGGAAGAACACGCGGCGATCCGGGGAGCGGGTACGGGGCGCCACCGACCCGACTTACCGCACGGAGAAACGCAAGGCCCGGGGACACCCCACTGAGTATCGTGATCGTGAGGAACTAGCCATGGTCAGCCTGGACGCCTACATTCGGAGCCGGCAGCTTGCTGGCTCGACGACCGCGGCGCCGCCTACCGTGCCCGCACCGGCGTCCTACGCGCCATCGCCCACCTACCTGAATCCGGCCGTCTCGACGCCGGGCTTTCCCGGGGCGGGCTACGCGGGCGCGGCGAACCGGCTCAACCCGAACCTGCGGCCAGGGATGCCGGGCTGGGCCGGCAACGCGGCGCCGCCCATCCCGCCGGCCCAGCTCACCGACCTCACCGGTGCTGGTGACTGGACGCCCCCCATCGCCTACCGGGCAATCGTCGCTTGGTCGAGACATCGCGGCCCGGGTCCAGGGAGCGGTGGGCGGCAATCGCACCGGGTTCGGTGGCAGTGCCACACCGGGCCGGCCAACCCCGCCGACCGTGCCGAACGCCGACGCCCTGGGCACCTCGATCCGATCACGGGTCCAAGGGGCGCAAGGTGGACTCGGCGCCTGGCCGTCGTCGTCCTTCCCGGCGCAGGGGCAGACGGGGCGAGCCCAACCCCCGCCGCCGCCGCTGCCCGGGTCGAGCACGCTGCCATCCAGCGATCTCGGAACCCAGATTCGGAGCCGGGTCAGCGGGCAGGGCCAGTGGGGAGCCGCCCCGCCACAGCCGCCGGCGCTGCCGGACTTCCGCTCGCCCCGGCGGTCAACGACAACGCCGGCGGGAGTCCCGGACCGGAACGCGCTGCCGACGCCACCGACGAGCGGGGTTGGGGCGCCTGGCCTGACCGGTCAAGGCATGGCCCCGGACCAGGGCTACACGCCCGCCCCGACCACGCCCACCGCGCCAGGACCGGCCCCCGTACCCGCGCCAGACCCGGCGCTGGGGGGGGGCGGCACACTTGGCTCCTACGGCAACGCCAGCATCGACCAGTGGGATGACGCCTTCACCGCTGCCGGTCAGAATCACGGGGTCGACCCGACGTTGCTGAAGGCGATGATGGACATTGAGGCGGGGGGGGATGGCAACCTCCCGCTCGACCAGTGCCGTGACGACGGCACCGGCATCGTGTCCTGCGGCCCCATGCAAATCAAGCCAGACATCTGGGGCGCGTCGGCCAGCGTGCCGGAGCAGATCGACAAGGCGGCGCAAATCCTGGCGGATGGGGTCAACAGCGGACAGTACGCCACCCACAAGGACGCGCTGTTCGGTATCTACTTCCCGGGCGACGACCCCAATGGCACCACCCAGGGATCATATGGCGCTCGCGTCAACGAGTTGCAAGGCCAGATGACCGCGAGCGCCCCGGCTCCCGCCGTGGGGGGCGAGATCGTGCAGCAGGGGTTGACGGCGCAGGGCGTTGGTCCGGTGCCGCTTGAGGGTGATGGCGGATTTGCCCCGCCCGTCGACGATGTGGTATCGACCATCTCCGGCGGCGTGTACGAGGCGGAGGACATCGGATACGGGTTCAATGCCCAAGCGTCCGCCGAGGCGATCGAGCTTGGGTACTATGCGGATTATGGCGACTGGGATGAAACGAAGCACCCGGGCGTTGACATTCCTGGTGGCTATGGTCAGGAGTTCGTTACTCCCGTGGGAGGAACCGTCACCTGCTCCGGCACGGGAGTTGGTTCCGGGTCCTGGGGTTCGGGCTGTGCCGCCTTCGGTGACAATACGGGTGGCGGGACCGGTCGGATCGAGGTGATGCTGGACAACGGCGTGTCCGTCATCTACGGCCATACCTCGGAAAGTTTTGTCAGCGAGGGTCAACGGGTCAATCCAGGCGAAGCGGTTGGGGCAATGGGCTGGGCTGACGGGAGCGGCGATGGTCATGTCCACCTCGAGGCGCGGGTTTGGTGTGATGGAGCCGGAACCTACACCCTTGTCGATCCCAACCTCGCCATGTACTCAACGAACCCGCAAGCCGACTTCTGTGGCGGTTAGTCATTGTAGTTGATGTCGGCGGGGGGATAGGGCATGAAGCGGGTATACCGCACGCAACGCAGCGTGGTGAGGTCCGGTTGGGTCACATCTTCAGCAAGGTAGGTGGGATGCGAGTTGCACACCAGGTCGAGCGAAAAAGCGGGGTCGAGGGGAACGATGTCCCAGTCGTCCAGGTTGGTGGGATCAATGGTGATCGGCACGGCGTCCGTGTAAACACGGGGATAAATCGGGATGTCTTGGGGCATGATGGCGACCGCTTCCAGCGCCTCAATTCGGGCTTCCAACTCAACGATTGTGGCGTCGGACGCTTGCTTGCCGGAGGCGTTGACGTGAGCGATGCCGGTCAGCAGCACAGCGACCACGGACAGGACGATCAGGGCGGATCGGGTCACGGACACATCCTCTCTCTACTCGGCCCACTCGGGCAACGGCATATTGGGGATACGGTCGATGCGAAGACAGCGCAACGTGTCGCCTCGGATCGCGTAACAGGTAATGTCGAATTCAAGGTAAGGGAAGCTGTCAAGCGCCTGGAGGACGAGGGCGCGTTCTGCGAACGCGGTCACGTCGGGAATTTCAAGCACGGGCGGCAAGGCGTTATCTTGGATGTCGTCGATGAGGAGATAGAGATCGTCAACCTCCGCCTCCAGCAAAGCCATTCGTTCCTCGGTGATTTGTGCCGTGCCGGCCTGGGTGTACGTTGCCGCGACCAAAAACAGACAGATCAAGCTCACGATACCGAGGGCCGCCCGAGTCATGGCAATCTCCTTGTGATGAGTTCGACGGGCAATCACGCCACCCACGATCAGGGGGATGACGACGATGAACCCGCCAGCCAACATGGGCCAGATCCTGCTGATGGAGCTGGTGCGCCGCCTGATCGCCAACCAGCAGGTCCATCAAGGGGCGGCCTTGCCGCGCACCATTGGTCCTGCCCCGGTTCCACCTCGTCCGCTTGTCTTCCCGAACGATCAAGGGCCGCATCCGGTGTCGCGCCCTTCCGTGGTTGCCCTGCCCAATCCCGACACCGGGCATGGCCGGGGTGTCTCCGGCATCCTCAATGCACGGGCGGACGAGCTGGCCTTCTGGCGCAACGGTCAGTGAGACCTCGCCGGCTCGGCCGCGATCACGGGATTCCTCGCGCGCGAGGGACGAGAGCGAGAGGCAGCGGCTAGTCTTTTCCTTCCCTTGCGATCAGCCGCGATCCCCCCGCGTATACTCCATCTCCAACGCCAACAACTCATCGGGCGACATACCTCGGGTAGCAATGGGCTGACGGTCACTGGGCGGGGTCTTGGTGAGATCGAGGGTCTGCTTGACGGGGGCGACACCGGAGAGCCCTGCCAGCCAGATCGCGGCGTCGAGGCGCACCTTGGACGGGGTGTCGCCGGTGGCATCGTCACGAAGCTCGACCGCGGTCTGAATTGACTTCAGGGTTTCATTGGTGACGACGGCACGGAGGGCACCGCGTAGCGACTTCGCCTCCTCGTCGTCTTCCTGGCGCGCCCGCTCCTGCCACCGCTCGTCCTTGGACCAGTTGCCGAGCGTGCCATGGGCAATCTTGGTCAGCTCGGCGGTTTTGCGGAGCGAACGGCCGGCGGCGATGCGCCAGCATTGGTAGGCGGCTTCCCGATCAGGGGCCGTGTAGCGATTCCCGTGTGGGTTGGGCAGTTGGACCAGTTCGGCGACCATAGCTGCGCTCCTGCGATGACGACATGTCCTCCCCGAAGTTTAACACGTCCTGATGGGGGAATCGGGCGTACGTCCCACGAGAAACCCCGCATTGACTTTCCATAATAATCGAGAATTCTGGAGCATGTGGCGGCCGAGGGCTAAGCTGGGCTGTCTTGGTCTGTGTTGGTAGGGGTAGGTAATGTCCTGGGGGTGGCTCTGGTGGGGGTGGGAGTAGTGGTGCTTGAGGCTGAGGCGATGGAGCTGATGCGGATGGCTGAGGCTGAGGTAGTGGGGCTGGGGCTGGTAGCTGAGGGTGTGGTGCTGGGAGCTGAGGCGATGGGGCTGGAGGCTGGAGGCTGGAGGTGGATGCTGCTGGGTGTGGCGATGGAGAGGGGCGATGCTGGCTGGTGGAGTTGGGGGCTGAGGGTTGAGCACGGATGGTTGGATGGCTAATGCTGGCAACGCTGTGAGGTGCTGATGCACAGTTGACCGTCAAGCTGGGTGCTAGAATACTGTTGTCCGATCCTGTTTCCAGCAGGTGAGGGGCTTTCGAGCGGCAGCGCGGATATTCTGCGCCGCCGCTTTTCCGTTCCCTACCCCCGCGTTGGAAGCGTCTTGTACCGGGCAGCGATGAACGTATCCAAGTCATCGCGCTTGATCCGATACCCCGCTTTCCGGCCAAGATCGACAATGGGCATGGCGCCATCCCGAATCCAACGGCGCACGGTTTCCTCGTGAACCTGAAGCCGAGCGGCCACATCCTGCACCGTCAGATAGTCCACTGTCGAATGCTCGTCCATCCTCCAACCTTTCACCTCCATGATCATACACAATGAAGCAACTTGGTGCAATATTGGGCCACATTACCTCTTGACATGTTGCCCGTAGTCGTCTAAAATGTATTCAACGAAGGATCGAAAGCCCTTCGCCGGCTGAATCAGAGCGGCAGTGCTGGAAACGCTGTCGCACTCGATAGGAGAGGACCGGATATGGCTACCACGATTCGCCGCCCTCGCGTCGCGACACCTCAGCGCTGGCAGAAAGCGCTCTCCCGAGCGATCGATGGCCAGGTCCAGGTTCGCCAGCTCGCTGGCTGCGGCGCCTGGATCGCCACCAGCGCCAGCGACCCCAGCACCGCCTACGAGTTGGAGATTACCGGCGAGGTCGCCCACGGGTGCAGTTGCCTGGCCGGCCTGAATAGCGATCCGGTTTGCTGCCACCGGGCGATGTTCTACCACCAGCTTGGCCACCTCGACCCCGAGCCGGAGCCGCCGGCGCCCGCCATCTGCCGTGCGTGCCAGGGCTGCGGCCTCATCTACGACCGCGACCTCGAACGGGCTGGCCTGTTGTATCCCTCGTGCCAGCCCTGCCACGGCACCGGGAAGGTCGTGACCCCTCTCGCCGCCTAGACCTCGCGGGAGCGCGGAACCGGCCCGCGCTCCCCTTCCCCGCTTGTCTACCCAACCACCAAGAAAGGATCACGACATGGCTTCCTCCACCCAGCGCGAACACATGACCGCCGCCCGTGAAAAGCTGGCCGCGATGACGACCGAGCTGATGCAGTCCGACCGCTGGCAATCGCTCCTCAGAGCCGCCGGCACCTTCCACCACTACAGCCTGAACAATCAGTACTTGATCGCCCACCAGTGCCCGCATGCCTCCTACCTGAAGGGCTTCAAGGGCTGGCTGGAGCTCGGCCGTGTGGTCCGCAAGGGTGAAACGTCCATCCGCATCATGGCGCCACGGCCGTACGCCGTGCCGACGATCGACAAGGATGGCAACCAGGGCGAGGACGCCCGGATGACGTTCGCCATGGTCAGCGTCTTCGACTACGGCCAGACCGACCCCATCGACGGCCACCCGAACCCGTTCACCATCCCCGAGCGCCTCTCCGTTGCCGGCGACCCCGAGGCG
>JALZJP010000177.1 GCA_030859715.1 Chloroflexota bacterium
GGCACGGGTGACGCGAGCCGGAGCGCCGCCGGTCTGGCCATGATGCTGGCCGGCCTCGCGGCGGCGGGAGCCTTCGTGATCGCCCGGCGCGCTCACCGGGCCTGACCGCGTCATCTCGACAAAAGCAGCGGCGGCCAGACAGGCCGCCGCCGCTTGGCGTTGCCGCGGCATCCGCTCCCAGGTTCCTTGACATGCTGCCGAGCGGCTGCCTAGAATCGGAGAGGCGGCAAGATTTACGCGGAATTGCTGGATTTGCAAAGCATTTACCGATGACCACTTCACAATTGATCGCGCGTCCCGCTCAGATGGCGACCTCCTCGCTCCGGTTGGCGCCCGGCTCGAATGGCCGGCGGCTGGCGGGCCGATGACCGGATCGGAGCCGGGGCCGCGCTTTGGCACGCGGGGCAGCGCGCTGGCGCTGGCCCAAACCGAGCGCGTGTTGGCGATGCTGCGGGCGCGGGTGACTGGCTTCTCGGTCGAAACGGTCATCATCCGGACCGAAGGGGACGTGGACAAGACGACGCCGCTGACGATCATTGGCGGCCGCGGCGTCTTTACCTCCGCCTTGCAGGAGGCGCTCCAGCGGGGCGAGATCGACGCGGCGGTGCATTCGGCCAAAGACCTGCCGACGGAACGGCCGGCGGGGCTCGATCTGGCCGCCTTTCCCGAGCGCGAAGACTCGCGTGATGTACTCGTCTCCCGGCACCGGCTGCCGCTGGCGGAGCTGCCGGCGCGACCGCTGATCGGCACCTCGTCCCGGCGGCGAGCGGTCCAGGTGCAACGGCTCCGGCCGGATGCGCGGATTGTCGACCTGCGGGGGAACATTGACACTCGATTGCGCAAAGCGCTCACCGCGGACTTCGATGCGATCATCCTGGCGGCGGCGGGCGTCCGCCGGATGGGGTGGGACGCCCGCGTGACCGAGCTGTTGCCGCTCGACCAGTTCGTGCCGTCGCCGGGACAGGGAGCGCTCGCGGTCGAAGCCAGGATCGGTGACGACGCGATGGGCGGGCTGCTAGCGTTGGTCAATGATGCCGCCGTCGCCCACGCGGTCAGGATCGAGCGCGCGTTCCTGCGCTCGGTCGGCGGCGGCTGTACCAAGCCGATCGGCGCCCATGTCAGCGGCACGGACGATGACTGGCGGCTGCTGGGGATGATCGCCGCCGATGACGGTGAAGGCATTGCCTTCGCCGACGAGATGCTCGACCCGGCCGACCCCGCCGCTCACGCCACGGTAATCGCGCGGGAGCTGCTGGCGCGGGTCACGCCAATGACAGCCGATCGGCCGGCGGCAGCGCGGGAATCGTCCCCGGCGGCGGCGTCCCCGGAGCCGGCGCTTGCCGACCCCGCGGTGCCGGCGCTGGCCGGGGTCCGAGTGCTGGTGACGCGGCCGCGGGCCCAGGCGGCGCCCCTGGTTGACGCGCTCCGGGCCGAGGGCGCGGTGCCGGTGGAAGTGCCGACGATCCGAATCGAGGACACCGGCGAGTCGGCGGCGCTCGATCGCGCCCTGGCGGCGTTGGTGGTGGGTGACTACGATTGGGTGGTCTTCACCAGCGTCAACGCGGTCGAACGCCTCCTCGATCGGCTGCGGCGCCGGGGCCAGGGCTGGCCGCTGGGACGGGCGGTCCGGGTCGTCGCGGTCGGGCGCGTGACCGCCGCCGCGCTCGAGGCGGCGGGGATCGCGGTCGACGTGATCCCGGAGGAGGCCGAGGGGGAAGGGGTGGTGACGATCATGGCCCGGCACTACCTCGCCGGGCAACGGGTCCTGTACCCGAAGGGCGATCAGGCGCGGAACGTGATCCCGGTCGGGTTGCGCCGGGCCGGGGCGACGGTCGATGCGGTCGAGGTCTACCGGACGGTGCCGGAGCGGGTCATTGATCCCGCCATTCACGATCAGATTTCCCGCGGGGAGGTCGATGTCGTCACCTTTGCCTCACCATCGAGCGTGCGCGGCCTGACCATGCTGCTCGGGGGCGCCGCCGGGCTGGCCCGGATGGACGTGATCTGCGTCGGGGCGGTGACGGCGGACGCCGCCAGGGCGCGGGGGCTGACCGTGCACGGCATTGCCCGGGACGCCAGCGTGGCGGGCATCGTGGCCGCCCTCGTGGCGCGGCGGTCGGCCGCGGCCGCGATACCGGCGAAAGGGGCCCCTGATGAGTGAGCTTGGCCACATTGGCGATCGCGCCGAGCCGCCGCCGTTCCGCCGGATGCGCCGGCTCCGGCGGACGCCGGCGATCCGGCGCCTGGTCCGCGAGACGACGGTGGCGGCCGACGACTTCGTCTATCCCCTGTTCATTACCCACGGCACCGGGGTCCGGGACGAGATCGGCTCCATGCCGGGACAGTTCCAGCTCTCGGTCGATGCGCTGCCAGGCGAGCTCGATGAGCTGAACGAGCTCGGCATCCGCGCCGTGCTGCTGTTCGGCATTCCGCCGGAGAAGGACGCGATCGGCAGCGGCGGCTTCGCCGAGGACGGCGTCGTGCAGCAAGCCGTGCGGGTCATCAAGCGCCACGCGCCGGACATCCTCGTGATCACCGATGTCTGCGCCTGCGAATACACCGATCATGGCCACTGCGGCATCCTGGCCGGGCAGGAGGTGGACAATGACCTGACGCTGGCGCTGCTGGCCCGGATCGCGCTTAGTCAGGCGGCGGCCGGGGCCGACATCGTGGCCCCCTCGGATATGATGGACGGCCGGGTGGGGATGATCCGGGCCGCGCTCGACCAGGCGGGACACGAGCAGGTCCCGATCATGTCGTATGCCGCCAAGTATGCTTCCGCCTACTACGGGCCGTTCCGGGAGGCGGCGGCCAGCACGCCGGCCTTCGGCGATCGCCGCTCGCACCAGATGGACCCGGCGAACGCGCGGGAAGCGATGACCGAGATCGCGATTGACCTGGAAGAGGGGGCGGACCTGATTATCGTCAAGCCGGCGCTGGCTTATCTCGATGTGATCCGCCAGGCCCGGGACGAGTTCAGCATGCCGTTGCTTGCCTACAATGTCTCCGGCGAGTACGCGATGATCAAGGCGGCCGGGCGGCTGGGCTGGATCGACGAGCGGCGGGTGACGCTGGAAACGTTGACCGCGATCAAGCGGGCCGGGGCCGGGCGGATCATTACCTACCATGCGAAAGAGGCCGCCGGGTGGTTGCGTGAGGAAGGGCCTGGCAATCGGCAATCGGCCACCCCGTCCCCAATCATGGGGGAGCAAGCACGAATGCGTGACCTCGAACCTAGTCGGTGACGAGCGGAGGAGAAGTTGTGGAGCACCGGAATCAGAATGGCGCGGGCAATCAGATGGGGCGTCGCCAGTATGTGAAATTCTCCTTCTTCAAGGTGGCGGCGGAATGGCGGCGGTTGGAGACGGGGGAGCGGCAGCAGCAGACGGCCGAGTTTCGGGATTTGGTTCATGATTGGCAGGAGCGGAACCTGATCCGGACCTACTCGACGGTTGGCACCAGGGGTGACGTCGATTTCATGCTCTGGCAGGTTAGCCACGACCTGGCGGACATCCAGCGGATGGCGAGCGAGCTGCTGGGGACGGCGCTGGCGGGCTGGCTGACGACGCCCTACTCGTACCTCTCGATGACCAAGCACTCCACGTATGTGGAGAAATACGCGGGACCGAACGAGGACCGATTTACCCGCCTGACGCTGGCGCCGGGCGACCATAAATATCTGTTCGTCTATCCGTTGACGAAGATGCGGGAGTGGTACGCGCTGCCGCCGGCGGAGCGGCAGCAGATCATGAACCAGCACATCGCGGTCGGCGCCACCTACTCGTCGGTCAAAATCAACACCACCTACTCGTTCGGCCTGGACGACCCCGAGTTCGTCCTTGCCTTCGAGACCGATGAGCCGGGCGATTTCCTCGACCTGGTGCAGGAGCTGCGAAGCTCGGCCTCCAGCGCCTATACGCTGACCGACATCCCAATCTTCACCTGTATCAGCGCCACGGCCGAGGAGATGCTGCGGGCGTTGGCGGCGAGCCGCGGCCGGTCGACGGTTGGGGTTTCGGTAGGTCGTTCATAGCACGGGATATTCGCGGTCGCGGCGCTGGAATAAATTCCGCGCTGAGCACCGGAAAGTCCTTTCAGGACTGAGTACGAACGATCTACCGTATCGTAGGTGTGAATGGCCAAATATCCTTCGAATAGTGACATTCAGCGCGGCATCCATAGTCCTGAAAGGACTTCTTGGTGCTCAGCGCGGAATTCATTCCAGCGCCCGCGCCCCGACTATGCCCCCACTACTGACCTGGATGCCGCGACAGTCCCGACTCGCTGGCAGCGCTCGTGACGGTGGCGACGATGACCGGCCGGGCTCGGCTGCGGGCGGCGGCAGCGGGACGCGAGGTGGACACGACGCCGGTGTGGTTTATGCGGCAGGCGGGGCGGTGCCTGCCGGAATACCGGGTGCTGCGGGAACGCCATAGCTTCATGACGATGGCGACCACGCCGGGGCTGGCGGCCGAGGCGACGCTGCTGCCGGTGGACCGGTTTGGGGTGGATGGGGCGGTGCTGTTCGCCGACATCATGCTGCCCTTGACCGGGATGGGCGTCCCGTTCGAGATCCAGCCGGCGGTCGGGCCCGTAATCTCCAATCCGATTCGGACCGTGGCCGACGTGGCGCGGCTGCGCATCGTGGAGGCCGAGGAGGGGACACCCTACGTCCTGGAGGCGCTACGCCTGCTGAAACCGGCGCTGGGCGAGCGCGCGGCGTTGCTGGGGTTCTCCGGGGCGCCGTTCACGCTGGCCTGCTACCTGATCGAAGGGCGACCGTCGCGCGAGTTTCCCCGCGCCAAGGCGATGATGTACGGGAATCCCGTCTTGTGGCACTCGCTGATGGAGACCCTGACCGAGGTCGTCATCCGCTACCTGCGGGGGCAAATCGCGGCCGGGGCGGACGTGGTGCAGCTTTTTGACTCCTGGCTCGGTTTGCTCGATCCGCCGTCGTACGAAGCGCTGGTGCTGCCCTACACCACACGCATCTTCGCCGCCCTGCGCGGGACGGCGCCGACCATCCATTTCAGTACCGGCACCGTGGCGTTGACGGAGCTGATTGGGGGTAGCGGTTGCGACCTGGTCTCGGTCGATTGGCGGCTGCCGCTGGACGTTGCTTGGGACCGGATCGGACGCGACCGCGGTATCCAGGGCAACCTCGACCCGGCGCTGCTGCTGGCCCCCTGGGAGGCGGTGGCGGCTGGTGCCCGAGACGTCCTGCGCCGGGCCGATAGCCGGCCGGGCCATATCTTCAACTTGGGACACGGAATTCACCCGGAGACCGAGGCCGACCAGCTTGTGCGGCTGGCGGCGCTGGTGCATGACATCGGAAATCAACCCCGCGACTCCCAATCGTCGGGGGAGCGAGAACGTTTCCGTCGTGGATCCGATTTCCGGATCGGGCAAGCGCGGGAATAAATCGCCCAAAGGGCACCCGGAGCTGAATTCACAAACCGCCCTAATGGACGCTGAATGTTGCGGAGCTGGGTGAAATTCAGTACCCGGCGTCGGTCACATCTCCCGTTCAACCGAGCGAGAGGCATAGGCTCTTGCTTTCCAAATGCCTTGGGTAGATCGTGCGCTCCGTTCTGCCGAAGTAGTTGTGGAGTGGTGGAGCGGTCCTGTTCTTTACCGCCGGGACGGAGGCGGGCCCTGGATGACGAGAGGCTGCTCTCGGGAACGGTG
This sequence comes from Chloroflexota bacterium, assembly GCA_030859715.1. GTDB lineage: Bacteria > Chloroflexota > Chloroflexia > Thermomicrobiales > UBA6265 > JACCYK01. Next base: position 5,689 of record JALZJP010000177.1, read on the forward strand.
GGGCGCTGCCCAGGCCCGCAGCCATTCCGCTGTGCCGATTAGAACATTTGTACTATTTCACGACGGGGTTGTCAAGTGCGGCGATCCAGCTCGCGCGGGCCGGGGGCGCGATTGGCTTCGTCACGGGTGCCGGCCGGTGAGGCCCAGCAGCCGATCTTGCAGCGGCGCGTCCTCCGGCACGGCGACCGCCGGCGCGAAGACGCCGATCGCCCGGAGCTCCTCGGCCTGGGGGGCGATGACATCCCACAGGCCCTGGACCAGGCTGTCCGGCAGGGTGCTGTCCACCCCAATCACGTCAGCTAGATCGTGCGCGCGCAAGCCCCGGAAGATGATGGCGTGGCCGATGGCTTCGGCCGCGGGATAATCGCCGTAGGTGTAATGCACGGTCCGCTCGAGGTCATCGAGGTCACGCACGGCGGCGATCGCCCGCTGGCCGATCCGGAGGAAACTCTCCTTTGGCGCGTCTCCCAGGAGATCGCCGTCGAATTGATTTGGGCCGGCTTCGTCCATTGTCTTGCCGGCCAGCATGTCCGGCAGCCAGGCGGTGTCGTAGGCGTGATAGTTGATGACATCGCGCAGGGTGGCGATGGCCGCGCCGCTGGTGGACATTTGGAAGCTTTCGGGGATGGGCATGTCCCACTGGTCGTCGCGGATTTGAGCGACGACGCGCTGAAGCGCCTGCTCGGCTTCAATATATGTTTCCTGGACGGTCATGGTGCTCCCTCCCAGCCGGTGAACGCCGGCTGTCTTCCTACCACGTCGTAGCAACTAGCCGCTACGAAATCGAAGCGACAGCTATTTCACAAAGGCATCCTGCCTCGTATCGGCCGAACAGATCGCGCTCGCAGCGAGCACCGCAAAATGTGGCACAAACGCATTGGAACGTGTAGGTTTGAACGTCAGTGACACAATCTGCAAATCCGGTAGGACTGAGTCAAACTACGATTGCAGATCAGCGCGAGAAGCCTGTCCGACCTATGGATAGATCGCTATCGGAATCACTTGAACGGCAGGAGCCGAAATCGCTTGTTCCCCTACCTGAACTGTCAAATCAGCGGAGGACGATGAGGCAGCCATATCATCGATTGCCTGACGGAGATGACGACCGACCACGGCTTGCAGCGTAGACTTTCGCAGCAGATTAATTGACTCACTTGTCTCTGGCCCCAAGTGGCGCGTCACCTGCCCTAGGATTCGATACTCTCCATCGAAAAGTTCAGGCAACGAAATAGTTCGTAGCAATTGCAAATCGATAGTTGCCACAACCGTGTATTCTGAAACCACACTTGGTCGTACAATGATGACACGTTCATCATCCTTTTCTACATCTGACAGTAGAGTCCGGAGCGGATCGACCCATTCAAAGCCGTCTGAAGTAGTGGACGAGCCTTTTGCAGGACGGTTCTGACCGCCGCTCGGCCTACTCGTCTTCGACGAATGTGTAGCTGCTGGAGGTGTCTGAAACGCTCGGAGGACATCGACCGAATCCAAGATCGTTCGCAACGTATGCGCGAATGGATTGGGAGAAATTACTCCGCGAAACTCAACGAAGTCAGATGGTCGCAGCGATCCCCATGCTTCTGGCGAAGCTCCATCGACATATCGAACAACACTCGTTGCCTGCATGCTTTCCCGAAGCTTGTGAAAAAGCGAGCCCACTGTGTAGTATCGAGTCAAAGTTGTCGAACTCGACGACGTTTCAGCTATTTCGGCCTTTCCTGACGCACCAAAGTCAATCTTGAGCACGCTGCTGAGAAAATTCGCGGTTCCAAGCTCAGTACTCGCCCCAGCCGCCTTGGCTGAAGTGTCAGCGGAATCCGCTGTGACCTGGGAAAACATAGCGAATCCGTCATCAATCGAAGCAAGGAGGTCAAGCATGACGTCCTGGTTCAGATAGACAGCGATCGCCAGGTCAATCTCGCGATTTGCACTGCTCAATGTCTTCATTTGATTGACTCTCCAATTGGCGCCGAAGCAAGGGTCAGTAGGTCGCTTTCAATCACAATATAGTACATATGTTCTATTCTGTCCAGTGTTGTAGTCAAGTGCTTGCTACTCGTCGGCCATTGGCATGTTCTGCCCAGATCGCTCCAGATTAAGGGCGAGGAGGCGGGCGAGGATGATGTCGTCATCAACGCTCGTGGGGTCCGGGTCGTCCCAGCCGTAGGCGGTCCAGACGGCGCGGTCGAGGGCGGCGTGGGCCTGGGCCAGCCAGGCGGGGCGGGCGTTGTAGAGGTTGGTGAGGGTGCGTTTCTTCAGTTCGGCGGCGGTGGCGCCCTCGGGGTCGAGCCAGGCGCGGCGCTTGGCGTCGAGGTCGCGGGCGGCGTTGGCGATGGCGTGGAGGCGGTCGTCGCGCCAGGGTTCTTGGCCGGGCGGCCAGGGGAGGGGAAAGGTCTCGAAGCAGGTGGTCGGGGTGTAGCGTGGGTCGTTGCCCTTACCCAGCCAGGTTCCCATGCGGAGCGACCAGAGCTCGTGGGCGCGGGAGTGGAGGACGCCGAAGAAGTAGTCGTCTTGGCGAGCGAACACTACAAGCGCACTGTCCGGAATCGTGTCGCCATCCAACCAGACGAACAGCCGATGCTTTGAGTGGCGGACGGTCGCCACATACCGTGTCAACGGAGCGAGTTTCTGTCGCATCGGGGGTACGGGACGCCGATGCAACCACCAGCGCTCAGCCGTTCTGGCCACCGCATTTCCAGCACGGACAGGCTTCACCGCTTGCGTGACGTGCTCAAAGGGAGCTTCGTAGAGAGCCGCGTCATCACTTGTCATGTTGGTGCCGAAGTCGATGATCCACATATCCTGCGGCCGCTTCGTCACATCAAATCCTGTCATCCATCGCTTGACAACGTCAGCATTCGGACGGCCATTTGGATTACGCGGCCTGTCCAGAAGAGCGTGGGCCATGTCTCCATCAATCTCGAACGGCCCGCCCTTGGTATCCCCTTGGAAGCCAATGTCCTTGTTCTCGTCGAGCTTACGCGCGTCGGTCAAGTCCACCGATTGCTTCAAGTCGGAGTTGATATACAGGGCCGGGACACCATTCAGCAACCGTTCCTGCTGCTCTCCCGCATCGAAGCCAACGATCGAGATTCGGACCGCCGCACCATCGAGAATCCAGGGCTCGTCCGACCACGCCATGAAGATGTCGCCACTCTCCTTGATCCGGTCCAAGACTTCGCGGTTCACCCCTCCCCGAATCGAGTTCGTCGCGAGCAAGCCGGCGCGCTTAGCTCGCTGGTCCGCGATCTCGTCACGGGCTCGCTCAAAGAAGTAGCAGACAAGATCAGCGAATCGTGGCACCTGCTGATCATAGACGCGCCACAGGTCGACTAGATATGCGTCGCCAAGCTCTTGTCGAATTCGATTGCCGCCCAAGAATGGCGGGTTGCCGATGATGTAGTCGGCGGCGGGCCAGCTCGCCTCCTTCGGGTGGTCTGGATCAGTGCGATCGAGGAGGGCGTCTTGAAGGCGGATGGTTTCTAAGGGCTCCAGGATGGGGTTGGGGAGGCCGGAGAAGCCGTTGCCGATCCGCCATTGCAGGTAGCCGATCCAGATCGCCACTTGCGCTAGCTCGCGCGCGTACTCGTTGATCTCCAGGCCGGCGAGCTGGGCGGGCGAGACCAGCGGGTAGCCGAGGGCGAGGCCGTTGGCGGCGCCGTGGACGAGGACTTCCTTTTCCAGGTCCAGCAGCTTGGCCAGGGCGACGTAGAGAAAATTGCCGCTGCCGCAGGCGGGGTCGAGGATGCGGACCTCGGTCAGCTCTTGCTGGAAGCCGTGCAGGCAGGCGGCGAACTCGGCCCGGCGGTTGCGCTGGGTCTGGGGGGTGGCCGCCGTCTCCCAGGCGGCTTTCAGCTTTCCGGCGTTGGCCCGGACCTCGTCCCAGCGGCGGCGGAGCGGGGTCATCACCACCGGCTCGACCACTCGCTCGATGTCGGCGCGGCCGGTGTAGTGGGCGCCAAGCTGGACCCGCTGGTTGGGATCGAGCGAGCGCTCGAAGAGGGTGCCGAAGATGGCGGGCTCGACGCTGCCCCAATCGAGCCGCGCCGCCTCGGCCAGGATGGCGAGATCGGGACCGGTCAGCGGCACGGGGTCGATGACGACGAAGAGGCCGCCGTTGAAGCGGGGCACGTCTTGGAGGTTGAAGTCGCCGCCGTCGCGCATGGCGGCCAGCAGCTCGCGAACCTCGGCCTCGAATCGGGCCGGGCGGCGGGCGCCGAAGGTCAGCAGATGGGTAAAGAGGCTCTTGGGCAGGAGGCCGATGTCCTCGGCGAAGAGGCAGAAGAGGAGCTGCATCAGGAAGTGGGCGATTTGGCCGGGATCATGGTCGCGGGCGGTGAGCGACGCCGCCAGCTCGCCAAAGCGAGCGGCGGCGGCAACCGTGACCTCGGCGGTTGTTTCGCCGGGCCGCAGCGCGGCCGGGTCGCGGAAGACGTTGCGGAGCAGGTCGAGTGTTTCGGGCTGATCGAGATCATCGATGGTGAAGCCGTGGATGGTCTTCTTGGTGCCGGTGAAGTTGGTATGAATCTCGAACCGATGCAGGTCACAAACGACGAGCAACGGCGGGTTGCCGAGGTCTTCCCGATATTGGAGCAACTGGCGATAGGCGGCCAGGAGGTCGGCATGGCGACCCTTATATTCCCAGCCGAACTTGCCTTCCCACCAGACATCGGCGAAGCCCTTGCCGCCACTGGTCTTGGCGGCGCCTTTCTCAAACGTGTAGAAGGCGCCGGTGTTGTCGGCTTCAGCCGGCGTCGGCATGCCGAGCACGCGGCAGAGGTCGATGAAATGCTCCTGCGAGGCGGAGCGCTCTTTCAGGGTCGAGCCACGCCATTTGGCCTGGAACTGTTGGATGGTGAACGGGGGAGCGGGGGAAGAGACCACGCGAGGCTATCCGATCGCTACGGGCGTATGGTTGTTGGACGAATAATCGTACCAGGGTTAGTGCCTGTTATGGACCTTGAGCGGCGACGGTCACGAACCGATGCGGCATCAGGCGCACAAAGGCAACGCCATGCAAGGCAGCGACGAAATCGGGCAAGCGTTCGTCATCTTTGACCAAGCGTCGGCAGCGCGCTGCCCAGGTAGCGGTCGTCGTGCTAGCAGCCGGGCTGGATCGGCTGGGGACGGATCGCACCGGCGGGGCCGATCGAGTGGGAAGGACGGACCCTGACGGGCGAAGCCACCGGCGTGGCTGGTCTTGACAACCGAGCGGCTGGGTGTAACCTGGACAACAATAGCTGGTCCGCCCGAGGGCCGGCCCGTCGTTGTGGAGGAGCGTGAGCATGGACTCCAGAATTTCGATCGGCTCGCCAAGACCCTCGCCGCGGGCGCCACCCGGCGCCGGGTGGGACGCGCCCTCGTCGGTGGTTTGGCGGCCCTCGGCGTCGCGGCGCTCGGGCGGGAGCCCGCCGGGGCGGCGACCGACCGCGCGTGCAAGGGCAAGCCGGCGATCAGTAACAACCGCTGCCCGGAAAACGCCCAAGGATGTACCAACGACCCCCGCTGCTTCTGCGCGATCACCGTCGCCGGCGACAAGCGGTGCGTGAACCTTGCGAACGAGCAATGTCCCGAGGTTGACGAGTGCGACAGCGGCAAGGACTGCCGCCGGGGCCAGGTCTGCATCCAAGTTGCGGGCTGCTGCGGACGGCGGCGCAACCTCTGCGTCCGCCGCTGCCGGTAGAGCGGCGGGCCGGGTTAGAGGCCATGCGGGCCGCGCGATTCGTTCGCGCGGCCCGCTTGCGTTCGCGCGGTGAAAGACGGTGCCTGTTGGGGTTGCGCGGAATCGCGTACTCTTGTGGGAACGCCGATGAGGACGGGAGTTGATCCCAGGGTATGGGCGTTCTGATCTTGCACGTCGGTGACGGAGCGCGCCTCGAATTATGGTTCTGCCTCTCCTCTATGGGCTCGGCGCCAAAGACTACATCGAGCTCCGCGGCTACTTGCTCGGCACCTGTCAGCAGTGCAAGTCGAGCGGCGTCTTTGCCGTCTACGATGCGAAGCGCAAGGTCACCTTCTGGTCGATGCCGACGGTGGCGGTGCGTGACCAGCTCGTCGTCGAGTGCCGGACCTGCAACCAGCGGTTCGCGGTGCCGGCCGAGATGCGGGACGAGTTCAACACCCGCATCCTGACCGAAGAGCAAGTCACCGCCCGCGTCCATGAGCTTCGCGGCCGGGCGTTGGGAGCCGGTGGCCGGCCGGGCGGTCGGACGTTGTACCAGATCCTCCAGGTCGATACCGCGGCCGATCCCGAGGTGATCGACGCCGCCTTCCGCCGTCTGGCCCTGAAGTACCATCCCGATCGCTCGACCGATCCCGCCGCCCCGGACCGGATGCGCGAGCTGCTCGAAGCCAAGCGCATTTTGGCCGACCCGAGTCGTCGCCGCGCCTACGATCGCAGCCTTGGCATCCCGTACCGGCCACCGGCGATGCGGGCGAATGAGGTGTGACGGTCGCCGGGTGACTACGTTGGGTAGCGAAGCGCGGTAGCGACTGGCGCTGGACTAAAAGTCCGCGCTGAACACCACGAAGTCCTTTCAGGACTAAGGTTACGACGACTGAACCGCGACGCGAAACAATCAATACGGCGAATTTCCCTCGCTTCCGGAGGGCACGTCGTGTTCAGTCCTGAAAGCAATCGTGTTGCGGTGTCAAGCCGGAGTGGTCCAGACGTGACCCGCCCGGACCATCGCGTTGAGGATCGTGAGCAGTTTGTGGACACAGGCAATCAGCACCACTTTCTTCGGCT
>JALZJP010000182.1 GCA_030859715.1 Chloroflexota bacterium
TCGTATTGCGTGGACAGCACGATGTGGGTGCGCATCTCGCCGTGGGTTCCGAGTCGTTCGATCAGGCCTTCGAGGTGCGCGAGGGAACTGGCCCGGACCTTGAGCAGGGTGCAGTGCTCGCCGGACAATTTGTGGATCTCGACCAGTTCCGGGTAGTCCTGGGCTCGGGTGGTCTTGAGCAGACATGCGCCCAAGCTGCAGCGCAACTGGATGAAGGCCAACAGCGGCTGGCCGGCGCGTGCGGGGTCCACCCGGGCGGAGTATCCGGTGATGATTCCGGCCTGCTCCATTCGCCGTACCCGCTCGGCGACGGCTGGCGAGGACAAGTGGACCCGGCGGGCGAGCTCGTTGTAGGAAAGCCGCGCGTCTGCCTGTAGCTCGGCCAGCAGCCGCCAATCCAAATTGTCCGGTTCCATTGGTCGCAAAGCCGGCACCGCTATTCCCTTTCAAGAGGAAGGTCCGAACGCGCCCCTACCCTCCCATCGTCCATTCATTTTCGCCACTGAGCTTCCTATCGTGGATTCATGCGAAGAGTTCTCAGCGACCAGGCTGCGGTTGGGGCCGGGCGCCGGAACGGGCCAGCTTCCGCGTCGTCGCGCAGATCCCTGCACGCGCTCTGGGCCGCGAGCGTCCTGGGCGGCTTCGGGCAGTCGCTGGCCGGTACGGCAGGTGCCTTGCTGGCCCGGCAGGTCGGCGGCTCGGATTCCGTAGCGGGTCTGCCGCAGGCGGCGTTGGTGGCCGGGGCGGCGTTGTCGGCGCTGATCTTGTCTCGACTGACCCTGCACCGCGGTCGTTACGCGGCACTGAGCACCGGCGCAGCCGTGGCAGTAGCCGGCTGTGTCGTGGTTGCGGTCGCCGTCTTGTTCGCAAGCCTGCCGTTGATTCTGCTCGGCTGCCTGTTGTTGGGAGCCGGTAACACCGCCGTCATGCTCGGCCGGTACGCCGCTGCAGACCTCGGCCCCGAGGCGTCGCGGGGCGCGAGAATGGCCTCGGTATTGGTGGCCACCACGATCGGGGCAGTCGTAGGGCCGAACCTGCTGGCGCCGGCCAGCGGCCTCGCGGTCGGCCTCGGCCTGCCGGCACTGGCCGGGCCCTACCTGGTCGCGGCGATCGGCTTCACCGCCGCGGCCGCCACGCTCACAGTGGCGCCGCGACTGCGTCCCATGCCGTCTAGCACGGCTGAGCTCGGAGGGCCCACGGCTGCGTCCGTGGCCGGTACGGCTGTTGCTGCGACCGTGCTGGGCCGGCAGGGCTTCACCGGGCTCGGCGTGCTCAGCCTGGCCAACCTCGTGATGGTCGCGGTGATGACGATGGCACCGGTGCAGTTGCACCACATCGGTAGCGGACTGGGCATGATCGGGCTGGTCGTCAGCCTGCACATCGCTGCCATGTTCGCGCCCTCTCCGGTCAGCGGTTGGCTGACCGACCGCGTCGGTGCCCCGCGCACCGCGGCCGGTGCCGGCGCGACCCTGATCGCCGCATCCTGGCTGGCCGCCGGCGCCGAGTCACCGGCGAGCCTGACCGTGGCCATGGTGCTGTTGGGCTGCGGATGGAACCTCGCTCTGCTCTCGGGCAGCACCCTGCTCACGGCCGGCGTTCCGTCAGCGCAGCGGCCCCGCCGCGAAGGCTGGGGTGAGGTCGGCATGGGTGCCGCCGCTGCTGGCGGCGGGGCGGCATCGGGGCCGTTGATGGCTGTCGGTGGCTATGGGCTGCTCACCAGCGGCGCGGCTGTCATCGCCGCCCTCGTCCTGCCCTTGGCCTGGCACGCCGCCGCGACAAGGTCGAATCGCTGACGGCCCCGGACGGCAACGGGGTCGCGCTCGGTCGGGTGCGTTGGGTGAGGCCGACGACGGCGACCACGGCAAGCCCGGCCCCGATCGTGCCGGCGTCGACCTGCTCGCCGAGCAGTAGCACCGACCAGCCCAGGGTCAGTACGGGCTGGGCGAGTTGGAGCTGGGAGATCTTCGCGATGCCGCCCTCGGCCAGACCGCGGTACCAAGCGTAGAAACCGGCGAACATGCTGATCGCGCTGACGTAAAGCAGACCGACCCAGGCACCTGCCGTCGGGGACTGCGGGGGGTGGCTCAGAAGCCCGGCTATCGCTACGGGCAGCAGTAGCGGGAGGGACAGCACCAGCGCCCAGGAGATGACTCGCCACCCGCCCATCTCACGGGCCAGCGCGCCGCCCTCGGCGTACCCCAGAGCACCGAGGGCCACGGCGGCAAGCAACCACAGATCCTCGACCCGGAGCTGTCCCCCGCCTTGCACCGCGGCGAACACCACAACGGTCACGACTCCCAGAGTGCATGCCCCCCAGAACATCCGCGGCGGTCGTTCACCGGCACGCAGGACCGCAACCACCGCCGTTGCCGCTGGCAGCAGCCCGGTCAACACCGCCGCGTGCGCCGACGTTGCGTCGCGCAGCGCCAACGAGGAGCAGATCG
>JALZJP010000205.1 GCA_030859715.1 Chloroflexota bacterium
GGGCGCGGGCGGGCCGATTGGTGCGTGAACGATGAACGTCAGGATCGTCGTCAAGGCGGCCAGCTCCTCGTCGGTAGGCTCCGGCTGGATCGACCAGCGGGGAACATCCCCCTGTCCCCCGGGGGGGCCGGCGAGCGAGCCAGACGAACGCTTGACCGAGTGAGACCCCCTCACAGCGGGATGTTCCCGTGCTTCCGGCTCGGGGGGGCGACCCGTTTCGCCCGCGCTAGGGCGAGGGCCCGGATCAGCCAGGGCCGGGTCCGGCGCGGTTCGATCACGTCGTCGATGTAACCGCGGGAGGCGGCCTGGTAGGGGCTGGCGAAGAGATCCTCGTACGCCGTGACCAGCTCCTGGCGGCGGGCCTCGGGATCGGCGGCGGCGGCTAGCTCGCGGCGGAAGACCAGGCCGACCGCCGCCTCCGGCCCCATCACCGCGATCTCGGCCGTGGGCCAGGCGACGTTGAAATCGGCCCCGATGTGCTTCGAGCACATCACCACGTAGGCGCCGCCGTAGGCTTTTCGGGTGATCACCGTCACCTTGGGCACCGTCGCCTCTGCGAAGGCGTAGAGCAGCTTCGAGCCGCGGCGGATGATGCCATCATGCTCCTGGTCGAGGCCGGGCAGGAAGCCGGGCACATCGACAAACGTCACCAGCGGAATATTGAAGGCGTCGCAGGTGCGGACGAAGCGGGCCGCTTTCTCGCTGGCGGCGATATCGAGGGTGCCGGCCAGCACCTTCGGCTGATTGGCGACGATGCCGACCGCGTGCCCGTCGAGCCGGCCGAAGCCGCAGATGATATTGGCGGCATGGGGCGCTTGCAGCTCGAAGAAATCGCCGTCGTCCAACACCTCGGCCAGGACCTCGTGCATGTCGTAGGGGGTGGCGCTGCTGTCCGGGATCATCCGGTCCAGCCGGGCCGACTCCCGCGCCGGGTCGTCGCTGGGCGCGAACACGGGTGGGTCGTCCAGGTTGTTCGAGGGCAGAAAGGAGAGCAGATAGCGGACTTGGGCGTTGAGCTGATCCTCATCGTCGGCGACGAGGTGGGCGATGCCGGTGACGGCGTGGTGGGTGGCGCCGCCGCCGAGCCGCTCGTGGCTGACCTCCTCCCCGGTCACGGTCTTGATCACGTCCGGCCCGGTGATGAACATCTGGCCGACCCCCGCCAGCATCACCACGAAATCGGTCATCGCCGGGGAGTACACGGCCCCCCCGGCACAAGGGCCGGCGATGATCGAGACCTGGGGCAGGACGCCGGAGGCGCGGACGTTCCGGAAGAAGACCTCGCCGTAGCCGGCCAGTCCCTCGACCCCTTCCTGGATGCGGGCGCCGGCGGAATCGTTGATCCCGATCACGGGGCAGCCGTAGCGCTCGGCCAGGTCCATCAGCTTGACCACCTTTTCGGCGAACGCCTCGCCCAGGGAGCCGCCGAAGACGGTGAAATCCTGCGAGAAGACCGCCACCGGCCGGCCGTCGACCTGACCGAAGCCGGTGATCACGCCGTCGCTCCAGGGCCGGGTCTGGTCCATCCCGAAATCCTGGGCCCGATGGCGGACAAAGGGATCGAGCTCCTGGAAGCTGCCGGGATCGAGCAACGCCAACACCCGCTCGCGGGCGCCGCGTTTGCCCCGCCCAGCCTGCTTGGTGGCGGCGGCTTCGTGCTGCGCCGCGATCTCGGCTTGCAACGCCGCCAGATGCTCGGCCTTGGAGTGATGCGGTGCGGGCGCCGGCAGGCTGCCGGCGGGCGGGGGAGTGGATTGGTCAGGCAGCGTGCTCATGCCGGGATGATACCCGGTCCCGCGGTTTCCGACGCGGGTTGCCGGCGAGCCCGCGAGCCATGTTCCTGACCGGAGTGGGGCCGGCGTGGTCCGGTTGGCGGCACCCCGGTGCTAGACTACGGCCATTGGCCAAGGTGATCGAGTCAAGCCCGCCGTGGCCGCGGAGCCGTGATGGCGCTCGCTCCCGTGTTCGATCATTTCACGCCCCTGCCGATGCCGCGCACCTCGCTCATTGGGCGCGGTGATGAGATGGAGGCTGTTCGCGCCCTGCTCCTCGACGACGCGATTCCGCTCCTGACCATGACCGGGCCTGGCGGGGTCGGCAAGACGCGCCTAGCCCTCGCGGTCAGCGAGACGATCGCCGGCGCCTTCGCCGATGGCGTGACCTTCATCGACCTGGCCACGCTCAATGACCCGGCGCGGGTGACGGATGCGGTGGCGCGGGCGGTTGGCGTGCGCGACGTGGGGGACCGCGTGGCGGTGGATGTGCTCGTCGCCGTGCTGCGGGCCCGGCAGGTGCTCGTGCTGTTGGACAACTGCGAGCATCTGGCGGCGGCGGTGGCGGACCTGGCGGCGGCGCTGCTGGCCGGCTGTCCCGCGCTGCAGGTGTTAGCCACCAGCCGGGCCCCGCTGCACCTGCGCGGGGAGCATGAATTCTCGGTGCCGCCGCTCGCGCTGCCCGACCATGCCCGGCTCCGCCTGGCGGAGGTGGAGCGGACGGAGGCGGTGGCGCTCTTTGTCCAGCGGGCGCGTGCCGTCCAACCCGGTTTCGCCCTGACCGAACAGAACGCGGCGACGGTGGCGGATATTTGCCGCAGCCTCGATGGGCTGCCGCTGGCGATCGAGCTGGCGGCGGCGCGATCCAAGCTGCTGGCGCCGCCGGCGCTGCTGGCTCGATTGAACGAGCGGCTGCATCTGCTGACCGGCGGCGCCCGCGACCTGCCGACCCGGCAACGGACGATGCGCGACGCGGTTGCCTGGTCCTACGAGCTGGTCACGCCGCGCGACCAGGCGCTCTTCCGCCGCCTCGCGGTCTTTGCCGGCGGCTTCACGCTGGAGGCGGCGGTCGCGGTGGGCGGGCCCGAGCCCGAGGCCGAGATCGTCGATGGGATTGGCCGGTTGCTGGACCAAAGCCTGCTCCACCGGGTCGATGGCCCGGCGCCGGGAATCGCCGACGAGCCCCGCTTCAGGATGCTGGAAACGGTTCGCGAGTATGGCCTGGAGCGGCTGCGGGAGGCGGGTGACGAGCTCGCGGTGCGGCGCCTCCACGCGACCTACGCTCTCGATTTCGTCGAACGCGTGGAAGCGGTCATGTTCGGGACCGTGATGAGCCAGTGGCTGGACCGGTTGGAGGCGGCGTGGCCGGACCTGCGGGCCGCGCTCGCCTACTTCGTCGCCACGGACGACACCCTGGGCGAGTTGCGACTGGCGGCGATGATGTCGGAGCTCTGGCTCTATCGCGGCCATCTGCCGGAGGGCATCGCCGCCCTCGCGCATGCCGTGGCGGGCGGTCCCCACGCGCCGCCCCCCCTGCTCGCCCGCGCCCACTCCGAGCTGGCCATCCTCTGCTACCACGCGGGCGATTTCGAGCGGGCGCTCGCTCACAGCGCCGCCAGCCTGCCCCCGGCGCGGGAGGCCGGCGCCCCGTTTCGCCTGGCCCAGGCGCTCTTCATTCGCGCCCTGGCGCTCGGGTATGGCGCCGGCCGGTGGGCGGAGGGGATCGCCCATTTCGAGGAAGGGCTGGCCCTGGCCGACCGCCTCGAAACCCCCGCCGACATCTTGGGCTTCGTGTTGCATGAGTTGGGCTCCATGCTCCTGCGCCATGGTGACCGCGAGCGTGGGGTAGCCCTGCTGGAAGCGATCCTGCCCATCCAGCGCGCGGCCGGCCGCCAGTTGGGCGCGGGCGCCGTGCTGGCCGAGTTGGGCCGGGTCGATCACGAGGCCGGCAATCTGGCACGGGCGGCGTCTCAGTATGGGGAGAGCCTGCGCCTGCTCCATGCCAGCGGCAGCGCCCGGAACCCGCGGCCGACCATTGTCTATCTGGCCGGGCTCGCCGTTGATCAGGGCCGGTTCGGGCCGGCGGCGAGACTGTTGGGGATGTTCGATGCAATTCAGGAACGGACCGGGGCGGTGCTCGCCAGCCACCTCCAGGCCAGCCGGGAGCGGTGCGAGCTGAGGGCGCGGGCGGCGCTTGGTGATGACGCCTTCGCCGCCCTGGTCGCGGCGGGACGTGAGTTGACCGTGGCGGACGCGGTGACGGAGGCGGTGCGGGTGGCCGATGCGCTCCAGACACCCGCCCCGCCCGATGCCGTGACCCTCACGCTCCTGCCGGCCCGCGCCCCGGCCGTTCCGTTCGATCTGACCCGCCGCGAGCGCCAGGTGCTCAATCTCCTGTGCCAGCGATTGACGAATGGGGAGATCGCGGACCGGCTCTACCTCAGCCCGCGCACGGTCGAAGGCCATGTCGCGCACGTCCTGACCAAGCTTGGCGCCGACAACCGGCGGCAGGCGGTGGCGCGCGCGGTCCACCACGGCCTGGTGTAATCCCCCAACCACGTAGAAAGTCACGTAGTTTTTACTCGTGTCTCCGGCCCGGCGGGAGCGCATGCTAGAGCGTGCGGACCCAGCCGGAGGTGCCGGCGCATGCACGCCGCCGCGCCCTCCGGACGGGGACCGCTGATAGTGCCGGTACTGTGCCGGTGTTGCGCCTGGCGTGCCGCCACCCAACTTGTCAGATTGGACGATCAGGGGCCACGCGTGACGGAGCGAGGAGGGACGATGACAGAGGCGGCAACGGGCCAGGTCCGGGCGGTGGCGGCGCTGGCGGGGGTGCTGTGGGGAACCTCGGATGTGGCCAGCAAGGTGGCGCTCGAATCGATTTCGCCGCTGATGCTGACCGCGCTGCGGTTCGGCGCGGCGCTGCTCATTCTCTGGCCCCTGGCGTGGCGGGGACCACTGCCGCTCGCCAGCGCGGGCCGCTGCTTCCTGCTCGGCCTGGTCGGGGTGGCGGGAGCGTATCTCCTCCAAAATACCGGCCTGGAGCGCACCAGCGCCGCCAACGCCAGCCTGCTGCAAGCGGCGGGGCCGGTGCTGGTGGTGGCCGGGGCGGCGCTCTTCCTGCGGGAGTCGCTCGACCGCTGCCGGATCGCCGGCACCCTCCTGGCGCTGGCGGGGGTCACGGCGATCACGCTGCGCGGCCAGGAGGGATTGAGCCAGCTTGGCGGGGGCGAGCTCTACATCCTCGGCAGCGCCGCCTGCTTCGCGGCGTTCGTCCTCATCGGGCGCCAGCTCTTCCGCGACCACGACATCATCCCCGTGCTGACCCTGGCCCTCACCTGGGCTTTCCTGATCGTGACGCCCTTGGCCATCGTTGACGTGGTGAGCCAGGGGTTCGCGCCGCCGCCGCCCGGCACGCTGGGGCTGGTGCTGTATCTGGGGGTTGGCTGTTCGGCCCTGACCTATTTCCTCTGGGGCTACGCGCTGCGCTATTTCGAGGCCGGCCAGGCGGCGGTGTTCGACAACATCGTGCCGGTGGTGGGGGTGCTTGCCGCCTCCCTCCTCCTGCGCGAGCAACCATCGGCCGGGGCGATGGTGGGCGGCGCGCTGGTGGTCGGCGGGGCGTGGCTGGTGAGCCGCCCCCGTCCGCTGGCCGGGCTGCCGTTGGCACCGGCGGCCGTGGCCCCGGCCCAGGGTCGAGC
>JALZJP010000004.1 GCA_030859715.1 Chloroflexota bacterium
ACTCACGACTCACGACTCACGACTCACGACTCACGACTCACGACTCACGACTCACGACTCACGACCGGAGACCGCGCATTTGGGCTCGCTTAAGGCACGATCAGAGCTGGCGGACAGGCTGGCCGTCTATTTTGTGGCCGATCCGGAGCGGGGCGAGCGCGACCTCCTGGGTGATGTGATCGCCGCGATCGCCGGCGGCGTCACCATGGTCCAGGTGCGGGCCAAGCATCTCGACCGTGACGCCTTCCGGGCGCTGGCGGCCCCGTTGCGGGAAGCCTGCCAGGTGCGTGGCGTGCCCTTTATCGTCAATGACCGGCTTGATCTGGCCCTGGAGATTGGGGCGGACGGCGTTCATCTGGGTGAGCATGACACCCCGGTGGACGAGGCCCGCCGGCTGTCCGGTCCGAACCTCATCATTGGCGCCTCGCCAAGAGACGAGAGCCAGGCGGAGCTGGCGCGGCTGCTCGGCGCCGACTACGTCGGGTTGGGGCCGGTGTATGTCACGGGCTCAAAGGACGACGCTGGAACCCCGATCGGCCTGGCGGGGCTGGCGGCGCGGATCCACGCCGCCAAGCTGCCGGCGGTCGGCATCGGCGGCATCACCGTTGAGCGGGCGACCGAGGTTGTCCTGGCGGGGGCGGATGGCGTCGCGGTCATCAGCGCTATCCAGCGGGCGCCCGATCCCGCCGTGGCGGCGGCGGCGCTGGCGGCGGCGGTGCGGGCCGGCCTCAATCGTCGACTATGAGCGGGGTGGGATGGGCACTTCGGCCGGGGACCACTCCGTCTCGGGTTCGTCGAGCCAGGGATCCCAGACGCACCGATCCAGGTCGACCTCGTATTCCCCTTTGAACGGCACTCCTTCATCCAGCAACAGGCCGCGCATGATGTCGGGGTGGCCGAAATGCCAGCCGCCGGAGAGGAAGCCGATCCGGTTGACAACCCGGTGGCAGGGCAAATCGAGGTCGTCGTCAACGTTGAGGAGGGCCCAGCCGACCATCCGGGCCGAGCGCGGCTCGCCCAGGGCGCGCGCGATCCGGCCATAGGTCGTGACGCGGCCGGACGGGATGCGGGCCACGATCGCGTAGACTCGTCGGAGAAATGTGATCTGGTTGGTCATGTTCCCCGCTTGCCCGCCTCATCATCCTGGATCCCGGTGGAGAACGGTACCACCCGCGACGGCAAGCGAAGACTAGCGTGAACTCGGTCCGCGTCTTCCGCGGAGCGAGCAGTGGGCAGTAAGCGGTCTATGGTGAGGCGGCGGCGCGTATCGGGGCTGAGGGCGCGGGTCGCGGGCCGCGGCTTGTCCATGGCGGCGGCCGGGTCGGCATGATGGGGGTCCTGGCCGATGCTGCGCTGCCACGCCGCGTGCTTCCCGCCAGGACGTACGTCGTGTTGGCGGCCGCGGCGGAAGGTGGGCGCTATACTTAGGGGAGTCAGTATCCGCTGTCTAGCTGGCGAACGAGCCACATCAGTTTGCCGCTCCGCTTCGTTCGCGCCGCCGCGTGGCCGGCAATCGCATCGCTCCGAGGAGCTGGCACATCGAGAGGCGACGACATCATGGTGCAAGGATTACTTACCAAGGTTTTTGGCGATCCAAACGAAGCGTCGATCAAGCCGTTTCAATCGGTCGTGGAACGAGTCAACGCGCTCGAGCCCGGCATGCAGGCGTTCAGCGACGAGCAACTGCGGGATTCGGCCCGCCAGTTTCGGGAGCGATGGCACAACGGCGAATCGCTCGATATGATGCTGCCGGAATCGTTCGCGGCCACGCGGGAGGTTGCCCGCCGGGTCCTGGGCCAGCGTCCGTACGATGTGCAGCTGCTGGGCGGCGCCGTGCTCCATGCCGGCAAGATTGCCGAGATGAAGACCGGGGAAGGCAAGACGCTGACCGCGTCCCTGGCTGCCAGCCTCAATGCCATCTCCGGTCGTGGCGTGCATGTCGTCACCGTGAACGACTACCTGGTGAAACGTGATACGCGGTGGATGGGCCAGATCTACCATGGCCTGGGGTTCACGGTCGGCTGTATTCAGCACGA
Source organism: Chloroflexota bacterium (assembly GCA_030859715.1). Classification (GTDB taxonomy): domain Bacteria; phylum Chloroflexota; class Chloroflexia; order Thermomicrobiales; family UBA6265; genus JACCYK01. The sequence continues at coordinate 2,037 of JALZJP010000004.1, forward strand.
AGAGGCGTTCCTTTACGATCCGGACTGGGAATCGCCCGACGAGCGGCTGGCCCGGCTGCGCCCAGTCTCCCGCCAAGAGGCGTATCAGGCTGATATTACCCACGGCACGAACAACGAGTTCGGCTTCGACCATCTCCGCGACAACATGATCTCCTCGGCCGACCGATGCGTGCAGCGGCAGTTGGTGTACGCGATCGTGGACGAGGTTGACAATATCTTGATCGACGAAGCGCGGACGCCGCTGATCATCTCCGGCCAGGCCGAGCAAGCGACCGACAAGTACTACCAGTTCGCCCAGATCGCCAAGCAGCTCCGAGAGGGTCGGGAGTACGAGGTAGACCTGAAGAGCAAGTCGGCGACGCTGACCGAGGCCGGGATCGACCGGGTCGAGAGCATCCTCCAGATTCCGGACGGGGAAAGCATCTACGACGAGCGCTACATCGAGCTGACCCACTACCTGGAGCAGGCGCTGAAGGCCCACGCCATCTTCCATCGCGATCGCGACTACATCGTACGCGAGGGCGAGGTCATCATCGTTGACGAGTTCACCGGCCGGATGATGGAGGGCCGGCGCTACTCGGAAGGGCTGCACCAGGCGATTGAAGCCAAGGAGAACGTTCGCGTCCGGCGCCAGAACGTGACCCTGGCGACGATCACCTTCCAAAACTACTTCCGGATGTACGAAAAGCTGGCCGGGATGACCGGGACGGCGAAGACTGAGGCCGAGGAGTTCCGGCGCATCTACGATCTCGATGTCACCGTGCTGCCGACGAACCGGCCGTTGATCCGAGACGACAGCGGTGACCTCGTGTTCAAGAACGAGCGGGGGAAATTCAACGCCGTGATTGCCGATATTGAGTCCAAGCGCGAGGTTGGGCGGCCGGTGTTGGTCGGCACCACGTCGATTGAGACCTCGGAGCACCTGAGCGAGCTGCTGCGGGGGCGCGGCATCGAGCATGAGGTGCTCAACGCCAAGCAGCACGAGCGGGAGGCGGCCATCGTGGCCCGGGCCGGCCAGCCGGCGGCGGTCACGATCGCCACCAATATGGCCGGCCGCGGCACGGATATCGTGCTTGGTCCCGGCGTCGCCGTCGCCGGCGGGCTGCACATCATCGGTACCGAGCGGCACGAGGCGCGGCGGATCGACAACCAGTTGCGTGGTCGCGCCGGCCGCCAAGGCGACCCCGGCTCGACGCGGTTCTATGTCTCGCTGGAAGACGAACTGATGCGACGCTTCGGCTCCGCCCGGATCGGCGGCCTGATGGATCGGTTCGGGATGGAAGAGGATGTCCCGATCGAGCATGGGGTCATCTCCAAGTCGATCGAGAACGCGCAGGTCAAGGTCGAGGGCCATAACTTCGACCTGCGGAAGCACGTCGTGCAGTATGACGACGTGATGAACAAGCACCGGGAAGTGATCTTCCGCGACCGGCGCGAGGTGGTCTCCGGCGAGGACATGTTCGACCGGGTTTGGGAAATGGTCGAAGCCGAAGTCTCCAGTGTGGTCGACGCCCACTTCGGCGATGGCCGCGATACCCACACCGACTATGAGGAGATGTACCGGAGCTACGGTGCGCTGATCCCGACCACCGATCTCGATCTCGACGCCATCGACGGACTCCCGCGCGACGAGCTGGCCGATCAGTTGATCGATGACGCGGCGGCCGCCTACGACGAGGTCGAGGAGCGGTTCGGCGAAGAAAACATGCGCAAGGTCGAGCGGCACGTCATGCTGGCGGTCATCGACCGGCTCTGGATCGAGCATCTGACCGCGATGGACGAGCTGCGCGAGGGCGTGGGCTTACAGGCGTACGGGCAGAAAGATCCGCTCATTGTCTACAAGACCGAGGGGTTTAAACTGTTCCAAACGCTGCTCGATCACATCCAGCACGACGTGGTGCGCACCATGTTCCGGGTGCAGCCGGTGGTTGCCCAGCAGCCGATCCAAACCCAGTTGACCGAACAAGCCGCCAAGCCGTCCCCGGTGAGCCGCGGCTCGGCGAACGGCAGCGAAAACGGGAAGCCGGAACCGCGCCGGGTCAAGAAAGTCGGCGCCAACGAGCCCTGCCCCTGTGGCAGCGGCCGCAAGTTCAAGCTCTGTCACGGTGCGGCCGGAAGCAAGGTGCTGGTGTAATACGAGTTTCGGGTAATCACGTGGTCCTCCGCGGCACCGAGATCTTCAGTCCAGAGAGGACTTTTCGGGGCTCAGCGCGGACTTTAGTCCAGCGCTCGCCTCCACCGAGCGCCGATGTGGTGGTCCGCTGGCCGCGATCGTCCGATTTATCCCGTCTCGCACCTTCGTCAGCGCCGCGACCAGTTCCGGCGGCCTGCGCACCCGAAACTCGAACGGCAAGGCGACAAGGGCCCGGGCCAGCCAGTCGATGTCCATGGCGCTACATCGGACGATTACTTCTCCCGCCTCTTCGGTCACCACCGCGAACAACGGGGTAACCCAGCGCCGGGCTTCCTCGGCTGGCGCGTCGATCGCAATCTCCGCCGACCAACCCGCCGGGAGCCGCGCAAACGACCGCTGTACGTAGGCGAGGCTGTCGAAATCGGCGGGGCGAGTGAACGGCGTTCCCTCCGGCTCCGCCCCCACCACGCGGTCGAGCCGGAAGACGCGCAGGTCACCCCGCAGGTGGCAGTAGCCGGCGGTGTACCACGCCCCGTTCTTCAGGTAGACCACCGCGTACGGGTCGAACGGGCGAGTCGTCGCCACGCCTCTCTGGTCCCGGTAGGTCAGCGTTAGGCGCCGCTCCTCGCTGGCGCCGGCGGCGATCGCGAGCAGCGTGGCCGGCCGCGGGATTGGCGGTCGTGGCGTGCCCGGCAGCGGCGCGTTTGGCCGGTCGAGGACGAGGGCATCGGCCAGCGCCCGGACTTGCGAGCGTAGCGTCACCGGCAGCACGCGCTCGATCTTCGCCAATGCCCCTTCCGTCGCCGGCGCCGCGCCGGCCAACCCAAACTGGCGCCCGAACAGCAGACCGAGCGTCACCGCCAGCGCCTCGTCGTTCGCCAGCATCAACCGGGGGAGGCGGAATCCCGGGCGCAGCCGGTAGCCGCCGTGCAGTCCCGGCCGGCCCTCGACCGGGATGCCGATGTCCTGGAGCATCGACACGTAGCGGCGGACCGTGCGGACATCCACCTCGAGCCGCGCCGCGAGGTCGGCGGCACGGACGGTGCCGCGCGACTGGAGGACGTCAAGCACCATGAGCACGCGCGACGTGGGGTGGTACATGCCAAACTCCGACCATTGCTGACGGAAATTGTCCACAAAGCGTGCCACGCTGGCGAGGAGCCGGCAACGGTGCGTCGCGAGAAACCGCGCCGAGGAGAAACTGATGATCGATGAGGCGGCCGCGGGATCACGGTCCGAGCAATCGCCGTGGATGTCCAACCCGATCGTCGAACTTCGGCAGTACACACTCCTGCCGGGTCAGCGGGACGTCCTGATCGACATCTTCGAGCGTAACTTCATCGAGGGGCAGGAGGCCGTCGGGATGGAGGTCATCGACCACTTCCGAGATCTCGACGACCCCGACCGCTTCGTCTGGCTGCGGGGCTTTCCCGACATGCCCGAGCGCGCCAGAGCGACGACGGCCTTTTACGATGGGGCGGTGTGGCAGGAGAATCGTGACGCGGCCAACGCCACGCTGGTCGATCATGAGAACGTCCTCCTCCTGCGGCCGGCGAGCCCAACCGCTGGAAACCCGATCGACCACCATCTCCCGGCAGTCGCACCTGAGGTCCCCGCCTGCCTGGTGGTCGCCACCATCTACCACCTAGTGCCGTCGCGGGAGGATGAGTTCCCCGCGTTCTTCGCCCGTGCTGTTGCGCCGGCGCTAACGGGAGCCGGGGCGACCATCCTGGCCGCCTACGCCACCGAGCACAGCCCGAACAATTACCCCCGGCTGGCGATCCGCGAGGGCGAGCACGTCTTCGTCTGGGTCGCGAGCTTCGCGGATGGCGAAGCGTACGAGCGCCACCTCGCCGCCCTGGCCCGGTCGCCGGGCTGGCGCGACAACATCATCACGGAGCTGGCCCATCGCACTGAAGGCTCCCAGGAGGTGCTGAGGCTCGAGCCGACCGCGCGCTCGCGTACGCGGGCTTGACTAGCCGCATCGTTCGCGCCCCCGCTGCCGGCGGCTAGCGGCGTGGTGCCAAGCCCTGACGTGCCCGCGTGACTTCGGCGTGGAGGTTTCTCTGTCGGTTCGGGTGCCGGTGGTGGTGAATCCGAATCGATGGTGCTGGTGTAAGAGAAAGTGGCAGGCACCCGGGTGCCTGCCACCATTCCACCGCACGACCTCGTTCCAGTGATCCGGACGCTGGAATCAGGTCGCAACACGGTACATCCACCGGCAGTTGCGGCTTCACTCGCGACTGCCAATGTGATCCCTGGCCGGGATCAGAGAAGGATACATCATGCGCCGATTTTCACGTTCCGGGTTCGCGTTGCTTTCGACGGCTTTTGCTCTGCTCCTCACGACACTCGTGGCGCCAGCGCCCGCGGCGGCGATCGACCTTGGTGCCGGCGCCGAGGTCGCGGCTCGCTACAAGGTCCGGTTCGCGGCCGAAAATGGGTCCCGGGTGTCGGGAAATGGACAGATCGTGGTGCGCGCCGGCGTCGGTGTCGATCTCGGAGACGGTCTCAATGCGGACCTTGCGGTTGAGGCTGACGCGAGCTTTCAGTTGAAGGGGCTCAAGCCGAACACCCGGTACAGCGTGGTCATCGTCGGTGATTCCGCGGCGGGGGTCAGCCTCACCAACGTCTGCTCCTTCGAGACCAGTGGTGGCGGCCGGTCCGGATTGGCGCAAGGCGGTTGCGCGACGACCGTAGCCGGATTGGCCACGGTCGACGCCGTATCGATGCACGAGGGCGGTCCGGAAGGTCAGCTTGTGGCCCGGGCTCGGGTTTCAGGCTCGATCGGGATTGAGCTGGGGCTCGGCCTCGGTCTGTAAGCCTGGCGCCTGGCTTGCCGACAAGTGATGCATCAAGCCCGCGTCGTCGCCGTGATGACGCGGGCTATTTGTCCGCATGGAGCAGATGATTCTTGAAATCGTGCGGACTCCTAGACGCCGTTGGTTGGTTCTCCGCTGATTCCGGGCGGCTTTGGCTTGAGTGAGGAGAGCGCCTGATGCACGGCGGCGACGAGCCGATCGTGCTCATCGAGCAGGGTGATGGCGGCGTCGGCTTGTTGCGACAGGGCCAGGATGGTCTGAATGTCGCGCGGGTTGTCGCGGGCGTGATTGAGGGCGTCGCGTAGGGCCCGCCGGTCGCCGCTGGTTTCCTCGCTCGTTGCCAGAATGGCTTCGAACTCGGAGACGACGGATCCGTCGCTTCCAGCCCCGGCGCCGGTCGCCAGCGCGGGCAGCAACAGACGCAGCTCATCGACCAAGGCGATGGCGCGGGCGATCGTGGTCCCGCCCCCGGCGGGTTCGGGTACCACCTCTTCGACGACCGCCGCTGACCAACCTTCGTACTGTGACGCGGGAGCCGGGACTACGACGTATTCCTCGGTGACGCTGACCTCGGCTTCGTCGTCGGTGCCGGTCTCATCGCTGGCGTCGTTGGTCGTCGCCCAGGGGTCGGATCGAGGCGGGGCGGGGCTTGGCCACGAGGACGAAAGCACCGAGTCCGTGCTTGAACCGTCAGCGGGCTCAGGATCGCCGGCCGTTTCCGCGTCCGGATCGCCGTCCGGCTCGGGCGCGGGGGCCGGCATCGTGATCACCTCGTCGCTGCCCGCTTCGCGGTCAAGCGTGTCGTCGGCCGACGATGCTGACGAGTCGGCGGTGGCTGAGGCCGGGGGGAGCGGCCACGACGAGGCGGCGCCGGTCGAGGCCGTGCCGCCATCGTCCGCCGGCGGCTCCGTGGCGGTGATCGCGGGGAGGCGATAGCCGCAGGTTGTGCAGAATTTAGCGCCGGGCCGGGCCGGCGCGCCGCAATTCGGGCAGCGCTCCATACTGTGTTGTCTCCCCTTCGCTCGTCGGTCGCCAAGCCGGCGGGTTACCTCGTTCCGGAACCAAGCGGAGGCGCGATCCGGAGCGGTCGCCTCGAGTTTGGGCAACCGCTGGCGGTGGCAGTATGTCACACCGCCCGCTCGGGCGGCGGCGGAGTTGGACCGGAGCGAGTCCGGGCTGCGACAATGGGCCGCGTGAGGCAACGTATGGGCGAGCCGCCACCTGGCGCGTCGTGCTGGGTGGATAGGGAGGTAGCAAAGCGTGAGCGAGAATCTGACAGGCCGGTTGGCGATCAAGGCCCGGCAGATCCGGCCCGGCACCGCCCAGATGCTCAACGTCAAGCAAGGCCAAGTGATCCAGATCGTGGATGTGCAAGGCAAGCAGGTTGCCGATTTCGTCGCCTTCAACGCCGACGATCGGGCTGAGTATCTGTCGGTCGCGGCGACGCGCGGCATGAACGCCAATGTGATGCTGCAACAAGGACAGACCCTCTACTCGAACCGGCGGACGCCGATGCTGGAAATCAGCGCGGACACGGTCGGCCGCCACGACACGTTGTTCGCGACCTGTGATCCCAAACGCTACGAAGCGTTGGGCGCGCCCGGACATGACAATTGCCGCACCGCGCTGGCGGACGCGCTCGCGCCATTCGGCGTCGTCTATGACCAGGTGCCGGACCCGGTGAATTGGTTCATGAACGTGGCGATCCGGCAGCGCGGTGAGCTGGAGATTCGGGAGCCACTGTCGGAAGCGGGCGATCAGGTGCAACTGACCGCGCTCATGGACCTGGTCGTCGCCGTTTCCGCCTGTCCTCAGGATCTCGTGCCGACCAACGGCGCCAAACCGTCAGATATCCTCATCCGCATCTATCGGGAGGCGTCGGCCGCGCCCATCGCGGACACCGTCACCTTGGATGGAGCCACCGAGACTGCCCCGCCTGAGGTCGAACCGAGCGTGGCGCCTCCCGTTGGCGCCGTTGGTCGGCACGAGATCGCTGAACCCGATGCCGCCGGCGGTAGTGCTGTGGTTGCCGAGACTGAGACCGACCCGGCGGTCGACCGTGAACGGGTGCAGTCGAGCTGAGCACACGAGGTTGGTGCTCTTTTCGGGGTGGATGGAGTGGTGCGGCGGGCGCTGGAATAAAGTCCGCGCTGAGCGTCACGAAGTCCTTGTATGTTTCCGTTGTCCCCGCAGGCGTGGTGCGGGGACGGGTGCGGCGGCGACAGCCAGCCAGTCCTGGGGTCGTCCGAGACCGTCTGCAAGCAGTGGCGTCGCCGCCACCCCACCACCAGAATCCGGACGATTGCGCGGGTTGTCAAGCCCGGATCACAAGGCGGGATGGGTGTGGTGGGGCACGAGAGGAGGCAGTCATGACCACCCTCGCTCCGTGTTTCGTGGGGATTGACGTCTCGGCGGTCAGGCTCGACGTGGCCCTGTTGCCAGCGGGACGGACCTGGCAGGTGCCCAATGATGCGGCCGGCCACGCCGCGTTGGTGGCCGAGCTGGCGCCGCTGCAGCCCGCGCGGGTCGTGTTGGAAGCCACCGGTGGCTACGAGACGCCGGTGCTGGTGGCCCTGGCTGCCGCCGAGCTGCCGGTGGTGCGGGTCAACCCCCGCCAGGTGCGGGAGTTCGGCCGGGCCACCGGGCAGCTGGCCAAGACCGACCGGCTCGACGCCCTGTTGCTGGCTCGCTACGGGGAGCGGGTGCAGCCGCCCCTGCGGCCGCTGCCGGATGCGGCGGCGCGGGAACTGAAAGCCGTGGTGGCCCGCCGCCGGGATCTGGTGGAGATGCGGAGTGCCGAGAAGCAGCGCCGGCGCCAGGCGACCGGACTCGTCCTGGCCGATCTCGAGGCCCACATCATGCAGCTGGATGCCCGGATCGAGGCGCTGGAGGACGAGCTGGAGCGGTTGCTCGCCATGGACCCCGCCGGGCAGGCCACGGCCGAGCTGGTGCAGTCGGTGCCGGGGGTGGGGCCGGCGGGGTCCATGGCGGTCACCCTGGTGGCCGAGTTGCCGGAGCTGGGCCGGCTCAGTGCCGGCGCGCTGGCCGTCTTGGTCGGGGTGGCCCCGCTCAACCGGGACAGCGGCGCCTACCGGGGGCGGCGCGGCACCTGGGGCGGCCGGGCCACGGTGCGCACCGCCCTCTACCTGGCGACCATCACCGCGGTCCGGTCCAATCCCGTGCTCATCGCCTTCGCCGCTCGGCTGCGGGCCGGCGGCAAGCCGAAGAAAGTGGTGCTGATTGCCTGTGTCCACAAACTGCTCACGATCCTCAACGCGATGGTCCGGGCGGGTCACGTCTGGACCACTCCGGCTTGACACCGCAACACGATTGCTTTCAGGACTAAGAACGTAGGGTCTTGGTCAGGAAACTGAACAGTTCTTTAGAAGAAAACCCGCGCCCACGGGCGAATTGTCGTGTTCAGTCCTGAAAGGACTTCATGGTGTTCAGCGCGGAATTTATTCCAGCGCCTCGCGCACGGGATGCCGTGATATCCTCACGATAGTCCGGTGCCCGGAAAAACCACACCAGGCACACGACAAGAGAAACGCCGACAACCGCTTGCGCAGCCGTCGGCGTTTCTACCCCAAAGGATCCGGCTGAAGTGACGCCTGGTGATGGTACGTCACTTTCCAGTTGGCCGATCGCCCGACGGTAAACCGCGGGTTCATCGAGCCGAGACTTCAGAAGGTCCGGCGTGAGCCTGACTTCTGATCCGATTCGCTGCCGTCCCTGGCGAACCAGTTAGGAGTCGACATCGGCCCGTCTTGCTTGCCCACAAGGGGGGCGAGACGAGGTCTCCCGGCGGAGTCGCGCGAGCGTCTTGCGACGTTCTTTGCTTCCCCCTGCTGCTGCTCCGGAAGCCAGTTGCCTGGTTCCGATTCAGTCAGTGTCCGCTTGTGGCGGACCCGAAAACCTTCAGTGAACGTACTCTATCAGCCGCGTGACTCTTTGTCAATAGGTTTGTCCAGCCTCTTTTTCAGGCGGTTTCTGTCTCCGACTCCGACTGGCGTAGTCGCCACAATCGCTCCGTCGGGAAGCCGTCACCACGGCGCGTCGCGTAGTCGCGGAGGGCGGCCGCGATCGGGTCCGGGGAGCCGTCCGGCCCGATGTGACGAAAAATCGCCGGCACCTGCGAGGCGTAGGCAAAGATCGCCGCCAGCTTGCGGTCCCAGACCGGACCTATGTCGACGTGGGCGACCGGTGTCAGGTGGGCGGTCCGAAGCGAAGCAGGCGCGGTGGCCGGCCAGGCGGCCGCGATTCGCTGCAGGCGCGTGGCGCGGGCGCGGAGTTGCAGCGCGTAGGGAAGATCCTCGTAGAACCAGACGTCGCGGCCGGCGGAGGCCAGTTCGACCCCGGCCGCGAAGCAGATCTGGTGATCGACGTGGCCGCCGATCCCGAGCGGAGCGTAGAAGCGGGCCGCGCGGTCGTGGCCGGCCGCGTCCAGCAGCTCGCGGGTGATTTGGCCGGCCAGCGGCGCTTCGTCGGCCGGCACCGTGCCCAGGAGCGCGGCGTCGTCCTGATACCATGACCCCCGATAGATCGCGTCCGTGAGCGAGAGGCTGGCGGACGTGGCGCCGAGCAATTCGGCGGCGGCGGCTTCTTCTTGGCGACGCCGGGCGATGACGTCGGCGGCGGCGAGTCCCCACGTCTCATGCATCGCCGCCGCGAACGACGAGAGTGGTTGGTTCGGGTCGGGCGCCGCGCCAAAGGCGACGCTGATCCGTGGCCTGATCCCGGCGCCGGCCAGCAGCGCGACCATGCCGCCACAGGAGAGGGCGATGTCGTCGTAGTGGGGGGACAGGAAGTGGTGGGTCGATGGACTGGTCAAGTCCGTGGCGGCGTCGATGTCGCGGCTGCTCATGCGTCTGGCCCTTCTTCGAGATCGTCACTGCCGCCGTTCTTGGCGGCGAAGCGGATGCGCTCATCGCCGATGCGGCGCGTAACCCGCTGCCGATCAAGATATTCGAGGACGGCTTGGGCGTATTTGCGGGAAGTCTGGAACTGGTCGCGAAATTGAGCCAGCGAGACTGATCCTTCCCGGTCAATCGTGGCCAACGTGCCCGCTCGGGCGGTGTCCAGCGCGGCGGCGGCAAAGATGACGTCGGCGCTGACGCGGACGACCAGGCCCAGATGCTCCAACGCGGTCACCAGCTCGTCGTCCAGACCGAACGTGGCCGGCGCCGGCGGGCTGAATGGTTGGCTGGCGACAGCGGCGAGGAACGGCGCCGCCACGGCCTCCAGCGTGGCAGTGAGCGCAATCTGAAATGATGGCAGCCGGATCGTCCCCCGCTCGTCCACCAGCACATCAGCGATCGCCGCCGCGGCGATGGCGGCATCGAACAGCGGCGGGTCCAGGCCGAGGTTGTGGCGCAGCGCTTCGCGCGGCATGCCGCGGCGGAGCGGAGAGACGCGGTGAAACTCGGCCAGGTCGCGTGCCATCCGCTCGAGGATGCCACGCCAGCGGGCGGCCGAAAGCACGTGGCCGGCCGTCTCGCCGGCGCGTTGCCCCGCGAGCCGGACCACCGATCCGGTTTCCGCCAATTCGGTCACCGCTCGCTCGACCTGGTCCGCGCTCAGTCCAGCCGCGGGGTCCGCGACGAGGGCCCGCACTGACCGGGGACGTTCGGCGATCGCGGCGAGCACGATGTCGGCCGCCGTCCCGGCGGCCAATAGCTCCAGGGCCGACAGCACCTCTGGCCGGAACCGGCGGTGGCGGGCGGGATCGGGATCGACGATCTTGCCGCCGCCGATCGTCTCGCTGGGGGACGGTCGGCGAATGATGAAGCGATCGCCTCGCAGCACCGCGATCGGCCGCGCGAATCGGAACTGCACCCACCCCTCGTCGCCGGGAGCCAGCGCCTCACGGTCGAGCAAGGTCGCCCGGGCGGGAAGCACGGCGGCGCCGGTGAAAAAATCGACATCGTCGTTCTGTTCGAGCCGGGCCGAGGCCGTGGTGAGCAGACGCACCCGTGCATCCAGCCGTACGCTTGGAGTCAGGAGGGCGGGAGAAGCCAGGACATCGCCGCGCCGGACCTGGTCGACCGTGATGCCGGCGAAATTTACCGCCACGCGGCTGCCGGGGGTGGCCCGGGCGACCTGCTCGAGGTGGGTTTGCAAGCCCCGGACCCGGACCGGGAGGTCACTGGGAACGAGCCGTAGCTCCTGACCAACCGCCAGCTCGCCGCCGCTCAAGGTGCCGGTGACCACGGTGCCGAACCCCGCCACGGTGAAGACCCGGTCGATCGGCAATCGCGGCTGATGTTCGCCAGCGGCAGTGGAGCGCCGGCCGGCGAGGCAATCGATCGCCGCGGTCAGCGTGTCCAAACCGGCCGCGGCGCGAGCGGAGACCGGCACGATCGCGGCCTCGCTGAGCCGCGTGCCGGCGATCAGGTCGTGAATCTCCGCCGTCATCAGATCGAGCCAGTCAGCATCGACGAGATCGGACTTCGCCAGCACGATGACGCCGCGGTCGATCCCCAGCAGATCGAGAATGGCGAGGTGCTCTCGGGTTTGGGGCATCGGGCCTTCATCGGCGGCGATGACGAGCAGGGCGGCGTCGATGCCGCCGGCTCCGGCCAGCATGTTCTTGATGAACCGCTCGTGGCCCGGCACGTCGATGATGCTGACGATCCGGCCGCTGGGCAGCGTCAGCCAGGCGAAGCCGAGGTCGATCGTCATCGACCGCGCTTTTTCCTCCGCTAGCCGGTCGGGATCAATTCCGGTCAGCGCCTGCACCAGCGTCGATTTGCCATGATCGACGTGCCCCGCGGTGCCCAGGACGATCGTACCGCGAGTGGATGACATGGTCGCGGCCACCGGCGTGTCAGGCGGTGAGGATTGTGGCGTCAAAGCTGCCACGCCCGACGATGATGGCGGCGCCGCCAACCTCCACTAGCTCGATCTGAGTAGGCGTGCCGGTGACGCGAGCAAAGAGGGTGCTCGGGCGGCCAAGCTCCACTCCTTGCGAAATCTCGATGAGCTCGCCGCTCGGGATCAGTCCGTGCCGCAGCAAGTGGGTTGCCAGCGGACCGGCGGCGGAGCCGGTGGCGGGGTCTTCCGGCACCCCTTCACCGGGAGCGAACATCCGGGTCTTCCATTGTCGGCCCGCGCCAGCGAAGCAGTTGATGCCACTGACATGTTGGGCCGGCGCGGAGGTGGCCCGGGCGAGGGCTCGCAGGTCGGGGTCGAGCGCGGCGACCGCGGCTTCATCCGCCAGCTTGATGTACAGGTGTGACATCCCGTTGTCGTACATGATCACCGGCAGCTCCGATTGGGCCAAACCGAGCGCCGCTAGAATCGCATCGGCACCTTGGACGGAGACAATTTGGGGGATTAGTTGGGTCATCCAACCGAAGCTCGGCCTGCCGCCGTCGCGCTCGATTCGGACCGGGATGGTGCCGGCCCCGGTTTCCAGTCGAATCCCCGGCTTGTCGTTTCCGGAGGCAAGCACGAAGGCGGTGCCGAGGACCGGGTGCCCGGCGAATGGAATCTCGGCGGTTGGGATAAAGATCCGGATCCGAGCATCGCCGTCCGCCTCCGGCGGGTACACGAAGACCGTCTCCGAGAAGTTGATTTCCCGCGCCAGCGGCTGCAGCAGACCCTCCGGAATCGGGCGCGCATCGGTGAAGACCGCGAGCTGATTGCCCGCCAACGGACGGTCTGTAAAGACATCGCAGATGACGAAGGCCCAGTGTTCCATGCGCCTATTATGCCGAAAGCGCGACGGGCGATTCCACCAGCGTCACGTCCTGATCGAGCGTGGCGTCCAGCAGCGCGGTCTGGAGGGCGCGGCCGGAGCGGATGATCGCGCTCAGATCGGCCGGGGTGATCGTTTGCGAGCCGTCGCACAGGGCGACCTCGGGATCGGGGTGGACCTCGATCATCAGGCCGTCCGCTCCCGCCGCGAGCCCGGCTAGGGCCATCCGGCCCACCAGCGATCGCTTGCCGGTGCCGTGGCTGGGGTCGACGATGACCGGCAGGTGGGTGAGCTCCCGCAGCAGCGGCACCGCGTTGAGATCGAGGGTGAAGCGGAAGGCGGGGTCGAAGCCGCGGATACCACGTTCGCAGAGAACCACGTTCGGGTTGCCGGCGGCCAGGATGTACTCGGCGCTCATCAGCCACTCTTCGACCGTGGCCGAGAAGCCGCGCTTGAGCAGGATCGGCATCCGCGACTGCCCGGCCCGGCGGAGCAGCGGGAAGTTGGCCATGTTGCGAGAGCCGATCTGCAACATGTCGGCGTAGTTGGCGACCAGATCGACGAGCTCCGGCTCCATCACCTCGGTCACGATCGGGAGGCCGGTCGCGTCGCGGGCGGCGGCCAGATGCTGGAGCCCCGCTTCCCCGAATCCCTGGAAGGAGTAGGGGGAGGTGCGGGGCTTGAAGGCTCCCCCGCGCAGCATATCGGCGCCGGCGGACTTGACCGCGATCGCGGCCTCCAGCAACGTCTCTCGCCCTTCGACCACGCACGGCCCGGCCATCACCACCGGCCGGCCGCCGCCGATGCGGACATCGCCAACCTTGACCACCGTTGGCGCGTGCGGCCGGTGCTCCCGGCTGGCCAGCATGTATGGCTTGTGCTTGGGCTGGATACCGGCGATGCCGGGCAGCCGCAGCGCCTCGACATCGAGCGTGCCGTGGATGCCGACCAGGCCCCCGCCATGGCCGTCGCTCATGGCGCGGGCTTCAAGGCCGGCGGCGCGGGCGGCGGCCAGCACAGCCTCGGTGGCGCTGGCCGGGGCGTCGGCGGTCATGGCGACGATCATCGGATTCTCCCTCCACGGTGGCGTTCCAATCGGGTCGCGGGCGGCGGGGCACACAAAAAACCGAGGCAAGTGGCCTCGGCTCCCCGGCGTTGCTGGTCGTGTGCTCCTTGTGGCGGAATTAGCGCATCAGGGCCTCCCGCCCCACCAGCGACGCCGGGGGCATATACGTAAAGACGTACCAATACGACCACGCTGGTGCCGTGGCGCTCACGAGTATCTGACTGGCCATGCCGCGAGTGTCCATGCCGCGTACCATACTGGCACGGGCGCGGTCTGTCAATACTGCTGACGTCGCCACGGGTGCGCGTCACATGGTTGCATTTGGCGACTTGACGCGGATTTTCTGGATGGCGCCGTCGCTGCTGCCCCGTGCGGCGAACAGCCTGAGATGGGCGACATCGGGCGTTGGGACGGCGGGAACGGCCCGCTCGGGCCTCCGCTCCGGCGGGGGCAACACGTTGACACGCACCCGATTGACATTTGGCGGCGGGTACATTGGGGCGAGCGGGGCCATGTATACTCGCCCTAGCTAGCGATGAATTGCGGCGCCTTAGCCAGCGAGAGTGCCAGTGAACGTCTCAGAAGGTCTCCAGCAAATCAAGTCCCGCCTCGAAGACCGTGACGCCAATCCGCAAACGCTCGCCTTGGTCGGTCAGATCATGCGCCGGGCCGCCCTGCCGGCGGCCCAGCCCGCCGCCGCCCAGTCGTTGCTGCAACTGGTGCGGATGCTGTCGCGGACGCCGATCGCGCATTCCAACGTCGACATCTACAACGACCTGGTCGGCCTGGAAGAGGACCTCAGCAGCGCCGCCATCGCCTTCAAGGCTCGGCAAGAGGCTGAGGACGCCAAGCCGGTGCCGAAGACCAAGAAGTTCTACAAGGAACGGAAAGAGCGCGAGGGCAAGCAGCCGTAGGCCCGCGCGGTGGACCGCGGTTTCGGCTCGCCAGGCGTGGTGACGGAGGTGACATGATGGCCCAAGCGGTAGATGCGGTGACGGCGGAGGTTCGCCGGCTGGTGCCGCGGGTGCTCGGTCGCTACTCGCCGGTCACGGTCGATCATGGCGAGGGGATCTACGTCTGGGACACCAACGGCGACCGCTTCACCGATTTCACCTCCGGCATCGGCGTGGTCAACACCGGCCACTGTCACCCGCGGGTGGTCGCCGCGATCCAGGAGCAAGCCGCCAAGATCATCCACGCCCAGGCCAATATCTTCCTCCACGAGCCGATGCTGCGAGCGGCCAGCAAGCTCACCGCGACCCTGCCCTCCTCGCTCGACCAGGTGTTCTGGACCAATAGCGGGGCGGAGGCGATCGAGGGAGCGCTCAAGCTGGCCAAGGTCGCCACCGGACGGCCGGGGATCATCGCCTTTCGGGGCGGCTTTCATGGCCGCACCCACGGCGCGATGTCCGTCACGTCATCACGCGTCAAGGTGAGGGGTCACTACGAGCCGTTACTGGCAAGCGTCTACTTTGCCCCGTTCCCCTACTACTTGCGCAGCCCATACAAGGGCGGACCCGAGGACGCCGATCAGTACTATCTCGACGAGCTGAACCAGGTCTTTGACCACCTCGTCATGCCCGACGACGTGGCGGCGATGCTGATTGAGACGGTTGTCGGCGAGGGCGGCTACCTGGTGCCCTCCCGGCGGTGGCTGCACGGCGTCCGTGAGATCTGCGACCGCCACGGCATCCTGCTCATCCTGGACGAGGTGCAATCGGGGATGGGGCGGACCGGCAAGATGTGGGGGTTCGAGCATTTCGATGTCACGCCCGACATCATGGCCGTGGCCAAGGGCGTGGCCTCCGGCATGCCGGTCAGCGCGGTCGTCGCCAGCCAGGCGATCATGGATCGCTGGCAGCCCGGCTCGCACGGCGGCACCTACGGCGGCAACGCGGTCGGCACCGCCGCCGCGGCGGCGACGCTGGACGTGATGCGAGACGAGCGGCTGCCGGAAAACGCGGCCCGGATGGGCGCGATCCTGAGCGACGGGTTGCGCCAAATCCAGGCTGATCATCCCGTGATTGGGGAAGTGCGCGGGCTTGGCCTGATGGTCGCGACCGAGTTTGTCCATCCGGACGGCTCGCCAAACCCGGCCGCCGTGCAGCGGGTCATCGACTTCTGCCTGGGCGAGAACGTCCTGCTGATCACCTGCGGCACGTATGACCAGGCGATCCGGATCATCCCGCCGCTGGTGGTCAACGAAGACCAAATCCGTGAGTTCCTGGAGACTTTCCGCCGGGCGGTGGCTTCCGTCTAACCTCGGGCCGCGTTCGATCCGGCAGCGCGGGCCAGCGTGACCGCGGCCGCGGGGGACGGGCTAGGCCATGCCAATGAGTCGCGCCAGCCGGCCGACATTGACCGTCCAGCCAACCCCGAGCGCGGTATTGACGATGACGGGACCGTCCGGGTTCCAGAAGGTGGCGAGCAGCCGCTCCCGCGTCGGCAACCGGAAATCGTAGGGGACGATATCGGCGACGGTGCCGTGGCCGGTTCGCTTCTCCGGCTCCTTCCCAAACTCGTTGATGATCGCGCCCGCGATCAGGAGGATGCCGATCAGTCCCATCAGGCGCCGCAAAAACTTCATGCTGAATCCTTCCCTGGCTGGTCATAGCGGCTTAATGCGTCGCCGCGTCGTCGCTATCGGGAAGTATAGAGTCCGCTCCGGCCACGGTCGCCGTCACGAGTTGCCCGTTGTCCGGTATCATTGGGATTGAGCATGCCTGCATCGCCTCGCGCCGGCGCCAGTTGTGTTGGGCACGGGTGATCGCGCGACGATTCGAGGCGAGCAATCAAGGACGAAATGGCCATGAATACCATATTTGATACGCTGGGTGAAATTGAGCGGCGCTACGAAGAGTTGGAGCGGCAGATGGCCGATCCCGAGGTCGCGACCGACCATGCTCAAATCCAAGACCTTGGCCGGGAACGGGCTGAGATTGACGATGTGGTGACCGCCTACCGCGAGCTGCGGACGACTGAGCAAGCATTGACCGAGACAGAGGAGCTGCTGGCCAGCGACGACGAGATGGCCGAGCTGGCGGAAGCCGAGTTGGAGGTACTGCGCGACAGGCGGGATCAGCTGACGGCGCGGATCAAGACCCTGCTCGTGCCCCGCGATCCGAATGACGACAAGGATGTCATCGTCGAGATCCGGGCCGGCACCGGCGGCGACGAGGCGGCCCTCTTCGCGGCCGATCTGTATCGAATGTATACCCGGTACGCGGAGCGGCACCGGTGGAAGACCGAGGTGCTGTCGGCGACCGACACCGACGGCGGCGGCTTCCGGGAAATCATCTTCGGCGTCCACGGCAAGGGCGCCTATAGCCATCTTCGCTACGAGAGCGGGGTCCATCGGGTGCAGCGCGTGCCGGCGACCGAGCGCCAGGGCCGGATCCACACCTCGACCGCCAGCGTCGCGGTGCTGCCCGAAGCCGAGGACGTCGACATCCAGATCAGTGAGAACGAGCTGCGGATCGATGTCTACCGGTCGAGCGGCAACGGCGGCCAAAGCGTCAACACGACCGACTCCGCGGTCCGGATCACGCACTTGCCGACCGGGTTGGTGGTGACCTGCCAGGACGAGAAGAGCCAGCTCAAGAACAAGGTCAAGGCGATGACCGTGCTCCGGTCCCGGCTCTACGACATGGAGCAGAGCCGGGTGGCCCAAGAACGGGGCGATGCCCGGCGGTCACAAATCGGCTCCGGTGAACGGAGCGAGAAGATTCGCACCTACAACTTCCCGCAGGACCGGATCACCGATCACCGGATCAATGCCAACCTGAGCAATATCCCCAACGTGCTTGATGGCCAGATCGATTCCTTCGTCCAAGACTTGCGCTCGGCGGACGAAGCGGAGCGGCTGCGCGAGGCCGGGCTGGAAGAAGCGGCGACGGTGGCCGCCTAGAGCGGGCGCCGCTGTCGCGGATCGGCCCCTACCCCCCAATCCCGAGGAGATTTCGGGCATCCTCCAAAGTTGGGGTTTTGGGGGACGTCCCGTGTGTGCTATCGTGACGCTCTGGTTGGTCCGGGTTCTGCCTGCCACGAGGAGGTCGGTGTTGTATGGTCCAGTCGCCGCCCAGCCCCGCGTCGCGTACTCGCCCGGTGTCGCCGGTGACCGCAGCCGAGGTAGCCGCGGTGCGTCAGCCGACGGTTCGCGCCAGTCTCTTGCCTCCGCGGGTGTACCACGACCCGGCGGTGTTTCAGTATGAGCAAGCGGCCTGGTACGGCGGGGACTGGGTCTGTGTCGGGCGGACGGAGGATGCGGAGCGGACAGGCCAGTATTTCCTGACCACGGTGGCTGGGGAGTCGATCATCATCGTCCACGGCGACGACGGTGAGCTTCGAGCCTTTTACAACGTCTGCCGGCATCGGGGCGCCACCTTGGTCGAGGAGCCGTGCGGCGCCCTGGTTCGGTTTCAGTGCCCGTATCACGCCTGGATCTACAATCTCAAGGGCGATTTACGACCGCCCCGCCATACCGAGCTGCTTGAGGATTTCGATCCCGCGGCCTGGGGGTTAGTCCAGGTCCGGCTCGCGGTCTGGCAGGGGTACATCTTTCTCGATCTCTCCGGCGAAACCGCATCGTTGGCCGACCATCTGGGTGACCTGCCGGACGAGATGGCCCGGTTTGATCTCGGCGCCCTGAGGCGGGCGCGGCGGATCGAGTACGACGTGGCGGCGAACTGGAAGGCGATCATCGAGAATTACGAGGAGTGTTATCACTGTCCGGGGGTTCACCCCCAGCTCAACCGGATCACGCCGTACAACCTGGGGGAATGGGTTGACGGCGACGGCCCCTGGCTGGGGAGCTGGATGCCGGTGGTCGGCGAGTTCGAGACGCTGTCCATGGATGGCGCCAGCCACGGCCGGCCGGCGATCGCCGGCACCCGCAATGAGGACATGCGGCGCATCTACTACTTCGTGGTCTGGCCGAACATGCTGATCAGCCTCCATCCGGACTACTTGATGACGCACTGGCTGGAGCCGGTGGCGCCGGGACGAACCCGCATCGTGTGCGAATGGGCGTTCGCCGCTGAAGCCATGGCCGAGCCTGACTTCGATCCCAGCGACGCCGTCGATTTTTGGGATCTGACGAACCGGCAAGATTGGCATGTCTGCCAGTTGCAACAGGCCGGTACTCGCTCCCGCGCCTACACCGCCGGCCGCTACTCGGGGATCGAGGGCAGTGTCCACGGCTTTGACCTGATGGTGGCCGATCGCTACGCGAACGACGGCGTCCGGAGCCAGGTCGATCGGGTGACGAAGGACGACGGTGCCAATCTCGCGGCGGGTCGCGTCACGCGGACCAAACGTTCCGATGCCGCGGACTAGGGCGCGTCCACAAACCCGCTGAGCTCATTCGTCACTGCCCGCCCGGGCCGGGGAACCGTGGACGCCATTCCCGCTGGATGCGAGCGATCTCGCGGAGGGGAATGGCGGCGAGCAAGACCGCATACGCCAGCCCCGCCGCGATCCCGGCCGCGACGGACATGGCGGTTGCCCCGCCAAGCGCCCCCGCCACCAGGGCGGCGAGCACGCCGGCCACCGCCGCATTGATCAAGCCGACCAACACCGGGGTACTGGCCAGAATACGGCCCGGGGTGACCCGGGCGCCGCGGCCCTCCGTCCCCAACATTTCGACCATATACGTCTGCATCACCCCGGCGATGTCGTCGTGGCGCGCGGTCATGAAGTACGGCTCCAGCTCTGGCGCCAGCTCAAGATAGGCGTGGCGCAAACGGTTCATCCCCATCACGAGCCAGACGTCCTCGCCCCGGGCGTCGCCCAGCCGGATCTGCGTCCCTACGCCAAGGACGAGGACGACCGGCAGCACCAGCAGGGCGAAGAGCCGGAAGCCGCCGCCAAAGCTGGTCGCTTGAGCCACCAGCGCCAGGGCCACGGTCGCGGCCGACAGGACCGTGAGGTACATGCTGGCGCGGGCAAACATCTCGTTCCACGTCGCGCCACGGGTGGCCAACAGGCTCCAGTGCTCGGTGGCCAGGATTTGCACGCGTACCGCGTCGGTCACCCCGCTACCGTCGGACAGCGGGGGCGGCATCGTGGACCGGTCCTGCATCATGACCTCCTTGGGTGGAGCGCGAACGGCGCGCGGGACGAGAGTCGTCCCTGGTAACTTTCTCCCTCCGGGCCGCTATCATAGGTGGACCCCGAGGGGTCGACGGGGCCGAGCGGCCCGGCTTGCCTTTCCCCGCCCTCGTTTCTTCCGGGCCGATCAGGCGTAGATCTCCTCTTCTTGACAGAGGTTGGCCCGGTAGCCGGCGGCCAGCCGTTCATAGACGTGCAGGACCGAGCTGGCGACGGCGGGCCAGGCGAAGCGCTCGGCGGTAGGGCGAGCGCCCGCCGCCAGCGAACGGCGCAGCGGTTCGTCGGTGATGAGCGAGGTCAGTGCCTCAGCCAGCTCGGCGGGGGCGCGGGGCGCAACGAGCAGGCCGGAGACGCCGTCCTCGACGGTGAAAGCCAGGCCGCCGGCCCGCGTGGCGACGACCGGCGTGCCGCAGGCCATCGCTTCGACCGCGACCAGCCCAAAGGACTCGTAATTCGAGGGAACGGCGACGACATCGGCCGCGCTGTAGATCGCCGGTAGCTCGGTCTGGGGCCGCGAGCCAATGAACCGGAAACACCCGGCCAGGCCGCGCCGCCGCACGGATTCGACGACGCCGGCCAGCGGCCCGGTGGGCTGCCCGTGGTCATCGAGATCGCCACCGACGAAGAGCACGGTCGGGTCAGGGTGGCGAGGATCGCCGGCCATCAGGGCGACCGCCTCGATAAGGGTGTCGATCCCTTTGATCGGATCGATTCGGCCAACGAACAGCACGACCCGGTCGTCCGGGGACAGGCCCAGACCGGCGCGGGACGAGGCTTGGTCAAGCGGCCGAAAGTGGTCGAGGTCAACCCCGGGCGGAATGGTGCAGACCTTCTCGGTCGGGGTGCCAAAGCGCCAGATGAGGTCGGCTCGCTCCTCCGGGTTGGCGGCGATCAGGCCGTCGGCCAGCGACAGCAAGCGGCGCTCGGTTTGCCCCCGGAGGTCGGTTTCCCGGTCGGCGACGGTGGCTACTTTGTTCTTCTGGTGCGCCGTGGTGTGGAACATCTGGACAAAGGGCGTGTCCCAGTAACGTTTGACGAGATGCGCGGCCCAGCCGGAGAGCCAGTAGTGCGCGTGCATCGCATCGTAGCGAACTCCCTCGCGCAGCGAGAAGAGCGCCATCCGCACGGCAAATTCGGGAAGATGCGGGAACAGCTCGTTCTTGTCGAGCGGCACCGCCGGTCCGGCGCTGATGGCAATGACATTGACGCCAGGACATAGTTCCTGGATTTCCGGCGTCTCGGGGTCGGTGCGCCGGGTGATGACGTCCACCGCCAGATCGAGCTTGGCGAGATTGCAGGCAAGCTCGGCGATGTAGACGTTCATACCGCCGGCGTCCTTGCCGCCTAGGGTCGCCAGGGGCGAGGTATGGACCGAGAGCTGGGCGACGCGCCGGAGCGGCGGCTCGGAGTCGTCTCGATCCTCACCCGCCTTGAAAGCCGCCCGCACCGTCGGCATCTCAGCATATCGGATGGACTGCCGGCCACTTGACGTTGACATTACGACCGGATCGGGACCAGCACACCGTAGTCACCGGCGCGGCGGCGGTAGACGACGCTGAGGGTGCCGGCTTCGGAGTTGTCGAACAGGTAGAAATCGTGGCCCAGCAGCTCCATCTGTTCGATCGCTTCGTCGACGTCCATCGGCTTCAGGGCGAACCGCTTGGTTCGTACCAGACGCTCTTCGTCCTCGTCCTCGTCGAAGATCGGGGCGGCGATCTCCGCCAGCACGGCATCGGTCGTGGGGTCGTTTTCGAGGTCGGCGCGGGCTGGTTTATGGTCGGTGCGGCGCTCATGGAACCGGCGCAGTCGGGTCGACAGCTTGTCCACGGCCCGGTCGATGGCGACCTTGACCTCGGCGTCGTCTTCTTCCGCCCGCAGGATGTTGCGATGGGTCTTGATCGTGATCTGGGCCGTGACCATGTTGGGACCGACCCGGTTGTGGCGGTGCCGGAGTTCCAGCTTGGCATCGACCACCCGGCTGACCCGGCGATCGAGCTTTGCGAACCGCTGGTCGACGTAGTCCCGCAGGTCATCGTTGACGGCAATACCGTTGCCGCGGACGTGTACCTCCACGGGGCGACTCCTTCACGACGGGTGACGCCGGAATGGGCCTCCGGCGCGGCGGCAACGCACGAGCGGCCGGCCGCGGGCGGCGACCGGAGCAGGGCGCCCCGGCGGTCCGGGGACGGTACCCGCGGAGGGATTCGAACCCCCGACGCCCACCTTAGGACGGTGGCGCTCTATCCACTGAGCTACACGGGCGCGAGCGACGCGACAACCGCGTCCCTTGCCGCTAGATGCTAGCACAGGTGCCGCCTCGACGGCAGGGCCGGCCGCTTGGCCAAGCGCCCATCCGCTCGTTGTCCGGCGGGGTTGCCTGTGGTATCGTTGCGATGCGCGGGGAGTAGCGCAGCCCGGTTAGCGCGCAGCGTTCGGGACGCTGAGGTCGGAGGTTCGAATCCTCTCTCCCCGACCAGATTCGGGAGTGGCCGCCAGCCGCTCCCGTTTTGCGTTTCCGTCGCTTCCAAGCACTGATTTCACCGCGAGGATGCTGAGGATGGCGACCAGCGGCTCTCCTGATCGCGAGCGGCGGGCCGAAAGCGCGGCGTTTCGGGTGCTGCCCCCGGTGGCTGATCTGGTGAGATCGGGGCGGGAAGTTGATCCGCGGCTGGATGAGCGCGCGCTGACGGGACTGGTCCAGGACTATCTGAGTCGAACCCGGCAGCGGATTGGCAACGGTGAGCGACCGAGCCGGGATGACATCGACCGGGAGTTGCGGCGGGAGGTCGCCCGCCTGGCGACGCCGCGGCTGGCGCCGGCGCTGAACGCGACCGGGGTCGTGATCCATACGAATCTGGGCCGGGCGCCGGTGAGTCGTGAGGCGG
>JALZJP010000006.1 GCA_030859715.1 Chloroflexota bacterium
CCGGTCGCGGCCATGCGGGCGTAGCGGACGATCCCGGTCACGGGGCCGGGAACGACAACGGACACGGAGGTTTTCTGTCATGGCGAACGAGCAACGACGAGTGGACCGGCGGACCCTGGGCAAAGGCGCGGCGGGGCTGGCGCTCGGCGCCGGGCTGGCGGGGCGGGGCGGCCAGGCGCGGCAAGCGGCGGCCCAGGGCGAAGAGGTGTACATCATCACCGAGACCACGGTCGCCGATACGGGGTCGATGGAAGCGACCGCCATCTACAACGAGGCGAACGCGGGCGAGCCGCAGATCGTGCTCGAACCGACGCCGCCCGGCTGGGAATCGAAGGTGCTGCCCCAGATCCAGGATGGCGAGGTGCGGTGGAGCGGCAGCGGCTACATCCCTTATTTCGACCAGTTCCGCACCGTCCGCTCCGGTCTCGCCGCCCCGCTCGAAGAGTACCTGGCGGCCAGCGAGCTTCCTTGGGCCCAAGAGCAGGCCGAGCTCTACTTCACGCCCCGCATCTACGAGGGGCTGCTGTTGGATGGCATCCAGTATTACCTGCCGATGAAGGTCAACGTCCACATGGCGGGCTGGCGCCAGGACTACCTGGAAGCGGCCGGCTACGAGACGATGCCGGCCACCTGGGACGAGGTCGACGAGATGTTGCCGCGGATCCGGGAGGCGATGGCGGCGGAAGAGGTGATCCCCTTCTCGATCGCGCGCGATCTGTGGCGCTCCATCGGCACCGGGGCGTCGACCTTCATGGCCGAGCCGCTCGACGAGCAGGGCGTGTTCAAGATCGAGAGCCCGGAGTGGCTCGACATGATCGGGCTGTTCAAGAAGTGGATCGACGCCGGCGACGCCCGGTTCGATACGCAGGATATCGCGGTCGATGCCTGGCAACGCGGCAAGTACGCGATGTCGTTGGGCTCGCACTCCTGGGTCCGGCTGGGGCGCCAGGTGTGGGGACCGGAGCTGGTGCGGGGCGGGGTGCCGCCGCAGGCCAACGCCGAGGCGCCGAAGCGGACCTGGGCCCACATCGACTCGGCCTGCGTTTTCAACCTTGCCCCGCACGCGCAGGAAGCGACCGACTGGGCACTGTCCATCTACGGGCCGGAAGGGGCGCCGGCCGAAACCTGGTGGAACGGGACGCTGCAATTCTCCGGCTCCCCGGTCTACCAAACCTTCATTGATAGCCTGGTGACGCCGAACACCGAGATCGCCGAAGTTGGAGAGGTGCTGGCCTTGCTGCCGGATAGCCACATCAACACCGTGGCCCAGGCAAATGGGTTCAACACCTGCCAGCTGCTGATGCCGGAGTTCCTGGATCGCTACTTCTCCGGCGAGCTGTCGGCGGAAGAGGCGATGGCCGAGCTGCGAACCGCGATCAACGACGAGCTGGCGGACCAGCAAGCATAGTCAGGTAAACAGGTGTGCCTAACACGATCGCCGTCTCCCTCTCGCCGGAAGCTAAAGACATCCGGCTGACCAACGAAAGCCCGGTGAACCGGGCTGGGAGGCGCGGCGGCGATCGGATGAGTTACCGAGTTGGCACCAATATCAGCTTCCTTTAGGATGCTTTCGGTGGGGTAGCCGGGTGTCTTTAGCGCCCGGCGCCGCCGGCGCGGCGATCGCGTTCGACTCTAGGTGGAGTGTCTTCTCCCCACCAGCAGCGCCGCCGCCGAACCGTACGCGAACATTCCGATCCGAAGGAGCAGCAGCGTGGCTCAATCCAACCCCACCGCCGCCACGACGACGACTCAGGAGCGGTCGCAAGCGGGCAACTGGTTGCAGGCGCTGCGGGGGCTGCGGCAGGAGCGGGGCGGGGAAGGGCTGGCGGGGTATCTCTTCATCGGCCCCGCGATGCTGCTCTTCCTCGTCTTCAACGCCTACCCCCTGATTCGCGGGGTGGGGATGGCGTTTTCCGACTACCGCTACCTGATCCCCGGCTACGCCCCGTTCAACGGGATCGACAACTGGCGGGAGATGTTTCAGGACGCCACCTTTTGGGCCGCCTTGCAACGCTCGCTGCTCTATATGCTCGTCTACGTCGGGTTCAGCTTCGTCATGGCATTGCTGGTCGCGGTCTTGATTACCGAGGTCAAGAGCCAGCGCGAAGCGGCGATCTACCGGGCCCTGGTCTACCTGCCGGTCGTCTTGCCGATCGCGGTCGCGGTGCTGATCTGGAAGCAGCTGCTCAGCCCGGAGTTTGGCTACCTCGACTACTTTCTGCGCGAGGTGCTCTGGTTCGATTCCGTGCCCGATCTGATCCAGGATGCCCGCTTCACGGTGCCGGTGCTGGCCCTCATCTCGGTTTGGAAAGCATGCGGCACCAGCATTCTCCTGATGCTGGTTGGGCTCTACAGCATCAACTCCGAGGTCTACGAGGCGGCCTCGCTCGATGGCGCGGGGTGGTGGCGACGACTGTTCACCATCTCGATCCCGCTGCTGCGGCCGACCTTCGCCGTCATCTTCGTGCTGGGGGCCGGGGTGCTGGGGATGGTCGAGGAGTCGCTCGTCTTCTTCGGCATGCTCGATGCCGGACCCTCGGCCGCGGGCCGGGTGGTCGGCCGCTACGCCTATGAGACCGCGTTCCTCCAGGGCGACATGCGCTGGGGCTACGCGGCGGCGATGAACCTGACCGTGGGCGTGATCTCGATCGCGATCTCGCTGGTGATCTTCCGCGTCCTGCGCTCGGAGAGACTGTCATGAGCACCACTCGGTACACGTCCCCGGTGATGCCGCCCTGGTTGCGGGTCTGGTCCTGGGTCCAGTCCCATCTGCTCCGGC
This sequence comes from Chloroflexota bacterium, assembly GCA_030859715.1. Lineage (GTDB taxonomy): Bacteria > Chloroflexota > Chloroflexia > Thermomicrobiales > UBA6265 > JACCYK01. Next base: position 2,780 of record JALZJP010000006.1, read on the forward strand.
CGCTGACCACGAGAGTGCTGCTGTGGGCGCTGCTGGCCTTTTTCTTCATCCCGATCCTGTGGACGGTGATGGCGTCGCTCAAAACCCGGATGGAGCTGTACACGATGGATCCGCACCTGTTGGTGCAGCATCCAACGTTGGCCAACTATCTCTTCGCCCTGGAGAAGATGCCGGACTTCGCCATTCTCTACCGCAACAGCCTGATCGTCACCTTGGGCTCGGTGATCCTGCAAACGTCACTAGCGACGCTCGCCGGGTATGGCTTCGCCCGGCTGCGCTTTCGCGGCCGCGACCTGATTTTCTACACCCTGATCCTGTTAATCTTCGTGCCTCGCGCCGGCGGCTTGATGGCGCAGTACGAGTTGATGAATTTCCTCGGCCTGCGGGATAACCTGTTCGGCCTCATCCTCGCCTTTTCGGCCGGGCTCTCGGTGCCGATCTTCATCATGCGACAAGCCTTCCTCAGCCTGCCGCGCGATTTCGAGGACGCGGCGATGATCGACGGCTGCAACCGGCTCCAGGCGTTCTGGACGATCATGGTGCCGATGGTGACCGGGGCGATGGTGGTGGTCGCCCTGTTCGAGTTCATCCGGGTCTGGGGTGAATACCTGTTCACGCTGACGATGATCGACGACCAGTCGAAGTTCACGCTCGGGATCGGGATGGTGCAGCAGTTCTCATCGGCCACCATCGAGTTCGGCGAGTTCACCTCCTACGGCGGTCAGGCCGCCGCCTACATCATGGCGGCGGCGCCGGCGGTGCTCTTCTTCCTTGGCCTGCAACGCTGGTTCGTACGCGGGTTGCTGACCGGGTTGAAGCTGTAGCCGAATGAACGTATCCGACGCGGACATCGTCGGTCGCGGCGCTGGAACAAATTCCGCGTTGAGCATCACGAAGTCCTTTCAGGACTGAGCACGGTCGTGGTGCGGTCTATGGCGATTTTCACGAAACTATCGTAGTCCTGAAAGGACTTTTCGGTGCTCAGCGCGGAATTCATTCCAGCGCGTCCCCGGCAGTCGCCTTCGCGGTTGAAGCAACTGCGAAATACGAGGAGGAACAAGCGGATGGCGCGGGTGCAACTGGCGATCGTGGGCTGCGGCGGGATGGGCCGCCGCCATCTGGCTGGCTTGGGAGAGCTGGCTACATCGGATCTGAACAATATCGATCTGGTCGCGGTCTGCGACCTGAATGGGCAAAACGCCGAGGATCTGGCGGACGAGGCGAAGGAGCTGCTTGGGCACCGGCCGGCGGTCTACACCAGCGCCGAGCGGATGGTGAACGAGGCCGAGGGTCTAGAGGCGGCCGATTGCACGACCGATACCGGCTCGCACCACGCGGCGGCCACCGGCCTGCTCGAGCTCGGCCTGCATACGCTCTGCGAAAAGCCGCTGGGGCTGACGGTGCGGGGGGCGCGGCGGATCATCGACGCCGCCGCGCGGAACGGGAAGATCCTCTCCGTGGCCGAGAACTTTCGACGCGACCCGATCAACCGCCTGATCCGGGCCTTGCTCGACGACGGCGCCATTGGTGAGCGCCAGTTCATCATGGAAACCGGGGTGCGGGGCCGCGATGCGATCTTCATCACTCCCTGGCGGCACATGAAGCTGACCGGCGCCCTGACCCTCGACGCCGGGGTTCACAACGCCGACATCCTGATGTACTACTTCGGCGATATCGCCACCGTTTACGGCCAGACCCGCCTCTACGAGAAGACGCGATATCGGCGGAACACGGCCGGGCCGGGCGGCTTCTACGAAAAATGGGCGGCCACCATGCCGGAGTCGATCGAGCCGACCGGCGAGGACGCGATGTTCGGGCTGCTCACCTTCGCCAATGGCGCGATCGGGCAATGGGTCGATCACTACGCTGGGCATGGCGAACCGTTCAGCCATCGTCGCGTCTTTGGCACCACGGGCTCGATCGCCTCGCCCGGTGACCGCAACGGGAACCCGGTCCGCCTGGTGCTCGACGACGGGACCGATATCGCCGACGAGCGGATGCTCGATTACGCCCCGAGTTACCGATTGAACCCGATCACGGCGGACCTCTTCGGCGGCGAGCGGGTCTGGACCTACGACTTCGATTTTCCCACCACCGACCGCAAGATCATCGCCCTGGAGCAGCATGAGTTTGCCGAATGCGTCCGCACCGGCGCCGCGCCGGAGGTCGATGGCGCGGTTGGCTTGCGGGCGGTTGCCATCGTCTACGCGCTGTTCGAGTCGCAAGTGGCGGGCCGGCCGGTGACGGTCGATGAGGTCGCGGCGGGCGAGCTGGACGGCTATCAGCGTGAGATCGACGCCGCGATCGGGCTGCTGCCGGCGGGGGTGGCGTAACCATGGGGTTGTTGCTGTCGTATAGCACCTGGGGGATGCCGGAAGTCCCGATCGACATCGCGGTGGCGCATTGCGCCGGGCTCGGATTCGATGGCCTGGAGCTGACGGTCTGTCCCGGCTGGCGGACCGAGGGCACCAGCCTCGATGCCGCGCAACGGCGCGAGATTCGCCGGCTGTACACCGATCACGAGATCGAGCTGGGCGGCCTCTGCGCCAATACGACCCTGCTGGCGGACGACCCCACCGAGCATGCCGCGAACCTGGCCCGGTTTCGCGCTTACCTCGACCTGGCGGCCGAGCTGCAACGCCCGGGGGAGCATCTTTCGGTCAGCACGACCGCGGGCGGCGCCCCGGCCGATTGGGAGGGGCTGAAGTGGCGGCTGGTCAATCTCTTTGGTGAGCTGGCGGCGTACGCGCATGGCGCCGGGGTCGTCGTCAGCATGGAGCCGCACGTCAGCACCGCGTTGCATCACCCGGACCAGGCGCTCTGGCTGCTGGCACAGGTCAATTCGCCGGCGCTGGGGATCCATTTCGACATCAGCCATTTCAATGTGCAGGGCATGGATATGGAGGAGGTGATCGCGAAGCTGGCGCCGCACAGCGTCCACACCCACGTCAAGGACGAGCGTGGCGTGGTGCCTGATTTCGAGTTTCTGATCCCCGGCGAAGGGGAGATGGATTACCCACGCTACCTGCGGGCGATGGCACGGGCCGGCTACGACGGCCATATCGTGGTCGAGGTCAGCAAGATGGTGCAGGCCCGGCCGGGCTACGATCCGCTGGCGGCGGCAACGCGGTCGTACCGGGTGCTGGCCGCCGCCTTCGCCGCCGCCGGAATTGAGCGCGCCAAGACCGGCGCCACCGCGCCAGATGCTTGAGAGGAGCAGTCGTCATGTACGTTGTCGTCGCCCGCTGGTTGGTTAAGGAGGGCCACGTTGACGAAGCGCTGGCCACGATCCGGCGGATGATCCCGCACGCGCTCGCCGAGCCGGCTTGCGAAGCCTATATCGTCAATCAATCGGTGGACGACCCGCGCCGGATCCTCCTCTACGAGCAATACCACGACGAGGCCGGGTTCGCGGCGCACACGGAAACCGCGGCCTTCAAGGAGCTGGTGCTGGGCACGATCGTGCCCCTGCTCGAAGAGCGCGGCCGCGAGATCTACGAGGTGGTGGAGGCGTAGCGCAGGTCGAAGAAGCGGAGCTGGCGCCTAGCATCCGAAACGACCGCGACAACAATCAAGACCCCAGGGTCATCGACTCCGTGATTGCGGAGTGATAGATACCCTGGGGATTACGTAGCAATTATAGCACGTTTGGCTGATCGCCTCAATTCCTGTGCTAGTACGTTATGACAAATTCGCTGCCGACAATCGCGCAACTCGTTGCTGACCTTCATCGGCCCATGTCTCTCGCGCGGTTGGAATCATACCGTCCACAAAATGGAACTGACGAACAAATGCTGAGCATGTATGTATGGAACATCGCCCTTTGCGAAGCACTCTATCCGGCGCTGAACATGCTCGAAAAATCGCTTCGGAACACCATTCACCACGCGGTGTCCGCACAGTTTAAGTCCGATACCTGGTTTGATACTCCCGGTCTTCTGAGATGGCAACAACAAAGGGACATCGCCATAGCTCGAAAGAAGATTGCCGACCGGCGAAAACCCGAATCGGTGGACCGGATTGTGGCCGAGCTCGGCTTTGGGTTTTGGACCACGATTCTAAGCCGGGACTATCACAATGGTATCTGGAATCGCAACAATGCCACACCGCTCGCTTTAGCATTTCCACATCTGACGGGCCGGCTTTTTCAGAGAAACCTGATTCACGCTCGATTCAATGATCTTCGTGGTTTGCGAAATCGAGTCTTTCACTTCGAGCCAATTTGGAATCATCCAGCTCTGTTGGTTCGACACGGTCAAATTGTTGAGACGATTGGTTGGATTAGCCCAACAAGCGCGGGACTGCTCAACGCTATCACCCGGTTTTCCGTCGTCTATAATCACGGATTGGCGAGTTCAGAAGAGCAAGTTCTCGCTTACGCTTTGTCTACTATTCTCTAGGTCGCGGACACCGCCGGCGCATCATCTCAGTGCGAAGGGCAAAGCGCTATGAGCGAGGAAAATATGATTACAGTCCAACGACTTCCTGACGGCACCGCGGTCCAAATTCTGGCCGATGGCACTACGCGTCCGATCGTGGGCACCACCGATTGGGCGCGCGTCCTCGCCACGACCGAGGAGGAGATCGACGCCAACGCCCTCGCCGACCCCGATAATCCGCCACTCACGGACGAAGAGCTCGCCCGGATGCGGTTGTCGCCGAATCCCAAACGTATCCGGCAGCGGCTACAGATGACCCAGGAGCAGTTCGCAGAGGGGTTCCAGGTGCCGCTCGGCACGCTGCGGGATTGGGAGCAGGGAACGCGGCGGCCGGATAGCGCGGCCCGGACATTGCTCCGGATCATCGACCGCAACCCCGAGCTTATCCTGGCCACGCTGGCGAACGACCCCGGAGCCGCCGACGTCGATTGAGCCAGTCAGACCGATCTGGCATGTGAGGCACGGCGACATCATCGCCGCGTTCTGAACGTGCCCGGTACGGGCGTCCGCGTCGGGAGTCATCGCGATCGCCGTGTCGCTGGCGCCGGAAGCTAAAGCCATCCGGCTACACCACGAAAGCCTGGTGAACCAGGCTGAAGGAGCGGCTAGGCAGGCGGAATTTGGCTTCGTTACGCCAGTTACAGCTTCCTTTAGGATGCTTTCGGGGGTAGCCGGGTGTCTTTAGCGCCCGGCGCCACCAGGACGGCGATCGGGTGGAGCACCTTTGTTTTTCCTCACACTTCAATATATCGCAATGTACTGATATGATACGTCCATGAACATCATGACTGCCCCCGCCGCCGATCCGAAGCTGAAGCTGGAACTGACGGCGAAGCTGTTTCGCGGCTTTGCCGATCCCTCGCGGTTGGCGCTGCTGGCGCTGTTGCGTGACGGCGAACGGTGCGTCTCGGAGCTGGTCGAGGCGAGCGGGCTGACGCAGTCGAATGTGTCGAGCCACCTGACCTGCCTGCGCGATTGCGGCCTGGTCACCAGCCGCCAAGCGGGACGGTTCGTCTACTACGCCCTGGCCGAGACCGGGGTCGAGGCGATGCTGGGCAGCGCCGACGCCATCCTCTCCCGCCACGCCAACCAGATCGCGGCCTGTGTCAACGAGCATATGCTGCCCGGCCGGGCGGGCAACGGAGGGACCAGATGAGCGCATCGCCGCTGGAACGGACAGTTGATCTCTCGATCGCCGGCATGGACTGCGCCGAATGCACCCGGCACGTCGAGCAGGGGCTGCGGGCCGTGCCCGGTGTGCGGGAGGTGCGGGTGCTGCTCCAAGCGGAGCGGGCAACCGTCACCCTCGACCCGGCCCAAGCGACCCAAGCCCAGCTCGAGCAGGCGGTGGTCAAGGCCGGCTACGCGGTTCGGCCGGCAACCCCAAGCGGGATCGTGCCCGAGGTAGCATCGGAGAGCCGGGCCGACCGGATCGGTGAACTGCTGAGCTGGGGCTTGCTCGGCCTGGTGGCCGTCGTCGTGCTGCTGGTCGCGGTCGGCGAATGGGTTGGCGTCTTCGACGCGGCGCTCGACCGGGTGCCGTGGTGGATTCCGGCGGCGGCGATCGCGATCGGCGGCGGCAGCGTCTTTTGGGGAGTTATTCAGGCGGCATGGCGACGCCAGATCACCAGTCACACGCTGATGACGGTCGGCATCCTCGCGGCGGTGGCGATCGGCGAGTGGACGACCGCCGCCGTGATCGTCTTCTTCATGCGCTTCGCCGCCTGGCTGGAGGCACGAACGACCGAGCGTGGCCGCCAGGCGCTGCGCGAGCTGGCCGCCCTGCAGCCGGTGACGGCGCGGGTGCGGCGGGATGGCCGGGAGCTTGAGCTGCCGCTGGCGGCGGTGGTGGTTGGCGATGTCGTGCTGGTCCGGCCGGGCGAGCGGATCCCGGTGGACGGCACGGTGCTCGAGGGGCAGGCCCCGGTGGACGAAGCATCCATCACCGGCGAGAGCATGCCGGTCGAGAAAGCTGCCGGCGACGCGGTCTTCGCGACCTCCATCGCCCAAGCCGGTTTCCTCCAGGTGACAACGACCGGGATTGGCGTTGATACGACGTTTGGCCGGATCGTTCGGCTTGTCGAGGAAGCGGAAAGCAATAAGGCGCCGGTGCAACGCTTCGCCGACCGCTTCGCGACCTGGTATCTGCCCTTGATCCTGCTCGTGGCCGGCGCCACCTTCCTGCTGACCGGGGCGGTGCTGAACGCGGTGGCGGTCCTGGTGGTGGCGTGCGCCTGCGCCATCACCATCGCCACCCCGGTCGTCGTCCTCGCCAGCACCGGTCAGGCGGCGCGACAAGGACTGCTCATTAAAGGCGGCATCGCGTTGGAGCAATTGGCGCGGGTGACGACCGTCGTCTTTGACAAGACCGGCACGGTGACGGGTGGCCGCCCAATGCTGACCGAGGTGCTCTCCCTGAATGGCCGATCGCCCAACGATGTGCTCCGGCTGGCCGCCACGATCGAGCGCCGGAGTGAGCATCCCGTGGCCGAAGCGGTGGTGACCGCCGCCGGTGAGCGCGGCCTGGACTTGGCCGAACCAAGCGATTTCTCCGTGCTGCCCGGTCGCGGGGTGCTCGGCACGGTCGGCGGCGAGAATTGGTTGCTCGGCAACCGGCGGCTGCTGGCCGAACGCGAGATCCCCCTCGGCGACGAGGCGGCAGGCGAGGCGCTCCGGTTGGAAACGGCGGGCGCGACGACGTTCTTTCTGGCCACACCGCATCAGGTCGAAGGCGTTCTGGCGGTGTCTGACGTCCTCCGGCCGGAAGTCGCGCCCGCCCTGGCCGAACTGCGGCGGCTCGGCGTGAGGAGATTGCTTCTCCTCACCGGTGATAGCGAGCGGGTGGCGGTCGCGATCGCCGGTGAGCTGGGGATCGAGTACCAGGCCGGGCTGCTGCCGGAGGAGAAGATCGCGGTGATCCAGCGATTGCAAGCCGCCGGTGAGGTCGTGATGATGGTCGGTGACGGCGTCAACGACGCCCCGGCCCTGACGCGGGCGGACGTTGGGGTGGCGATGGGCGCCGGCGCCGCCGTCTCGCTGGAAGCCGCCGGCGTCGCCCTGATGCGCAACGACTGGGCGATGGTGCCCGAGGCGATTCGGATCGGCCGCCGCTCGGTCCGCACCATCCGGCAAAACCTCGGTTTCACCGCCGCCTACAACGTGATCGGCGTCGCCCTGGCCGCTGTTGGCGTCCTCCCCCCGGTCTGGGCCGCCGCCGCCCAGAGCCTGCCCGACGTCGCGATCATGCTGAATTCGAGCCGCCTGCTGCGGCGTGAGTCGTGAGTCGTGAGTCGTGAGTCGTGAGTCGTGAGTCGTGAGTCGTGAGTCGTGGGCATTGTATTTCAATTGTGATGACCTCGGTACCAAGGAGTGTCTTCGATCATGAGCAACGAGCCCCTCACCATTACCATCGATCCAGATAGCGAGCTGGGACGGGCGCTCGATGAGACAGCCGGCTCGCCCGTCGTCTTAGTGCGGGCCGGGGCTCGTTTCCGCGTCACCCGCGACCCGGACGACCCATGGGCGACCTATGACCCGGACAAGGTGCGCGCCGGCCTTCGGAAATTTGCCGGCATGCTCACCCGGGAAGAAGGCGAACGCATAAAGGAGAGCATCTACCGCGGACGGGAGGAAGGGACCCGGCCACTGGATCGGCCGTGAGGTATCTCGTCGACGCGGACTTCCTGATCGACGCGACGATCGGCCGGCCAGATGCGGTGCAAACGTTAGAGCACCTCAGCAGCGACGGGCTGGCCATCCGCATCATAGCCGTGGCGGAAGTCTATGAAGGCGCCTTCGGCACGCCCCAGCCCGAGGCAACGCTCGCCGCCTTCCGTGAGTTTCTCGCCAGTTACGCCATCTTGCCCGTTACCGACTCCATCGCTGAACGCTTCGCGCGCCTCCGGGCGACGCTGCGTCGGCAGGGGCAGCTCATCCCCGATATGGATTTGCTGATCGCGGCAACAGCTCTGGATGCCGAGCTCACGCTCCTAACCCGTAATATCCGGCACTTTGAGCGGATCGCCGGGTTGACCCTGTATCAGCCCAGCGAGCCGCCGCGTTACTGGCATCCTGCTTCCGCGGTTTCAGATCCAGCGGGTTTCCGACGGATGAGCGGCCGGACGGTCATCAGTCGTCACTTCCGTCCTCCTTTTTGCCCACGCTTGCCGCCTCACATCGGGCTTACAACTCACGACTTCGTCACGGCGTCAACCGGTGCAGGTCGCGGGGGAAGAGGGTTGTTTCGCGGATGTTGTCGGCGCCGACGAGGCGGGCGACGAACCGTTCCAGGCCGATCGCGAAGCCGCCGTGGGGCGGCATGCCGTGCTTGAACGCCTCCAGGTAGCCACTCAGCGATGAGGCGTTCAGGCCGCGGGCCGCGATCGCCGCCAGGTAGTCCTCGTGGCGGTGCAGGCGCTGGCCGCCCGTGACCAGCTCCAGCCCGCGAAAGAGGAGGTCGAAGCCGTTCGAGTACTCCGGCCGGTGGGGATCGGGGTGGGTGTAGAATGGTCGTTTCCGCATCGGGTAGCCGACGACGAAGAGGAAGTCGGAGCCGTGCTCCCGCTTCGCCCAATCGCCCAGCCAGCGCTCGTGGGCGGGGGCTAGGTCCGGCTCGTGCCGCGCATCCTCACCGCTCGCGGTCGAGATCAGTTCCACGGCCTCGGTGAAATGGAGGCTCGGGATTTGGGCCGACACCTCCGGCAGCCCGATCGCCAATAGGGTGAGCGCGGTGGCGGCTTCCTCGCGGACGGCCCTCAGCATGCCGGCGAGGACGCGGGTGAGGACCGTCATCACCTCGGTGTGGTCGGTGATGAACCCCAGTTCGGCATCGAGCGAGACGTACTCGTTGAGATGGCGCGGGGTGTCGTGCGGCTCCGCCCGGAAGACGGGGCCGACCTCGTACACGCGCTCGAAGACGCCGACCATCATTTGCTTGTAGAACTGCGGGCTTTGAGCCAGGTAGGCGGTCTGGCCGAAATAATCCACCGCGAAGACGTCGGCCCCGCTTTCGGTGGCGCCAGCGACGAGCTTCGGCGTCTGAATCTCGGTGAAGTCCAACTCGCGCAGGGTGGTGCGGAAACCGTCGGTCAATGCCGCCGCCAGGTGAACATAGGCGCGATGCCGCGGGTGGCGCAACGCGACCGGGGCATGGTCGAGGATGGTGGGGAGCTGGGCCGGCAACCGCGGCCGGAAGAGATCGAACGGGGGCGGTTCGCTCGCCGCCGCGATCACGTCGATCACCGGCTGGTGGACCTCGACGCCGCCAGGGGCCTCGGGCCGGGCCACCACGACGCCGGTCACGGCCAGCACCGACTCGGCGTGCAGCGCGGCGACCCGCTCGACCACGGCCGGATCCTCGACCACGATCTGCGCCAGCCCCTTGGCATCGCGCAGGATCAAAAAGCTGACATTTCGATGCTGGCGCAGGCGGTGCAGCCACCCCATCAGCCGGACCGGCTGCCCGATCTTGCTGGACAACGCGGTCGTCCACGTGCGTTCCATGGTGACACCTCCGAGACGCAAAACCCCCCTCGTCATGCGGACGAGGGGGCCCCGTGGTGCCACCGCATTTCGCCGGACCTCGCACCGAGTCCCGACCTTCATCAGCCCGTTAACGGGGGCGGGCCGGCGAGGCTTGGCGGCCGGGGCCGTTCTTTCTCGCGCTCCGGAGGGTCTGGGCGGGGGTCGGAGGCCGCGATCTCAGCCCAGGCGACTCTCTAAAGCTCCGAGACCCCCGCCGCTGGTCTCCATCATCGCTTTCCGGGAGCAAGCGTAGCAGAGCTGGGCCCGAAGCGTCATCCCCGCGAATCTGGGACGATAGCGTGAGGAATGTGATGTCGAGCCTGGAGCGGACGGTGAACGCGGGACAAGGGGAGGGAAGACGATGGCGGCGAGCGACTTTGAGGTCCTGGACGACCGGTTCAAGCCCTGCATCAAGGCATCGGCGCGGGTCGAGAAGCTCTACGACGGGTGCCGGTGGGCGGAGGGGCCGGCCTACTTCCCGGCCTTTCGCTCCCTGATCTGGAGCGACATCCCGAACGACCGCCTGCTGCGCTGGGACGAGACCTCGGGCGTTACCGGCGTCTTTCGCCACCCGGCCGGCTACACGAATGGGAACACGATTGACCGGCAGGGCCGGCTCGTCAGTTGCGAGCACGGCCACCGGCGGGTGACCCGGACTGAGCATGACGGCGCGATCACGGTCATCGCCGACCGGTACCAGGGCAAGCGCCTCAATAGCCCGAACGATGTCGTGGTCCGGGCCGACGGCTCGGTCTGGTTCACCGATCCCCCGTACGGCATTGAGTCCGACTACGAGGGGCACCTGGCCGAGAGCGAGATCGGCGCCAGCCATGTCTACCGAGCCGACCCCAACAGCGGGAAGGTGCGGGTGGCAGTGGATGATGGCGATCGCCCGAACGGGCTGGCCTTTTCGCCCGACGAGCGCCGCCTCTACGTCTCCGACACGGGTCCGGGCCGCCGGGGCCAGTTGCGGGTGTTTGACGTCGGCGCCAGTGGGAAGCTTAGCGGCGGTGACCTCTTCGCCACCAGCACGCGGGGCATCTTTGACGGGTTCCGGGTCGATACGGCCGGCCGGATCTGGACCAGCGCCGGCGACGGCGTCCATTGCTACGACCCGGACGGCACCTTGCTCGGCAAAGTGCTGGTGCCGGAGCCGGTCGCCAATGTCGCCTTTGGCGGCGCGAAACGAAACCGCCTCTTCATCTGCGCCACCACCGCGCTGTACTCGGTGCTGCTGCCGGTCAACGGAGCGAAGCTCGTCTAGCTGGCATGGGAGCGGGATCGGGATCGGGCCAGCGGCGGTCGATACGGTATGGGACAGACCGGGCTAAACGCGACGCGTTGACCGCGCGATCGCGCTCTGGCCGCATCTTACATCTGTTCCGCCAGCGCGTTTCTCCCCGTGGGCGACGGTGTCCGCCGTTCTGGCGACGCTGGCGTCTGGCAAGATCGCGAACCTGGTCGTGGTCCTCATCCATGTAGCGAGGTCTCCATGCACTCCTCTCGAAATCACCGGTTCTCCTTGGCTGTCGCTCTCCTGGTCATCCTTTCCCTCATTCTGGCGGCCAGCGACGTGGCATTCGCCCAGAGCGCAACCCCGGCCAGCCCGACGGCCGCCGGGACCGTCACGATTGATACCGCCGAGGGGCCGGTTCGGGGCTTGGTCCGGGACGGCTATCGGCTGTTCCGCGGCATCCCCTACGCCGCGCCGCCGGTGGGCGAGCGGCGCTGGCAGGCGCCCCAAGCGGTCACGCCCTGGACCGGGACACTCGATGCGACCGAATCGGGCAGCCCGTGCCCGCAGAACGCGGATCCGCTCTACGGCGGCAACGCCGGCAACGAAGATTGTCTCTATCTGGAGGTGACGGTTCCCGATACCGCCACCGCGGAGACGCCAAAGCCGGTTATCGTCTGGATGCACGGCGGCGGCTTCATTGGCGCCGCCGGCAGCTTCTTTGACGCGCACCGGCTGGCAACCCAAGGCGACGTGGTGGTGGTCTCGATCAATTACCGGCTGGGCATCCTTGGCTACTTCGGCTATCCCGGCCTGGAAGGCTCCGGCAACTTTGGATTGCAAGATCAGCAAGCATCGTTTGAATGGGTGCAGCGCAACATCGCGGCGTTCGGCGGCGACCCCGGCAACGTCACCATCGCCGGCGAATCGGCCGGCGCGATGAGCATTTGCGCCCATCTGACGGCGCCCGGCGGCGAGGGCCTGTTCCACCGCGCGATCATCCAGAGCGGACCCTGCACCATGTCCTGGCCGGCCAACGGCTTCTTCCCCGGTCTGCCCGCCGGCAGCCTCTGGCGATCGCCGGCGGAAGTGGAGGGGCTGGGCGTGGTGGTGGCCGAGGCCGCCACCTGCGCCGACCCCGCCACCGCCCTCGATTGCCTGCGGACGAAGACGCCAGCCGAGTTGCTGGCCCTGCCCCTGGCCGCGGCCTATGGCGCTCCCGCTTGGGGCGGCGCGTTGCTGCCGGCGAGCCCGGCCGATCAGTTGCGCGCCGGTGCGATCCTGCCGGTGCCGGTGATCTCCGGCAGCACCCGCGATGAAGCGGCCTTCTTCGTGGCGACGTTCTTTACGGCGGACTCCTTCACCAACGAGCTGTACGAGCAGTACCTGACCGAAGCGTTCGGCGACGCCGCCAGCGAGGTGGCCGCCCGCTACGCCGATCTGGCCGCCGACTCCCCGGCCCGGGCCTGGGCCCGGATCAGCACCGACCGCACCTGGGCCTGCCCGACCTACCAGAGCAGCCGGTTGCTCGCCGCGGCGGCGCCGGTCTTTGGCTTCGAGTTCGCCGATCCGGCGCCACCGCCCATCGGTCCCGGCGACGCGGGCTTCCCCTTGGGGGCCTACCACTCGTCGGAAATTCCCTACCTCTTCGATTACGTGGGGACCGATGCGGCATCGGTCCTGGCGCCGGAGCAGCTCGCGCTCTCGACCAGGGTCTTTTCATTCTTGGTGAACAGGGGTAGGCTCCGGCAGTGATCCGAACGACGTGAGGAGGCATCCGGTGTCCGCTGCTCCCGTCCCGCCGTTGGTGCCGTATCTGCGGACGGTGCCTG
>JALZJP010000136.1 GCA_030859715.1 Chloroflexota bacterium
TGCCCGCTCGTTTCGAGACGATTGTCGTGATCGCCGGGATCACCGGCACCGGGTATCCGCTGGGTTATGCTCCATGCTCCACTACATTCTGCGTCGCCTCGCGTTGCTGATCCCGGTCTTGCTGGGAGTGTCGCTCGTGGTCTTCACCCTGATCCGGCTGATTCCCGGCGATGCCACCCTCCTCGCCATCGGCGTCGATCAGAACATCACCGAGGAGCAGCGCGAGGTCATCCGTCGCGCCTACGGGCTCGATCAGCCGCAACCGGTGCAATACATCCGCTGGCTGGGCCACGTTCTGCAAGGCGATTTCGGCTCCTCGCTGCGGACCCGCCGCTCGCTGAACGAAGAGTTGGCCCTGCGGCTGCCGGTGACGATCGAGCTGACCATCCTGGCCGGCATCCTCGGCACCATCCCGGCCGTCATCGTCGGCGTCCTGGCGGCGGTTAAGCGCAACTCCGGCCTCGACTACGCGGCGACGATCGCGACCCTGGTTGGCATCTCGATCCCCAACTTCCTGCTGGCAACGTTCTTGGTCCTCATCTTTTCGTTCTGGCTCCGCTGGTTGCCCCCCATCGGCTACGTCGAGCTGACCACCGATCCGGTCGCCAATCTCCGCTCGATGCTGCTGCCGGCGGTCAGCCTGGCCTTCCCCCTGGCCGCCGTCCTGATGCGCAACACCCGCTCCGCCGTCTTGGAAGTGCTCAGCCAGGAGCACGTCCGCACCGCCCGCGCCAAAGGGCTGCCGGCCCGCCGCGTCCTCCTCCGCCACGTCGTCCCCAACGCCGCGCTGCCAATCATCACCGTTGCCGGCATCCAGGTCGCCGGTCTCCTGGGCGGCACCGTCATCGTCGAAACCATCTTCGGCCTGCCCGGCGTCGGCCGCTACATTTTCGAATCGATCTCGACCCGTGACTATCCCGTGGTCCAGAGCGTCACCCTGGTCATCGCCACCCTCTTCTGCCTGGTCAGCCTTTCGGTGGACATCCTCTACGCGGTGCTCGATCCGCGATTGCGAGCCCGCTAGCCATGCAAGGTCAGGTCGCCACCAAGCGGCTCGGCACCCTGGCCGAAACCCGGCTGCCCCGGCGCCCAAGCGCCTGGCGCACGATCAGCCGCCAGAAGCTGGCGCTGACCGGCGCCGTGCTCGTCCTCTTCTTCGCCGCCATCGCCATCGTCGGCCCCTTGCTGGCCCCGTTCGGTCCCACCCAGCAGTTCTCCGCCGACCGCCTCCAACCGCCGAACCGCACCTACCTGCTCGGCACCGACGAGTTTGGCCGCGACATCTATAGCCGGCTCCTCTACGGGGCGCAGATCTCGTTCCAAGTCGGCGCCATCGCCGTCGGCCTGGCCGGCGCGCTCGGCATCGCGATGGGACTGATCGCCGGCTACAAGGGCGGCTGGGTCGATAACGTGCTGACCCTGGTCATGGACGTCATCTTCGCCTTCCCCGCCATCCTGCTCGCGATCGCCATCATCTCGCTCCTGGGCAACCACCTGACCAACGCCATGATCGCGATCGCCATCGTCTATATGCCGACGTTCATGCGGGTCGTCCGCGGCGCCGTGCTCAGCGTCCGCCACACCGCCTACCTGGAGGCCGCCATCTCGCTTGGCGCCGCCACCCCGCGGATTTTGGCCCGGCACGTCTTCCCCAATATCACCGCGCCACTGATCGTCCACGCCTCATTGATTTTCGCCTTCGCCGTGCTGGCCGAGGCGTCGCTCGCCTTCCTCGGCCTGGGCAACAAGCCGCCCGCCCCCTCCTGGGGCTCAATGGTCAGCGCCTCCTACGGCTTCTTGCAGCTCGCCCCCTGGGCCGCCATCTTCCCCGGCGCCGCCATCGCGTTGACGGTCCTCGGCTTCAACCTCCTCGGCGACGGCATCCGCGACGCCCTCGACCCCCGCTTGCGCACGGAGTAGCGCGGGAGCGAAGGGGCTCCCGCGCCAGGTTCCCCCAGTGGATCGGGCCCAGGCTACCGGATGGGCTCGCGGTTGAGCAGCTTGGTTGCCCAGAGGTAGCCGGCCAGGGAGATGCCAGCGCACCAGGCGATGGCGAGGATGGCGCTGTTGCCGATCGGGGTGCCCAGCAGCAAGCCCCGCAGCGTCTCGATGATTGGGGTGAAGGGCTGATACTCGGCGAACCAGCGCAACCCCGCCGGCATCGAGTCCGTGGGGACGAATCCACTGCTGAGGAACGGCAGGAACGTCAGGGGCATGGGCAGGTTGCTCGCGGTCTCCACGCTCTTGCTCACCATCCCGAGCGCGACTGAGAGCCAGGTGAGGGCGAAGCCGAGCAGGGCGAGGATCCCGATCGCCGCGATCCACTCGACAGGACCGGCGGTCGGCCGGAACCCAACGAGCACGGCGACCGCAATGACGACCGCCAGACCGAGCAACATCTGGACCATGCTGCCGACGACGTGCCCGAACAGGATCGAGCCGCGGAAGATGGCCATCGTGCGGAACCGGGCGATGATGCCTTCGGTCATGTCCATGGCGACCGAGATCGCGGTCCCCTGCGCGGCAGTGGCCACGACCATGAGGAGGATGCCCGGCGTGACGTAGTTGACGTACTCGGCGCGGCCGCCCCCGCCGCCGCCGAGTCCGGCGCCAAGCGTGCCGCCGAAGACGTAGACGAACAGCAGCAGAATAATGACCGGGAGGATGACGAGCAGCACCGTCATGGATGGGTAGCGCGGGAGGCGCCGGAGATTGCGCCGCAGCATCGTCGCCGAATCGCTCATCGCATAGGGAAAGGTAATCATCGCGCGGTCTCCTGGGCTTGGCCGGGGCGGCCAGTGAGGGCGAGAAAGACGTCATCGAGGTCGGGCGTGTGGACCGACAGCTCATCGACCGCGATCGCCTCGTGGTCGAGCCGGTCGAGCATGGCCCGTAGCGAGCGGACACCGCCGTCGCTCGGCACCTGGAGGGTGAGCGCCTCGTCGTCGCGCGAGCCGTCACTGAAGGCTCGGGCGGCGTGGTCGAGGCCGCCCTCATCGGCGAACCGGAGACGAATGTGACCGCCGGGGATCAGGCGTTTGAGTTGTTCGGGGGCGCCTTCGGCGACCAGCTTGCCATGGTCGAGGACGGCGATCCGGGCGGCGAGCTGGTCGGCCTCCTCCAGGTACTGGGTGGTCAGGAAGACCGTAACCCCGCCGGCCGCGAGGTCGCGGATGATCTGCCACATGGCGCGGCGGCCGCGCGGGTCGAGGCTGGTCGTCGGCTCGTCCAGGAAGATGATCCGGGGGTCGCCGACCAGGCCCATCGCCAGGTCGAGCCGGCGCCGCATGCCGCCGGAGTAGGTGGCGGGCGTCTTCTTGGCCGCCTCGGCCAGATCGAACCGGGCGAGCAGGTCGCTGGCGCGGCGCCGGCCCGCCGCCCGCCCCAGGTGGTGCAGGTCGGCCATCAGGATCAGGTTCTCCTCGCCGGTGAGGAGATTATCCACCGCCGAGAACTGGCCGGTGACGCCGATCGCGGCCCGGACCGCGTCCGGATCGCGGGCCAGGTCATGGCCGGCGACATGCACCCTGCCGCCGTCGGCGCCGATCAACGTGGACAAAATGTGCACCGTCGTCGTCTTCCCGGCGCCATTGGGGCCAAGCAGGGCAAACACGGTCCCGGCCGGAACGTTCAGGTCGATGCCGTCGAGCACAACCTGGTCACCAAACGACTTGCGCAACCCGATGGCCGAAATCGCCAATTGGGCTGGAGACGTGGTCATCGTGCCTCCTCTCAGTCCTTCATCGGTGGTTATCACGTTAGATGTCGAGGTCCTCCACGGCGGGCTGCACGGCCACCCCGGCGACCATGTCGTAGAGCTCGGCCGGAATCTTCGCGCGCAGGGCGTCGAGGGAGTCGACGACTTCGAGCGTGGATTCGCCTTGGGTAAACCCCCACGTTTGATCGCCCAGGCCGAGAAAGGTTCGCCACCCGCCACGCTTGTTGTCCGCTCCGGCCGCCCAGGCCTCGGGCGATCGTTCCACATGCAGCACGAGCTTGTCCTTGCGAGACCGGTAGACCCGAAACACCTCGACCCGCTGGTTGGCGGAGCGTCCCAACTCGCCGAGGAGCACGCCGGAGAACCGCTGCTTGCGATAGACGCCACTGCCGACTTTGACGGTGATCTCTTTGTAGCCCTCCAGGCGCCCTTCCTCCGCCTCGACGTAGCGCCGCAGCGCCCGCGCGATCGCGGCCGACAGATTGCTCCCGGCCAATTCCTGAGCCCGCTCGTAGAGCGGGAGATCATCGTCGGAGACGTAGATTGTTTTGTTCGGCATCGTCACCTCCATCACGTCGCATCTATTCATGCGTATGAGTATACGTATATCCATCGCGGCCGTCAAGACTCGTGCCCGGTCCGCTGCCTCACTCCGATCAACCCGCGCCGCCAGCGATCCCGGCACCGGAGGGATTCCGTTGAGCTTCACCGACCCCTGACGTCGCTTCACACCGGCAGAACCAGAATGCCAGCCACCGCGGCGGTACTCAACGTGCGTGCTCGGGTGTCATGCGGCGGACGGGCATGACCGGGATGGAGGAGCGCTGATGCAGCCAAGGTGGAAACCACGGACGAGCCGAACCATCAGCACCCGGTCGCGGCTGGGAGCGATCCCGGCGCTGCTGATCTTCCCGGCGTTCGCGGCAACGGCGTACGCGGAACCGGCACGGCAGGCCACGCCCCCGGCCACCAGTCCAGGGGCGCCATCAGCGACACCGGGCGCCACGCCCGTCACCGTCGGCCGGATCCTGCCCGTGGCGCGGATCGCGATCCTGACCGGGCCGGCCAGGGATGCAATCAATCCCACCGGGGAGGAGTACGAGGTTTACGGCACCGACCTTGGGCACACCTTCCTGTATGGCGACGAGCTGTACATGATCTTCGGCGACACCTTCGGCCTTAACAAGACCGACTGGCGCAGCAACGCGGCGGCGGTCATCAATATCGATCAAGACCCCGGCGGCGGGCTGATCTTTGACCGCATGCTCACCGATCGCCCCGGCCATGCCAAGGAGCTGCTGCCCTCGAAGAAGATCGATTTTGACGAGATCACCGTCATTCCCACCTACGGCGTGGCGGTCGGCGACCGGCTCGTCCTGCACTACATGTCGGTCGCGCATTGGGGGCCGCCCGGCGAATGGACGCTTGGCGCCGCCGGCCTCGCCTATTCCGATGACGCGGGGGAGACGTGGACCAAGGACGAGGCCGCGATCTGGCCCGGCGACAGCAACTTCGGCCAGGTCTCCATCGTCGAGCACGCGGGACATCTCTATCTGCACGGCATCCCCGGCGGCCGCTTCGGCGGGGTTCACCTGGCGCGGGTGGCGCCGGAACGCCTGCTCGACTTCGACGCCTACGAGTTTTGGCAGGGCGCGGCCTGGGACAGCGACATCACGTCGGCGGCAACGATCGTGCCGGCCCCGGTCGGTGAGCTCTCGGTCCGCTGGAACCCGTACTATGACACCTGGGTGATGATGTATCTCAACGAGGACCGGGCCGCGATCGTCCTGCGCACCGCCGATGCCCTGACCGGCCCCTGGAGCGAGGAATGGATCGTTGCCACCGGCCGGGAGTTCCCCTCCCTCTATGCCCCGTATCAGTTCCCCTTGTGGAACGACGGTCCCGAGATCTACTTCACCATGTCGCTGTTCGGCCCCTATCAGGTCTACCTGATGAAGACCAGCTTGCCGGAGAAATAGCGGCAGGCGCCGCCGGCGTCTGGCGAAGCGGGGTCAACGGTGGCAGACTCCGGAATGACGCGGCTGGCAGGCTCTCCACCAACAAACGAGGAGACCCCCGCCGGGAGAGGCAACGATGCGCGTCCCTGAACCGTGGGGCAGACGGCCGTGGGAGCTGGCGACGCGAACGGTCAGGAAATTCCTGGACGACGACATGACGACCTACGCCGCCGCGCTCGCCTTCCACATGCTCCTGGCGCTGGTCCCATTCGTGATCTTCCTCCTCTCCTTCCTCGGCGCCCTCGGGTGGCCGGACTTTTTTGATCGCCTCCGCGGCCAGGTCCAAACCGCCCTGCCGGACACCACCTTTCGCGGTCTGGAGCGGGTGGTCGGGGAAGTCCGGGAACGGACCGGCGGCGGGTTGATCTCCTTCGGCCTGCTGTTCGCGTTCTGGTCGGCGGCCGCCGGCGTCCGCTCCCTGATGCACGCCTTCAACATCATCGATGGCGTCGCCGAGTCGCGTCCGGCCCGCACGCTCTATCCCCTCTCGCTGCTCTACACGATCGGGCTGGCGGCGCTGCTGATCGCGGCCGTCAGCCTGATGCTGGTTGGGCCGGGGACGGTGCGGTGGCTCGCGGGCTATTTCGGTCTGGCCGAGGTCGTGGTCGGCCTCTGGACCTGGCTGCGCTGGCCGGCGGCGGCGCTGTTGCTGTTGCTGACGATCGACGTGGTCTATTACGTGGCGCCCACGATCCCGGTGCCGTTCCGGCTGATCACGCCGGGATCGATCCTCGCCGTGGCGGCCTGGGTCGTCGCTTCGATTGGCTTTTCGGCCTACGTCTCCACCTTCGGCTCCTATGGCGCGACCTACGGCAGTCTCGGCGGCGCCATCGTGCTCCTGCTCTACTTCTTCATCTCCGGCCTGGCGCTGCTGCTCGGGGCCGAGGTCAACGCGGTCCTGTACCGTGACGGAGTCGTGAGTCGTGAGTCGTGAGTCGTGAGTCGTGAGT
>JALZJP010000063.1 GCA_030859715.1 Chloroflexota bacterium
GGCCTGAGCGGCGCGGCCCGCCTGGCCGGCTTCGTCCGCGCCGCCGGCCGTGGCGGCTGCCGCCACGGCCGCGCCGTCGCGCGTACGATCCGAGCGCAAGATCAGGAGACCGCTTCAGGTATCGTCGCCTTCCCGCATGCCCCAACTCGTCGTCTGACGCCGCGCGAACGCGCGAGCACCGATCTGGCCTCTCTGCCCGCGGCAAAGCCCGACGCCGACAACCGGCCTTCGGTGGCTGCCGCGCGCCGTCCGCCACGGCCCGATCTCACGGTCAAACCCCGGGCAAATCTCCGTGGCTGTTACGGGTCTGCCCGGCGTGGCCCGGCTGCATGCTGAGCAAGCGGATCAAACCAGATGCTGCCGGGATGCCCGCGGAAGATCGGCCGCATGTGGTCAACGCCGTACGCGAGCGGGCGCCGTCGATGACGACCGGGCGGCGCACCGGTCGCGTTCGTGATTCACCCAACCGGCAGATTTGAGTACATCTACTCATGGCGTTTCGCCGCCCATCCCGCATCATCAGATGGAGGCCGTCTCGGTCAACGAGGTGCCGCGGCGTGTGGCCGGGACCGGCGGTAGAGGAGGTGCAACATGGACAAGCAATGAACCGCTGAGCCACGTCGATGGTGGACATCGACTGCCCAAGTGGCGGCGGTTGGTCGTCACGGGCAATGGAAATCCCCGGTCCCCGGGTGGCATCTGAGCGACAACCAGCAACCTACCATCCATCTTGGAGGACACAATGACCCTACTCTTACGACCAGTGTTCGCCGCCTTTGTCGCGGTCTCCGCCCTCATCCCGGTCGCTGGCGGCGCCATCGCCGCCGGCTCGATCGCCGGTGACCTCCTGGCCCCGGCCATTCGCATCGACGACTCCGGTATGCTGGGCCTGGTCGCTCCGCACGCGGTCGCCCTGGATCAGTACGTCCCGCTGAGCGATGACCCGTACCACACGGGGGACGCTTACTCGACGGGCATCCAGGCTCCGTACGTCGTGGTAAGCGACGACCCTTACCACACCGGGGATGCCTACTCGACGGGCGCCAGCCCGCTGGCGCGGCAGGCGTGGCTGCCGTCGCCGGTGGTCACCGCCGTCCTCGTCGTCTAGGCGACGACGGCACCGTTCGTCCCGGCGCGGCCACGGTGAAGCCGATGCGGTCGCGCCGGCGAACGGGCCCCGGTCTCTGGCACCCGCCAGGGGCCGGGGCCATTTTGCACCCCTTGGTCGGCGGTCGCGGCGCGGACGCTGTTCAAGCCATCGTTGGCTAGCTGGTGGGCTTGGCGGGTTTCGGGTTGCCCAGCGCCTTGAGCAGCGCCCAGCAGCTGGCGGCGGCGCTCATCATCAGAAAGAAGACCACGCTCACCATCCAGCCCAGCGCATCCTCGTTGCGGTCCGCCGCCAAGACGGCCGCCCACAGGCAGATGATAGAGGCCACGGTCGGTGAAACGAAGTGCGGCAGCGCGTGCCAGCCCCGCCAGTCCGGGTCCGGGTCGCGCCGCGCGATCCGGAACCCCTGGCCGACGCCGATCAGCCCGCTGACGCCGATGAACCCGAGGGCGATCGTCAGGGTGATGGCCGAGTCGTCGGGGATGATCGCGATCAGCGACAGGGTCAGCACCATCAGGAAGCTATGAAAGGTCTGGCCCGACCAGACGCGGAGGCCGGCCGGGCCGTCGTCGGCCATGATCGACGGGTTGAGGGCCAGGGCCACGAAGAGCAGGCCGACCAGCGTCGCCGCGATGCCGGCCGAGACGGAGAAGAACGTGTTCCATTGGTCAACGGTTGCCGCGAATTCGCCGTCCATCCCACCCGTCCGCACCCAGAATCTGGCGTGAGCGTTCGCCGGCAGCCTAGCCGGGCCCGGCAACCGGCGTCAACCGAGCCGCGGCGGTGTCGGGCCGGAGCCAAGCCGGGCAGTGCTTGTATACTAAGAAAATGTTAACGACCAGTGATCGCGGACAGCGACAATCGGTGCCCACGAACGCTCCGGACGGCTCGGCCGGGTCGAGCCCGGACAGCGCGTCTGATTGGGGCGATGGCGACCTGGGCGACTTGCTGCAGGAGTTGCGCGTCCTCTTGCCGGGGGCGCAGACGCTGACCGCCTTCCTGATCATCCTTCCGTTCAACACCGGTTTCAGTCAAATCCAGCAGCAAGAGAAGCTCATCTATTTGGCGACCTTTCTCTGCTCGGTATGCAGCCTGGTGCTGTTCACCGCACCCGCCGCCCAACACCGGTTGCAACGGCCGCTGCGGGATCGGGAAGGGTTCAAGAACAGCGCCACCCACCTGATCATCGCCGGCATGATCCCGCTCTCGGCGGCGCTGATTCTGGCGACGCACCTCGTCATTGCCCAGGTGCTCGCCAGCGTCTGGATTGCCTGGGTCGCGGCCGGCGTCGTCGCGGTCTTGATCGGCCTCGTCTGGTGGCTCCATCCGTTGCGGCGCCACGCCGTCAAGGCGGGTTGACCCCCGCTTAACGGCTGATCCCCGCTCGGCCCGTGGGGTATGCACGGGCGCGACTGAGCGCGCATCGTGGCGGCGACGAGCTAGCGGCCCGCGGGTGCTCTTTATCGGGGACATTGCCGGCCGGGAGGTGGGAGCGTGGGTGGCGGAGCGGTTGCCGGGGCCGCGGGCCGAGCATGCGGCCGATCTGGTGATCGCCAACGCCGAGAACATGTCCTTCGACCCGAACCGGGGCGATGGCCAGGGCGAGTTTGGGATGACCCTGCCCGCCGTCGAGCGCCTGTTCGCGGCGGGGGTCGGGTGCCCTCTGGGCGATCGTCACCTCCGGCAACCATGCCTGGGATACCAGCCCGGCGGACACGGCGGCGGTGCATGACCAACCCCGCGTGCCGCGGCCGGTGAACATGCCGGCCCACTATCCCGGCAAGGGGATCGTGACCGTCGAGGTGGCGGCGGCGCCGGTGACCGTGGTCAATCTGGCCACCCCGGACGCGATCGCCGATGCCCTGCCGCCGCGCCAGGCGTGGCCGGCGCTCAATCTGGCCGGCACGGTGATCGTTGACCTGCACGCGGAGTCGATGATCGAGAAGCATATCGTGGCGAACGGGCTGGATGGAGCGGTGGCGGCCGTCCTCGGCACCCACACGCACGAGCCGTCGCTCCACACCTATATCCTGCCCGGCGGCACCGGCTTCGTGCCGGAGGTGGGGATGACCGGGCCGCTGGGCGGCGGCCAGGGAATGCCCGGCGCCGGCTACCGCGCCACCTGGGAAGCCGGCGCCGGCAGCCCCCGCCCGAACTGGCGCCCGGCCCCTTGACGTTGGGCGCGGTGGTGCTGGCGATCGAAGCCGGGAAGACAGTATCGATCACCCGGATCAGCTAACGGAAGCGACGACAATGCTCCGGCGTGCCGCCAAGGCATCGCGTTGGGAACGGCGGATCCGCTACCACGACCGTCGCGCGCCGAATTCGGCTTGGCCCGCATCCAGAACACGCTCCCAATCGGGCCGGACGGGGCGCGCCCCCAACTCCACGATCGCGAACCGCACCACCGATTCGAGGGAGACCCGACCGGTGGGAATATGCTGCTTCCGGTGGATAATTGATGCACCGAGCGGATGAATGACATGAATGTGTGGAAAATCAGCTTGGCCGCGGTTGTTTGGATGCCAGTGGAACGCGATGACTTCACGACCGTCCTGCTGGCTCAAGGTATATGAGTAGCCCTTCGTCGCGATTTCCCAAGAATCGGCGTCGTCTTGTCCACCAGTGAATTCATAGCTATGGATCATCGAAAACGTCAGGCGGCTCACTCCTTGGAGGGGAACCGGATTGTTCGTGAATGACCACGATTCCGGCCAGCGCGGCGTGACGGGTCCCCGCCTGAGCACCGCTGGCGTGAGACAGGAAACTGTTCTCTGCAGGCGATCGAAGAAGTGGCCGCGCGCTTCTTCGCGTGTGCTATGGCTCACCGGCTCCAAGCATCGCTAAATACAGAATGTCGCGGTGGTCCGGATCATCAAGAATATCATCGTAGCGACCCGTGTGGTAGCGTCTGCGAAATTCCTCGCCGCCAATGCCCAGCAGTTCCCGTGCTAGCCGGTCAAAGAACGCCTGTCCCTCTTCCAGCGTCATCGTGCGGACGGGAGGAAGCGGGTAATCATCGTCCTCGTCGAGCCTGGCCGTGGTGGGAGCCGGCTTGCCGCGTCGATGGGAGAGCGGTTGAGCGTTCACTTCCGGCTCGCTCTCCGCTGAACGGCCAAGGCCGCCAAGCAGCACGAGGTGCATATGGTTGCCACGGTCGGAGTCGTCGAGCACGTCATCGTACTCGCCCGCATTAAATCGAGCGACATATTCCGCGCCACTTATGCCGAACAACTCCCGCGCTCGTTCATCAAACAAGGCCCGGCTTTCCTCGCGCGTCAACTCCCGAATTGGCGGCAGCGCGAATTCGGGGGGCTCCGCTGGTTCTGTGTCGGTGGCAGGTGTGTCCCGGTTTGGTCGTCTGGCCGCCATGTCGCTCACCTCCAGTGCCACGAGTATACCGCTCACGATCGACGGTCATGGCGGCGGCACTGGGGCGAGCAGCGGCGGCTCGGTCATGGCGGCGGGGATGGCGAGGCCGAGCAGGGTAAGGACGGTCGGGGCGATGGCGCTGAGGCGGGCGTCCGGGCGGAGGACGGCGTGGCGGTAGGGGTCGGCCTCCGGGATGACCAGGACGACCGGGACCGGGTTCGTCGTGTGGGCGGTCAGCGGCTGGCCGGTGAGCGGGTCGAGCATCGTTTCGGCGTTGCCATGGTCGGCGGTGACCAGCAGGCGGCCGCCGGCGGCCAGGGTCGCGGCCACGACCTCGCCCAGGCAGGCATCGACCGTCTCCACCGCCCGCACGGCGGCGGCGAAGACGCCGGTATGGCCGACCATGTCCGGGTTGGCGAAGTTGACGATGACGAACCGGTACCGGCCGGAGGTGATCGCCGCCACCGTGGCGGCGGTGACGCCGGCGGCGCTCATTTCCGGTTGCAGGTCATAAGTTGCTATCCGTGGCGACGGAATCAGGGCTCGCTCCTCGCCGGGGAACGGCTCCTCCCGGCCGCCATTGAAAAAGAAGGTGACGTGGGCGTACTTCTCGGTCTCGGCGGCGTGGAATTGGCGCGGGCCGGCCTCGCTGATGGCGCGGGCGAGGGGATAGACGACATCGTGCGGCGGGAAGGCGACCGCCACCGGCAACCCCGCCTCGTAGCGGGCCATGGTGGCGACAAAGAGGTTCGGCAGGGCAGCGCCCCGCTCGAAGCCGATAAATTCCGGGCTGGTGAGGGCATCCGTCAGTTGGCGCGCCCGGTCGGCCCGGAAGTTGAAGCAGATGATCGCGTCGCCGGGCTGAATCACGGTCGCCTCGCCATCGCTCCCGGCGATGACGGTCGGCGGCAGGAACTCGTCGGTTATGGCCTGATCGTAATTAATCTGGATGGCGGCGGTCGCCGACGTCGCGTGGTCACCCTGGCCGTAGACCATGGCGTCGTAGGCGCGTTGAACCCGGTCCCACCGGTGATCGCGATCCATCGCGTAGTAGCGGCCGCTGATGGTGGCGATCTGGCCGATGCCCAGGTCGGCCATCGTCTGTTCGAGTGACACGATGAAGCCGAGGCCGCTGGTGGGCGAGGTATCGCGGCCATCGGTGAAGGCATGGACGGCGACCCGGGCCAGGCCCTCCTGACTGGCGAGGCGGAGCAACGCCGTCAGATGATCGAGGTGGCTATGGACGCCGCCGTCGCTGACCAGGCCGAGCAGGTGCAGGGTGCCGCCGGTGGCCCGGACGTGATTGATCGCGGCGTGGAACGTCTCGTTGCGGAAGAACGAGCCGTCGGCGATGGCGCGATCGAGCCGGGTCAGCCATTGGTAGACGACAAAGCCGGCGCCCAGGTTGAGGTGGCCGACCTCGGAATTCCCCATTTGGCCGGGAGGCAAGCCGACATCTTCCCCGGCGCAGCGCAAGGCGGCCTGGGGATAGGCGGCCAGCAGGCGATCCATCACCGGCGTGTAAGCGGCCGCGACCGCATTCCCCGGCCCCGGCGCGGCGATGCCCCAACCATCGAGGATGGCCAGCACGACCGGGCCGGCGGGACGGGTTGGGGACATCAAGCGACCTCTCTGGGTGGCGGGCCGGGCGGCAGCGCTGGCGCCATTGTGCGGAGAGGAGCCCGTTCCGGCAAGGCCGGGCGAGCGCCGTCCGCTGCCGCTAGAATAGATGACGGAGACGACGAACCTAGTCCGGGGCAGCACCCGGACGATGACCGCCGGAGGGGTGCGCCGATGGGTCGCTCTCGGACGAGTAGCGCCGCACTGGTATGCCGGTACGGGCGCGCCCGCCGTGATTGCAATCGGCGGCAACGTTTGTCAGATGAGCGGCATAGACAATGGAGGCACAACTGATGAGTAGACGGCAAAGCAATGCGATCCAGGATCTCTTCGCCCGTGACCTCTCGCGGCGGCAATTGGGAGCGCTGGCGGCCGGGAGCGCCGCGGCAAGCCTGGTTGGGCTCGGCGGTTTCGGCCCGCGGGCGGCGGCCCAGGAAGCGGCCACGCCGGAAGCGGCCGCCACGCCGGGACCGGCCCGCGAGCTGACGGAGGAGGAGCGAGGGTGGCTGGAGCAAGCCAGCCGGCGCGACGAGAACGGCTGGCTGCATGTCACGATCCAAGGGGCTCCCTTCGCCCGCGGCTTTCAGTATGGCTATCTGACGGCCGCCGAGTATGCTGAGGCGATCCGCGTCTACACCGCGATGACCTACCAAACGACCGGTATGGACTACGCCTTCTTCGTCGAGAAGGCCGCCGAGTACCACAAAGCGAAAATCACCCCGGAGCTGACCGAGGAGATGACCGGCATCGCCGCCGGCTACACCGCGGCCGGGGTGCCGACCACGTTCGACGACATCATCGGCTGGAACGCCTATATGGAAATGACCGGCTACTGGTGGCCGACGGTGGCGACGCAATACGCCAACTCGGCGCCGAACGGTAACCGCAAGAGCCATTGCAGCGCCTTCATCGCCACCGGCTCCGCCACCGCCGACGGGCGGATCGTGATCGGCCATGAGTCGTTCACCGAATTCTGGAACGGCCAGTACATGAACGTGATCCTCGACCTGACCCCGGACGACGGGCACCGGATGGTGATGCAGACCAGCCCCGGCTGGATCGCCAGCATGACCGATTTCTGGGTCACCGGCGGCGGCCTGGTCGTGGTGGAAACGACGATGGTCGGCTACGCGGGCTACGACGTCGACAAAGTGCCGGAGTACGTGCGGGCCCGCAACGCGGCCCAGTTCGGCGACAACATCGACCATTGGGTCGAATTGATGGACGCCGGCAACAACGGCGGCTACGCCAACATGTGGCTGATCGGCGACATC
>JALZJP010000086.1 GCA_030859715.1 Chloroflexota bacterium
GAGCCAGGAGGACGATGAGATCCTCCGGCTCTGGCACGACGTCTACCGATTGGACGATGACGCCCGATCGCGGACGTGACTAGGCGCGGCCGATCGGGGTGCCGGGGGTGTTCGCTTGGATGACGACGACGGTCGGCCGGGGCGGCGCGTCGCCGCCGTCCGGCCAGTGGGAGATCTGGTTCTCGTAGGTGCCGCCTTCGCCCGGGTGCTGGATCGAGGCGAAGAGGGCGCCGTCATCCGGCGTAAACTCGGGGCCGGAGACTTCGCCGCCGGTGACGCCGCTAAAGAACTGGCGGACGTAGCCACGGTCCGGGCCGCTGACCGGCACCGCGTAGAGGCCGTCATTCGCCTCCAGGGTGCCGGGCTGACCATCGGTCGAGATCCAGAGGTTGCCCTCGCCGTCGAAGACAATGTTGTCCGGGTTGGCGATGGCGCTGACCATCTCTTTCGGGAAGCCGCTGAAATAGGTGCTCTCGTCCTCCGGCCGGCCGCGGAGCATGAAGATGTCCCAGGCGAAGGTGGTCGCCGCCGCGTCATCGTCGGCCTCGGTGATCTCGATGATGTGGCCGTAGCGGTTCTCCGGCCGCGGGTTGGCCTTGTCCACCGGGGCACCGGCCTCGGTGCCGCGGACGACATTGTTGGTCAGGACCAGGTAGACCTTCTTGTTGACCGGGTCGGTCTCGAAGTCCTCCGGCCGATCCATCTTGGTCGCCCCCAGCGCCGCGCGGTCGCCGATCTGGCCACCGATCACCCGAATTGGGCGAACCCGGCCAAACTCCGGCGAGCGGGGGAGGACTGGTCAGCGGGTATCGGCGACGGATACCAAAGCCGCGGGCAGGTGGCGGCAATCGTCTTCAGTCACCCAAGGGATACCCGGCGGGTACCCCTTGGGTGACTTCCTGATGCTCAGCGCGGACTTCCAGTGGCCCAGCGGGCACCCCCGCCCGCGGGCACCACGTCACGATCCCGCCTCGATTGCCCAGGGTCCGTATTACAGCTCTTCCAGGGAGCCGGTGGCGGTGAAGACGATTTGCTCGCAGATGTTGGTGACGCGGTCGCCGATCCGTTCCAGGTTGTGGGCGACCCACAGCAGGTGGGTGGCCCGGTTGATGGTGGTCGGGTCGGCCAGCATGAAGGTCAGCAGCTCACGGTAAATCTGGTCGTAGAGGGCGTCGATCTCGTCGTCGCGGCGCGCGATCTGCCGGGCCATCGGCTCGTCGCCCTCGACGTAGGCGGTGATGCTATCGGCCAGCATGGTGCGCGCCAGATCGCTCATCCGCGGCAGATCGACCAGGGGCTTGAGCAGCGGCTCATCGGCGGTTTCGATCACGATCTTGGCGATGCCGGCGGCATGATCGGCCATCCGCTCCAGATCGGTCGTGATGTGGATCGCGGCGGAGACCAGACGCAGGTCGCCCGCCA
This sequence comes from Chloroflexota bacterium, assembly GCA_030859715.1. Classification (GTDB taxonomy): domain Bacteria; phylum Chloroflexota; class Chloroflexia; order Thermomicrobiales; family UBA6265; genus JACCYK01. Next base: position 1,423 of record JALZJP010000086.1, read on the forward strand.
TCGGCGCCTGGGTGGCGATGATGAGGAGGGCCTCGCCTTCGGTCTGCCACCGGAACTCGTTGATCTTGCGATCATCGGCGATGACTTGACGGGCGAGGTTCAGGTCTTGCTGGCGCAGCGAATCGGTCGCTCGCGCGATCGCCTTGTCGACCATGCTGGCCATGCTGACAATCGCGTCCCGCAGATCTTGGATCTGGTTGGCGTAGCGCTGCCGGGTCATGTTGGCGTGTCCTACGGCCATGCCGCCTCGTCCTTTCTACTGTACCGTATCGGCGGCGACCCGTCGCCTAGCCGAAGCGGCCGGTGATGTAGTCCTCGGTCCGGGGGTCGCGCGGGTTGGTGAAGAGATCGCGGGTCGAGGCGGTTTCAACGACCATCCCTTGCCGTTCCTCATTGAGCGAGAAGAAGACGGTTTGGTCCGAGACCCGCGCCGCTTGCTGCATGTTGTGGGTGACGATCACGATCGTGTACTGCCGTTCCAGCTCCCGCATCAGGTCCTCGATCTTGAGGGTCGAGATCGGGTCCAAGGCGCTACACGGCTCGTCCATCAGGATCACGTCCGGGTTGATCGCGATCGTGCGGGCGATGCAGAGGCGTTGCTGCTGGCCGCCGGAGAGGGCGAGCCCGCTCTCTTTGAGCTTGTCCTTGACCTCGTCCCAGAGCGCGGCCTTGCGCAATGATTGCTCCACCAGCTCGTTGTAATTGCCTTTGATGCCGTTGATCTTGGCGCCCCAGGCGATGTTGTCGTAAATGCTCTTGGGAAAGGGGTTGGGCTTCTGAAAGACCATCCCGATCCGCCGCCGGACCTCGACCGGGTCGATCTTGGGCGAGTTGATATCGACCCCGTGGTAGGTGATGGCGCCCTCCATCCGGGCCCCGATGATGAGGTCGTTCATCCGGTTGATGCAGCGCAACACGGTGCTCTTGCCGCAGCCGGAGGGGCCGATCAGGGCGGTAATCCGGTTCTTCGGCACGTCGAAGCTGACATCGGTCACGGCGTGGAAATTGCCGTAGAAGACGTTCAGATTTTGGACCGATAGGATCGCCGGCTCCTGGCCCGTCGGCGCATGCGCGGCCGCCGGCCCCGCCGCGATGCCGCTGACCGGCGCGGCATCGTCTCTGGTTCGGGGGGTTGCCGTATCGACCGCCATCGCGCTACCACCTGTTCCTACTGAATCGCTGCCGGAAGTAGATGGCGACGGAGTTCATCAGCAGCAGCATCACCAGCAGGATGATGATGCCGGCCGCCGCCAGGTCGCGGAAATCTTGTTGGGGCCGGGCCGTCCACTGGTAGATCTGGACCGGCAGCACGGTGAACCGGCTAAACACGCTATCGGGATTGTGGGAGAGGAAAAGCGCCGCTCCGACCACGACGACCGGCGCCGTTTCCCCGATCGCCCGCGACAGGGCGAGGATCGTCCCGGTCAGGATGCCCGGCATCGCCGCCGGCAGCACATGCGAGCGGGCGACCTGCCATTTGGTGGCGCCGAGGGCAAAGGCGGCTTCCCGCAACGAGGAGGGGACGGCGCGGATCGACTCCTGGCTGGCGATAATCACCACCGGCAGGATGAGCAGGCCCATGGTCAGGGCGGCGGCGAGGACACTACGGTCAAAGCCGAGGAAATAGACAAACAATCCTAAGCCCAGCAGGCCGTAGACGACCGACGGCACCCCGGCCAGGTTGGAGATATTGGTTTGCAGAATGCGGGTCCACCAATTTCGCGGCGCGTACTCTTCGAGATAGATGGCGGCGCCGATGCCGATCGGGATCGCGAGCAGCGCGGTCAGGCTGATCACCCAGAAGGTGCCGATGATGCCGGACTGGAAGCCGGCGTCGGCGGCATTGCGCGAATTGCTCTGGGTAAAGAGATCCCAACGCAGCCAGGTTCGGCCGTCACCGAAAATGGTAATCAGCAACACCGCCAGCACCACGACGGCAAACGAGGTCGCCAGGGCGAACAAGACGTGCCAAATGGTGGCGACGACTTGGCGACGGCCCACGTTCGAGCCCGCCACCGCCGCCACCCCGGCCCGAGCCTCGGTCGCGATACTCATTAGTCGTAGACCTCCCGGAAGCGGCGCACCAGCCACTGGCTCGCGATATTGAGCATCAGGGTCAGCAAGAAGAGCGTCACCCCGACGGCAAACAACGACAAATAGATGATGCCGCCATAGGCGGGATCGCCGCCGACCACGGCCACGATGTAGGCGGTCATCGTCTGGGCCTGGTCCAGCGCGTTGAAGCCGAACTGAGGCCGGCTGCCGGCGGCCAGGACCACGATCATCGTTTCCCCGGCGGCCCGCGAGATCGCGAGGATGAAGGAGGCGACGACGCCGGAGAGGGCGGCCGGCAGCACGATGCGACTGGCGACCTCCAACCTCGTCGCGCCCAGCGCATACGCCCCCTCGCGCAACGCCCGCGGCACCGAGCGCATCGCGTCCTCCGACAGCGAGGCGATCAACGGCAAGATCATGATGCCGACGGCGATGCCGGCGGCGAGGGCATTAAAGGCCCCGACGTCGGGGAAGAACAGCCTCACGATATCTGGCGTCAGAAACGACAGGGCAAAGAAGCCGTAGACAATCGTTGGCACGCCGGCCAGCAGCTCGAGCGTGGGCTTCAGCACCGCCCGCGCCCGTTCCGGCGCGTATTCGCTCAAATAGATGGCGCTCATCAATCCGAGGGGAATGGCGACGGCCATGGCAATGACCGAGATCATCAAGGTCCCGGTGACCAGGGGCCAGACCCCGAACTCGCCCGGCCGGTTATCCCGGTGGAAGAGCGCGGTCCAGACCGTGGTGCTGACAAACTCCCAGATCGAGACCAGGCGGAAAAACTGGAGGGCTTCGACCGCCAGCACCAGCACAATCCCGATCGTGGTCAGAATCGAGACCGAGCCACAGAGAAAGAGCACGACGCCGATCACGCGCTCGGACACATTGCGGCCGCGGGCGCCCGTCAGATCGAAGGGCGGATCGGCCGGAACGACCGGCATCCCGGCCGCCGTGGCGGCTTGCGTGGCAATACTGTCGTTCATCAACCCCATACTCGCGGACTACGGTCGTCATCGGCTCGGGCGCCCCCCGCGGCGGTAAACATACACCCTCGCGGGCGCCGCGCCCGGTTCGAGAAATGGGCAAGCGCCCCGGCACCCTTGCTGTGCCGTGACGCCTGCCCCGCGGGCTCGCATGCTCGCGCTTCGGGCTCCCTTCCTTCTGGACGGAGCCCGAGTCTAATGCGCGAATTATGCTTCCGGCGTCGCCTCCTCGTCCGTTCCGGCGGCCGCGCTGTCCGGCTCCACTTCGCCGGCGATGGCGCCGTCGAGCTTCTCGGTCAGCGTCGTGTACTCTTCGGCCGGCAGGGCCACGTAGCCGGTCTCGGCGACGAGAGCCTCGGCATTGGCCAGGTAGAAGCGAATGAACTCTTGGACAACCTCGTCTTGCAGGCTCTCGGCGTTGACGTAGACGTAGAGCGGGCGCGAGAGCACGTAGGAGCTGTCCCGGATGGTGTCCGCGGTCGGCTCGACGCAATCGCTCAGGTCGGCCGAGGCCGCCAGCGCGACATCGGTCAGGAGGCTCTCGTTCTGCGCGTAGTAGGCGTAGCCAAAGTAGCCGAGCGCGTTCGGGTCGCCGGCGATGCCCTCGACCAGCACGTTGTCGTCCTCGCTCGGGGTGTAGTCGGTGGTGGCGACGCGATCATCGCCCAGAATTTCCTCGTTGAAGAAGTCGAAGGTCCCCGAATCGGGGCCTGGGCCGTACAGGCTGATCGGATCCGCCGGGAACTCCGGATCGACATCGGCGTAGGTTTCGATGGCGCTGCCATCTTCCCAGATCGCGGCCAGGCTCTCGACCGAGATGCAGGTCAAGAAGGTGTTGGCCGGGTTGACGACGACGGTGACGCCGTCCTGCCCTAGCTCGAACAGGTAGTAGTCGACGCCGTTCTCGGCGCAGAGCTCGACCTCGTCCTCGGCGATCGGGCGGGAGGCGTTCGAGATCGCGGTCTCGCCGTTGCAGAACCGCTCGAAGCCGCCCCCGGTCCCGGAGACGCCAAGCGCGATCTCGACATTCGCCGCGCCAGCCAGGCCAAACTCCTCGGCCACCGCCTCGGTCACCGGGGCGACGGTCGACGACCCGTCAATCTCGATCGAGCCGCTGAGCGACCCGAGGTCCGTCTCTTGCGCCAGGACCGGCGCCGTCGCGAACGCGAGCGTGCCGAGCAGCGCCAGGGCCAACCCGGCCCGCGCCATCCGGGCTCGCATCTTGCTCCCCATCGACATTCCTCTGAACCTCCTCAGTACCTCGGTCTCGCGGCCCGGAACCGACGTTTCCAGGGCCGTTGCCATTGCCCCCGGCGACCCCTGCCACCGGTCATGACGCAACGTTAGTCACAATCCCCCGGCCACGATCGGCTCCGCTTCAACGAGGGGATCGGCGCGGTGCAGCAGAAAGCGATAGCCCGCGCCGTACACGGTTCGGATGGCATCGCTCGCCAGCCCAGCCTCGGTCAACTTGCCGCGCAGCCAGGAGATATGGACATCGACGGTCCGCTCATCGACGATGACTTCCTCGCCCCACACCAAATCGAGCAGGTCCTGCCGGCTAAAGACTTTGCCCGGCTCCATGGCCAGGGTGGTCAGCAGCCCGTACTCCTTGGGCCGCAGACGGACCTCTTGGTTGTCGATGCGCACCGTCCGCCGTTCCAGCTCGATCCGCAGCGGCCCCCGCTGCAGGACCGACGGCGGCCGCGCCGCCGGCAGCGCCCGGCGGCGCACCGTGGCCCGGACCCGGGCCAACAGCTCGCGGAGGACGAACGGCTTGGTGATGTAGTCATCGGCGCCGAACTCGAAGCCGTCCACCTTGTCATCAGTTTCGCCGCGGGCGGAGAGGATCAGCACCGGCACGTCCGAGGTGGAGCGCAGGCGGCGCAAGACATCGAACCCGGACATTCCCGGCAACATGAGATCGAGCAGCATCAGGTCGAGCTGCTCCGCCTCCCGGATCGCCAGGGCCAGCCCCTGCTCGCCATCACAGGCGGTTAGGACTTGATAGCCCTCGCGCGAAAGATTGAAGGCGAGGGTGCTGAGCAACGTCGGGTCATCCTCGACCACCAGCACCAGGGCCCGTTCCTGGTCGGCCAGCCCTGCCAACGGCGCCGCCAGGCGTCGCCGCTCCCCGCTGGTCGATTCGTCTGGCCCTGGTCCCACCGACGTTGCCATGCTCGGAGGATAAAGCGCGGCCCGTTAACGTCAGGTAAACGGCATGTAAAGCCGAATAGCCATTGCGTTAAATTTCGTGAAATGACGTTAAGATTGCTCCGCTGAGGCACGGGGTTCGCGTTCGCGATCAATCAGCTCGCGCGGATCAAGGTTTCGACGCCGTCGGCGATGAGCCGGTCGACGCGCGGCTCATCGCTCCCGAGGCCGGCGACTGGGCCGGGCCCCGCTGGATGGATCTCGATGCTGAACCGCATGCCGAGGACACGGGCCAGGGTCCGCAAGGTGCTGAGCCGCGGCTCGTGCTCACCCAGCTCGAGCCGGCCAACAAGTGCTTGGGATACGCCCAGTCGCTTTGCCAAACCGCGTTGCGACAGGTTGTGATCGATCCGGTAGCGGATCACCTGGTTGGCGATAGCTCGGGCGAACGCGGTCCGCTCCCAGTAGGCTCGGACCTCTGGGTCCGCTAAGAACGTGTCCATTAGTGCTTCATGACTTATCGTTCCGGTCGACATTAGGCCCCCTTCTTGAGTTGCTTGAGACGATCGGGCGATCGAGATTCCTCAAATAAAGCCACGAGGATTATTGGGTGCCTCCGGGCAGATCATCACCGCTTCCTGCCCTAGCGGACGACCACGTCGCACTCGCCGACTTGCGGACCATCGGCGGCGAGTGTAGCGTACCAACACCCGATCGGCAGCAGCGGCCGACCGGGAACCGGCACAGCCGCGTAATGGCCGGTTCACCTGGTCTTCTAGCACGGCCATTCAGCTGGCATCATTGTCAGGAGGACTCGTATGAGCGATGGAGCAAGCAATGGGAAGCCTGCCGATCGGGCGCGGGCGGATCAGGAGCAACCGGCCAACCGGCCGATCCTGACCACCCGCCAGGGTCATCCCGTGACCGACAACCAGAACCAGCGCACGGTCGGCAGCCGCGGCCCGGCGACGTTGGAGAACTACCATTTCATCGAGAAGATCACCCACTTCGACCGCGAGCGGATCCCGGAACGGGTGGTCCATGCTCGCGGCGCCGGCGCCCACGGCTTCTTCGAGGCCACCGGTCTGGCGGGCGACGAGCCGATCAGCACCTTCACCCGGGCCAAGCTCTTTCAGGAACAGGGCAAGCGGACGCCGATGTTCGTCCGCTTCTCGACCGTGATCCACGGCGGCACCTCGCCGGAGACGCTGCGTGACCCCCGCGGCTTTGCCACCAAGTTCTACACCGAGGATGGCAACTGGGACCTGGTCGGCAACAACCTGCCGGTCTTCTTCATTCGCGACGCGATCAAGTTCCCCGATGTCATCCACGCCCTGAAGCCGGACCCCGTCACCAACCGCCAGGATCCGCAACGGATCTTCGACTTCATGAGCCTGACCCCGGAATCGATGCACATGCTGACCTGGCTGTTCAGCCCCCGCGGCATCCCGGCCGATTACCGGCACCAGGAAGGGTTCGGGGTCAACACCTATCGCTGGGTGAACACGGCCGGCGACGGGGTCCTGGTCAAGTACCACTGGAAGCCGAAGCAGGGCGTGAAGTCGCTGACGGAAGCGCAAGCGTCGGCAATCCAGGCCACGGACTTTAACCACGCGACGCGGGACCTCTACGAGGCGATTGAGCGCGGCGACTACCCGGAGTGGGAATTTTGCGTCCAGATCATGTCGGACGAGGAGCATCCGGAGCTCGATTTGGATCCCCTCGACGACACCAAGGTCTGGCCGGAAGATGTCTTCCCGCTCCGGCCGGCCGGCCGGATGGTGCTGGATCGCAACCCGGCCAACTACTTCGCCGAGGTGGAGCAGGCCGCCTTCGGCACCGGGGTCTTGGTCGACGGCCTCGACTTCTCGGACGACAAGATGCTGGTCGGGCGCACCCTCTCCTACTCCGATACCCAACGCTACCGGGTCGGCCCGAACTACTTGCAGCTCCCGGTGAACCGGCCGCACCGCCAAGTGGACACCAACCAGCGCGACGGCCAAATGACCTACCACGTCGATAGCGCCGATTCCAGCAGCAACCCACACGTCAACTACGAGCCGAACAGCCTGGGCGGCCTCACCCAGGCGATGCCGAGCGGGCCGCCAGCAACCCCGTACATCGCGGGCAACCTCGTCCGCCAGGCGATCGAGCGGACGAACCCGTACCAGCAAGCGGGCGAGCGCTATCGAGCGATCGACGCCTGGGAGCGAGACGACTTGATCCTCAACCTCGTCACCAACCTGAGCCACTGCAACCGGGAGATCCAGGACCGGATGGTGTCCCACTTCCGGCAGTGCGACCCCGAGTACGGGGCGCGGGTGGCCCAAGGGCTGGGGATCGAGGCGCCGGCGGGGGCGGAAGCGGTGCTGGCGGATTAGTCCTTGGCTACTTGCACCACGCGATCGCCGCGTTGATCCCGCCGGCAGCTAGAGACAGCCGGCTGGCTCACGGAAGCATGGTGACCCAGGCTGAACCCGGAACGCGAAATGAGCAACCTTCCCAGGCGCGGGACACCTTCAGCTTCCTTCAGGATGCTTCCGTGGGGGCCGGCTGTCTTTAGCTGCCGACGCAAGGAACGCGGCAATCGCGTGATCCAGGAATCGTGACGACCTCGCCCCCGGTCAACCGGTCACGGGCGAGGTCCGCGTGCGAAAACGAGGGCAGGATGAGCGAGCATGGGGGGTGCCTACGCGCTCCGTAGCGGCTCGTACGAGAGGACGATGACGCCGTTTGGCAGCGGTGTGGTCTTGGCCAGCCGGAGCGTGGTTTTCCCGGTGTCGCCGGCGAAGAGGCGCTGGCCGCTGCCGACCACGACGGGATGCACCATCAGCCGGTACTCATCGACGAGGTCGTGCCGCATCAACGTCTGGATCAAGTTGCCGCTGCCGGCCACTTGGATCTCCTGGCCGGGCTCCCGCTTGAGCTTGGTCACTTCCTCCGCCACGTTCTCCGTGATCAGCGTCGAGTTGTTCCACGCCAGGGGATCGGTCAGGGTGGTGGACACCACGTACTTGGGCAGGTTGTTGATCCGGTCGGCGAAGCCCGCTTCATCCGTCATCGTTGGCCAGGCGGCGGCGAACCCCTCGTAGGTGACACGGCCCAGCAGGAGGGCATCGGTGGCAAACAACTCGTCCAGCTTGAAGGCTCCCATCTCATCGGACCAGAAGTCGAAATGCCACTCATGCGGCGCTTCCATCACGCCATCGAGCGACAGGAATTCCGTGACCACAACTCGTCGCGCCATCGGGGCTCCCTTCGTGCCATTGCCCGGGCGGGCGACCGCGTTCTCGTGGACGATCGATCACGCGACCGATCGGCCCGCGAGCGCGCACCGCGACCAGACCGGGTTCATTGCCTATCACATCGAGATCGATTGCCGAGGCCGCCACGTCAGTCGTCAGGCGGCAGCGGATGATCGGCCGGCCACTCGATCGGGCGTGGTCCGGCGTCGCCCATTTCCGGATTGTCCTGTAACCGGCGTCCGACCCGGACGGTCAACTCGTCTCGCACCTGGATTTGACAGGACAGCCGCATGGCCGCCGTTCGTTCCTCGACCCGACCCAGCCGTTCCTCCTCGGCCGGTGTCACCGGGCCGGGATCGCCGTCGATGATCTCGACCCGGCAGGTGGTACACCGTGCGTTCCCACCGCACCGATGCAGGATGTCGACCCCGGCATCCTCGATGCACAACACAAGTCGCCGACCCTCATCGCAATTCGTTTCGCCGATGCCTTCCATGACAATCCGAGGCATGCTGGCTCGATCCCCTTCCGCATCCGATCCGCGCTCATTCCCCGTCAGGCCGCGGGCGAGCCCCGACCACCCTGGCATGATCGCACGCGCCACGCCAGGCGACGAGCGGTCCCGCGTGAGCCCGGCCGCGCGCGGCGGAGGCGACGGCTCAGCCGCCGGCCATCGCCCCCACGACCAGGAACGGCTCCGCCCCGGCCGCCACGGCCTCGGGCAGCGGGGCGTCCGCCGGCTCATGGGAGAGGTCCCGCTCGCAGGCAAAGAACCGGACCAGGGGCCGCCGTTGCCGGGTGGCGGGATCGCGGATCGTGCCGCGCAAGACCGGATAGGTCGATTCGAGGGCGTCGAGGACCGCGCCCTGGGTGGCTGGCCCCTCGATCTGAAGCTCCACCACCCGGCCCGCTTGGGCCAGGTTCCGCAGGTGGGCCGGCAGGATGACCTGGATCATGCCAACGTCTGCACTTCGACCGAGAGCACGGCCGGCAAATCGCGAACGATCGGCGCCCAGGAGTCGCCGGCATCGGCCGAGGCATAGACCTGGCCGCCCGTGGTGCCGACGTAGACGCCGCAGCTATCGAGCGAGTCGACCGCCATCGCGTCGCGCAGCACGTTGACGTAGCAGTCGCTTTGCGGCAGGCCGGAAGTGAGCGCCTCCCATTCGTTGCCGCCGGTCCGGCTGCGATAGACGCGCAGCTTCCCGTCCGGCGGGAAATGCTCGGAGTCGCTCTTGATCGGGACGACGTAGACCGTCTCCGGCTCGTGGGCGTGGACATCGATCGGGAAGCCGAAGTCGCTCGGCAGGTTGCCGCTGACCTCGTGCCACGACTCGCCGGCGTCGTCGCTGCGCATCACGTCCCAGTGCTTCTGCATGAAGAGCACGTCCGGCCGCGCGGGGTGCATCGCGATGCTGTGGACGCAATGGCCGACATCGGCATCTGGATCCGGCAGCTCGTACTCGGAGCGCAGCCCGCGATTGACCGGCCGCCAGGTGGCGCCGCCATCGTCGGTCCGGAAGGTGCCGGCGGCGGAGATGGCGACAAAGATCCGCTCCGGGTCGTTTGGATCGAGCAGGATCGTGTGTAGGCACATCCCGCCGGCGCCGGGCTGCCAGAGCTGGCCCTTGGCGCCGCGCAAGCCGGGCAGCTCCTGCCAGGTCGTCCCGCCGTCGACCGTGCGGAACAAGGCGGCATCTTCGACGCCGGCGTAGACGGTGTCGGGATCGGTCAGCGATGGCTCGAGATGCCAGACCCGGGCGAACTGCCAGGGATGCTGGGTGCCGTCGTACCACTGGTGGGTGCCGGCCTCGCCGTCGTAGCAGAACTCGTTGCCCACCGGCGCCCAGGTCACCCCGCCATCGTCGGACCGTTGAATCATCTGCCCGAACCAGCCGCTGGATTGCGAGGCGTAGAGCCGGTTGGGATCGACCGCGGAGCCGTTGACGTGATAAATCTCCCACCCCGCGAAGTGCGGGCCGCTGACCTCCCAGTTGTCGCGCTTGCCGTCCGCGGTCAAGACGAAGGCGCCTTTGCGGGTGCCGACCAGGACTCGTACTGCACTCATCGGTTGATCCTTCCTCCTTGTGGCGCTCGTTGCTACTGTTGCTTGACGGACAACGAACTGTTGTTCGCTCTGTACGTACAGTATAGCAGGCCACGGTGTCAACGCTTCTTCGATCTTGCGCTGGTCGTGGGCAAGTCGCCCGCGCGGTGCTTGCCGGGCGGGGCGGTTCGCTCACCGCACGACGCGAAACCGGAGATTCGTCGTCGTGGGAGTCTCCGTGACGCTGATCCGTTCGAGCACGATCCGCTCGGCGTCCAAGTGCTCGAAGAACCGGAGGCCGTTGCCGAGCAAAATGGGCCTGATGTCAATGTGGAGCTCGTCCACCAGCCCGGCCTGGAGGCACTGCTGGACGGTGTTCGCGCCACCGATGACGGTGACATCCTTGTCGCCGGCGACATCTTTTGCTTGCCGGATGGCACGCTCGATCCCATCGGTGACGAAGGTGAAGCGCAACCGGTCGTTCTCCCCCTTGGCCACCTGTTGGGGCGGCTGATGGGTCAAGACGAAGATCGGCGCCTGGAACTCATAGTCCGTGTAATCGTCTCCCATCTCGTAGGCGCGCCGGCCCATGACGACCGCGCCGGTGGCTCGGATCAATGCTTGCAGCTGCTCGGAGCTCCGAAACGATTCGAAATCGGGGTAGAGGCGGGCGACGCTGCCGTTCCGATCATTGACGTAGCCATCGAGCGAGATGGTCATTCCGGCGACGACCCTTGCCATGGCTCACTCACCTCCGCTTGGATTGGTCCGCGCCGGCTCAGGCGCCGAATCGCAACGCGGCCCGGGCCCTTGCTTTGGCAGCCTCTTGCTCCCGGTTCTTTGGGCCGGCGGTCGATTCGAGCGCGGCAAGCAACCTGGCCGAGATCAGCGCAATGTCATCGACCGCGGCGTAAAAAACAGCCTCGTTCGCTTCGGACGGTTGGGTAAAGCCGCTGATCTTGCGGACGAATTGCAACGCGGCGGCGCGGACCTCGTCCTCGGTCGCCGGCGGCTCAAAGTTGTACAGCGTCCTGATGTTCCGGCACATGCCACCTTACCTTTCGCTCGCGACGGCGGCGCCTAGCCGCCGGCTACGCTCGCCGCGGACCCGGCCGCCAGGAGCGACGATCGCGGCGCGGTATGGGCCACGATCGCCGCGATGATCTCGTCCCAATCCGCTTCGTGCAGCTCGTGCCCACCCCCTTCGATCCGGACCAACCCGCTGCCGGCAACCGCCTCCGCCAGCGCCACGCCATGTTCGATTGGGAAGATCGGATCCGCCGTGCCGTGGATGACGAGCAGGGGCGCCCGCAATCCGGGCAGCCGGTCCCGCCATCCCTCGCCCCCGTCCACCATCGAGTGGTTGATGACGCTCGCGAAGTTGCGCGCCCGATCGTAATCACGCTCGATCAGCGCGGTCGCCCGCGCCGCGTCGAAGGGATGGGCGGTGCCCGCGATCTGACGGGCACCCTCGACCATCAGGGCAATGACTTGGGATCGATCCGTCCAATCCAATTCGGCAAAGCGCTCCGAATGCTCCAGGTATTCCTGGCTCGTGCTGGGCAGAGCGGAGGTGTCCTCACCGAACGGCGAGGTGCTAATCGCGGTCAGCGAGGCGACCCGCTCCGGATGCGCCAGGGCCGTCACCTGGCCGATCATGCCGCCGAACGACATGCCGACAACATGGGCGGCGGCGATCCCGTGGCCATCGAGCACGCGGACGGCGTCGAGCGCCATATCGTCGACCGTGTAGGGTGGCGAGCCGGGCTCGTAGGTCGTCGAGCGGCCGGTGTCGCGGTTGTCGTAGCGGATCACGTACCGGCCGCGACCGGCGAGCCGCCGGCAAAATTCTTCCGGCCACCAGAGCATCGACGCCATCTGACCCATGATCAGCAGCACCGGCGGCTGCGCCGGATCGCCGAACGCCTCGGTCGCCAGCTCAACGCCGTCCGCCGCGATCATCCGCTCAGTCATGCACGCTCCTTCCCGCTGCCTTGGTTCGGCCCGCGCACCGGACCAAGGCGAACCTTTGTTCGCGTCATACGCACAGCATAGCAAGGCCGGCGTGTCGGCGCTTCTTCGATCTTGCGCCGCGCAACGATCCTGGATCGTGTTGGTTGGATGATGAGCGATTGTGACCAAGCCGTGAGAGATAGGGGAAAGATTGTCGACCACGGGACGGCACCGGCGACCGACCGTGTGGGGAGGTCGCCGAATTGTGGATCAGCACGCCCGCTTGAGCACCGCCAACTCCTTCGGCGGGGCGCCGCTTGGCCCTACCTGAGCAAGGACGTGCCCAGCCCCGGTTCTGACATCGCCCCACCTTCTAATATCCGCGGTGGAGATCGACCCGGTTCAGCAACGGCTCGGCCGCCAGCCAGCGACGAAAGTTCTCGATGAAGTGCTCGATCGTGCGCTGGTCCTGCCAGGGCGAAGACGCGGAGTTGTGCGGGGTGAGCAGGACGTTGGGCAGATCCCAATAGGGATGCTCGGCCGGCAGCGGCTCCTGCCGGAAGACATCGAGTGCCGCCCCGGCAATCTGCTCGGTTTGCAGCGCCGCGATCAGCGCCTCATCATCGACCAGCGCTCCCCGGCCGACATTGATCAGCCAGACGGTCGGCTTCATCGCCGCTAGCTCCGCGACGCCGATCAACGGCTGCTGGTCGGCGGCCGTGGCGGAGACGAGGACGACGAAATCGGCCACGGCCAGCGCTTCCGTCAACTGCTCCGGCGGATACACGACCGCCGCGTACGGCGAGGGCTCGGTCACCCGCTTGCGCACCACGGTCACCCGCATGCCGAAGGCATCGCACAGCCGCCCGACCTCACGCCCGATGTGGCCATAGCCAACGATGACGATGGTTGATCCGCGCAGCTCGCCCTTCTGGTAGCGCTGCCACTCGTGCTTGACCTGATGCCGGACGTGCAGGTGAATTCGCCTGGTCACCGCCAGCAAGAGGCCGAGCACGGTCTCCGCCATTGGCCCCTGGTTGACCGACGATCCGTTGGTGACAATGAGATCGCGCTCCATCACCTCCGGGATTTTCAACAGGTAATCGATGCCCGACGAGTTCGTCTGCACCCAGCGCAACGCCGGCGCCTGCTGGATCACCTGCCGAAATTGGGTGGCGCCAAATTGGGCGGTGTTCGAGCGGTCGGCCGGAAAGTACCGGAAGAGCGCTTCGGCCGCCGCCGGCGAGCCATCGATGGTACCGTCGGCCGCGAACGGCACAATGCGCAGCGAGCGCCCGGCCGCCGTCGCGATCGCGGCGAACGCCGGCTCGATCCGGTCGCGAAGGTGGGTGGGGAGCAGGACCGTGGTCTCCGTCATGATTAATACGCCGGCTTCATGGTGAACCAATCGGGCCGGCCGTGGTTGATGTAGGCATCATGAATGTGGTCGGTCGTGTACTTGTCGACCTTGTCCCAATCGATCTCGACGCCCAATCCTGGCTCCTCCGGCACGGCCAACGCCCCTTCCTGGTAGAAAAATCGCTCGCTGATGAAATCGTCCGGCATCCCATGGTAGTTCGAATCAATGGCAATGCTGAGGTTCGGCGTCGCCGCCGCCAGGTGCAGGTTCGCCGCCAGCGACAGGCCAAGCTCGCCACCGCTATGGATGCCAACCGGAATGCCGGCGGCCTCGGCCATCGCCGCCTGCTTCCGGGCCTGGAACCAGCCGCCGGCTTCGTGGGCGTCGACCAGGATCACATCGGCCGCCTCTAGCCGGATGATGTTCAGAACATCGGTGTTGGTGAACGCCCCCTCATCAATGCAGATTGGCACCTGGCTGCCACGCCGTAGCTGGGCGTGGCCGATCAGATCATCCAACATCAAGGGCTGCTCGACAAATTCGAGGTCAAGCTCCGCTAGCTTCGCCAATTGGCGGCGGGCGGTGCCCGGCGTCCAGGCCCCGTTGACATCCCCCCGGAGCAAGATATCGGGCCCGATCGCGTCCCGGACGGCGCGCATGGCCGCGATGTCAGTCTTCGGATCGAGCCCGATCTTGACCTTGATCGTCTGCCAGCCGTTGGCCACGAACTCGGCGGCTTCCGCCGCCAGCTCCGCCGGCGGCCGGGCGTGCAGATAGGCGATGGTCGGGATCAGGCGGCGAAAGCCGCCGCCCCAGAGCTGGTAGAGCGGTTTGCCGGCGCTCTTGCCGACCAGATCCCACATCGCCAGCTCGACTCCGGCCAGGGCGGCCACCGCCGCCCGCTTGTGATGGTAATAGCCAGCGCCCTCGATGGTGCGGTGCAGCCGCTCGATGTCGTGCGGGTCGTGGCCGATCACCAGCGGCGCAATCGTCTTCTCCAGCACGGGTTGAATGAACTCGTGGAGACAGATCGACTCGCCGTAGCCGGTCAAGCCTTCATCGGTGTGAAGGGTGACGAGCAGCCTGGTTGCGCCCGGCCTGGCGCCGCTAGCCCAGACCTGGGGCCGCGTGAACGGCACGTAGAGCAGCCGTGACTCGACCTCGATGACCTTCAACGGATCACATCTTTCCGTCGCATCATCCCTTGATACCCCCTCCCAAAGAAATGCCTTGGACGAAGTAGCGCTGAAAAATGAAGAACAGGATCACCATCGGCAACACGGCGACGACCACGCCGGCCATCACCAGATTCCACTCCACGAACATGCCCATCAGCCCGTAGAGGCCCAGGATGACCGTCTTCACCTCTTCCCGCTGCAAGAACACGAGCGGGGCGAGAAAATCGTTCCAAGTGCTCTGGAAGGCGAAGATGCCGACCGCGAACAGGACCGGCTTCGAGAGCGGCAACATGATCCGCCACCAGATGCCGAGCTCATTGGCGCCGTCGATCCGAGCCGCATCGACCAGGTCCGCCGGGATCGTTAAGAAGAACTGGCGCATCAGAAAGATGAACAGCGGCGTGCCGAAGAAGGCGGGAGCGACCAGTGGGTAGAAGGTATTGATCCAGTCGATCCGTTGGAACAAGATGAAGAGGGGAACCAGGCGGACGATGAACGGCAGCATCAACGTGCTGAGCAGCACCATGAAGAGGACGTCGCGTCCCGGAAACCGGAAGCGGGCAAAGCCATAGGCGACGAGCGAGCAGGAAAGCAAGTCACCGATAATCACCAGGATGGCGATGATCATGGTGTTGCGCAAGAAGAGCCCAAACGGCATGTAATCGAACAGCGCCCGTGGATAGTTGGCGAGCGTGGACATGGTGAACCAGAGATCGGGCGGGTAGACAAAGGCCCGTTCCGGCGAACGCACCGAGATGAGTAGGATCAGATAGATCGGGAAGAACAAAATGGCGCTGACGATCGTCAGGGCGTTGAAGATCAGCACCGCTTCCCGTGCCTGTCGCCAGCGCACCGGGCGCCGGGGCAACGTGGCCGGTGCGCCCGAGGTCGCGGCTGACGACGAACTAAACCCGCTCATATTGCACCCACCGGTCCGCGGACCGCATCAAGATGACGGTAAAGACCAGGATGATCAGGAACAGGATCACGGCCAGCGCCGAGGCATAGCCCATCCGAAAGAATTCGAAGGCTTGCTTGTAGATGTAGAGGACGTAGAAGAGGCTGGCATTGCGCGGCCCGCCATCGCTGACGATGAAGGCATAGGCGAAGACCTGGAAGCTGCTGATGATGTCGATCACCACATTGTAGAGAATCACCGGCGTCAGCATCGGAATCGTGACGTGGAAGAATCGCTGCCAGGCGCTGGCGCCGTCGATCTTGGCCGCCTCGTAAAGCTGATCCGGCACGCCGGCCAGCCCGGCGATGAAGACGATCATGGCGATCCCGACCTGCCAGAGGGAGATGCCGATAATCACCGGCTTGATCCAGGCGGCGCTGGTCAGATAGTTGATTTGGGGCAGGTTGAGGAGCTCGGCCACGTAGTTGACGTAACCGGTCCGGGGATCGAGCAGGACGCGCCAGGCGACCGCCAGCGCCACCACCGGCACCATCGACGGGAGGTAGATCAGGGTCCGAAAGATCCCGATGCCGCGCATGGTCCGGTGGAGGAGCAACGCTAGGCCGAGGGCGATGCCCAGGTGCAACGGGACGCGGATGAGGACGTAGTAGGCGGTGTTGCCGAGCGAGATCAAGAACTCGGGGTCCGCGGTGAAGATCTGCCGGTAGTTCTCCATCCCGATCCAGGTTGGGGCCGAGAGATGGGATAGTCGGTGAAGGAATAGTAGAACGCGGCCAGCAACGGCCCGATCCAGAAGATCAGCAGCCCGACCACCCAGGGGGAGATGAGCGCGTAGCCCCAGCGCGCTTCCCGCCGGGCGAGCGACCCCCGCCCGCCGAGGCGGCCGCGCCAGGTGTCACCGGTTTGTTCGCGGTTCAGATCGCGGGCTACGGCCATCGTGTAGGTCCTGTTCTGCGCTGGTGGTCAGCTCCGCTCCGGGCCATGCCGGAGCGGTGCGCGCTTGCCTCTCGCGGAACGGCGATTGGGTGCGCGTCTGTCCCATGGGGAGCATCGTGCGGCGGCGCCGCACGATGCTCCCTGATGCGTTCGCGAGCTGAGCTACCCCCGACTCTCGTTCCACTCGTCGAGCAGGCGCTGCCCCTCTTCAGCGTAAGAATCGAGAGCTTCCTTTGGCGCCATTTCCTCGTACAGAATGGCGTCTTCCATATCGAGCCAGAGCTGGACAAATTGCGGATGGATGCTGGTGGAGGGCACCGCGATCCCCGTGCTGAGGTCGTCAATGACGACCTGCCAGTAGGGATTCGCCTCGGCCAGCGCCGGGTCTTCATTACACGCTTCGACCGGCGAGGGCCGGTCTTGCTCGATGGCGAAGGTGCAGGCGGCGGATGAGGCGCACGTGAACTTCAGCCATTCCCAGGCCGCGGCCTGATCGGCGCCGGCTCGCGTCATGCAGAAGGACCAGCCGCCGGTGGTCGGGGTTTGTCCCGCCGACTCGGGATTGTCGGCGTTGCGGGGAAAGGTAAAGGCGCTGAAATCAATGTGCGGCGCCACCGAGGCAAGCTGGAAGAAGCTCCATGAGCCGTTGATCATGGCGACGTACTGTTCCGGCGCCCAATCCTCCGGCTGCAAGACGTTATTGCGGTTGGCCCCGGTCGCCAGGTTCTCGTACGAGTCGGCCTGGGCTTTCACGAATTGCAGCATCCACTCCGCCGCCACCACCCCGGCCGGCTCATTCCAGAGGACGGTGGTCAGATCGTCGTTCCAATAGCGGCCGCCGTTCGCATAGGTGAAGACCAAGTGCGCGGTCATCCCGGTCGAGATCTTGGCCGGGTCCATCACGAAGAGCCCGGCTGCCTTCGCCGGCTCGACCAGGGCGTCAAGGTCTTGCCAGGTGCTGAATTCCTGATCGGGATCGAGTCCAATCCGCTCCAGGAGGCCCTGGTTGACGAATAGCAGATGGAGCGCCCCGGCGGTAACATTCGGTAAGCCATAGGCGGTTCCCTCCCAGACGCGGGAGGCCATCTCGCCGGGGTAGAACCACTCCGAGGAGACGCCGTCGCGGGCCATCAAGTCATCGATCCCCAGAATCGCGTTCTGCTCGGCGAAGAAGGCAATACTGTCGGACTTGATCATCATCACGTTGGCGGGCTGGCCCCCGGCCAGCGACGCGACCTGCTGCTCCCGGATCGCGGCGCAGTCACTGACATTGCTTTGGACCTGGATATTCGGGTAGGTGGCTTGGAAATCGGCGATCCACTGATCAATCAACGGGATCCGAGCGCCGCCCCAGCAGTTGGAGAATTCGACGGTCCCGGTCGTCTCCGGATAGGCGAGGTAGTCACGACCGAGCTGATCAGTGAGGACCACACCCTCGCCTTGGATCGCGGGCGCCGCCAGCGCCGGCCGGAATCCGCCAAGTTGCGTCGCGGGGACCGCGAGCGCCGCCGCTCCGGCCGCCCCGCGGAGCATCGTGCGCCGGTTCAGGCGGGAAGCGTGCCGTCGTCGTGTCGTCGTTGCCGTACTCATCATCGCTGTTCCTTTCGCGCTGCTACCGGGCTACATCGCCCGCGCCATCGGGCCAAACCGATCCAGGCTGGTCTCGTCGATTGTCGCCCCCAAGCCGGGCGTCGCCGGCACCTCCAACTGACCGCTCACAAAGCGGAGCGGATCGGCCAGGATGCCGTGCCGCAGGGGATTGAGGAGCTGGTTGTACTCGTAAATGCTGAAGTTGCTGATCGCGGCGCAGCCATGCAGGGCCGCCAGAATGCCGATCCCACTGCCCACCCCGTGCGGCGCGATCGTGACGTTGCGCAGGGCCGCCATCTCGGCGATCCGGCGGAAGCCGGTGATCCCGCCACAGCGGGTGATATTCGGCATCAGGATGTCGGCGCCGCCGGCATCGAGCAGATCACGGAATCCCCAAATCGAATCGAGCCACTCACCCGAGGCCACCGGCAGATCGACCCGACGACGGACCTCGGCCAGATCGTGGCGAAAGTGGCGATGGACCGGCTCTTCCAACCAGAAGACGCCGTGGCGGACCAAGCCGCGCCCCAACCGCACCGAGTCCGCCAGCGTGTAGGCCCCGTTGCAATCGACCAGGAGCTTGACCAACGGCCCGATCGCGGCCCGGACCGCGGCGACATGCTCCAGATCAACCTCGACCCCGCGCCCAACCTTGAGCTTCACCGCCGTGAACCCGTCACTGGCGAAGGCAGTCGCCTTGGCGGCGGATGCCTCCGGGTCCGGCAGGTACGGAATCGGGCTGGCATAGCAGGCGATCTCGGTCCGGAACGGGCCGCCCAGCGCCCGCGAAACCGGCTCCCCGGCGATCTGTCCGCGCAGGTCCCAGAGCGCGATATCGACCCCGCTCACCGCCATCGGGGCGAAGCTCAACTGCTCGCTCATCGCGGCCCAGTGAACCTCGATCTGGCGGGGATCGGCGCCCTCCAGCATTGGCCCCAGAAACTCATTGATGTAGCCGGCCGTGGCGGTGGGGCCGGGCCGGCCCATCGCCTCGCCGACGCCGATCAGGCCGGCATCGGTGTGGACGCGGACCAGCACGCAGCCCTGACCGGCCAGCGGTGTCTGCCGCATGCCGAAGGCGGGATGGCTGATTTCGGTTGGCACGGCCTCGATGCCGCCGAAGACATCGGCAAAGGATGCCCAGAGCGGAATCGCCTCGACCCGGGCTATGCGCACGCGTTCACCTCCCTCCCCTTATTACGGTGCATCGGTCCAGTTCGTCGCCTCGAATTCGCCAAGGCGTCGCCCCAGGGTACTGTCGTACTGGCCGCGGACATGGGCCTGGGCCACTGTTTCGGCGACCGCCGGATCGCGGCTGGCCAAGGCGTCGATGATCGCCGCGTGCTCATCCAGGACTTGACGCCAGACCGTCGGATCGAGCTCGAGCACGGCCCGGTAGCGCGCGACGGTCAGCAGCACCTGCTCGACCAGCTCTGCCAGCGAACGGTAGCCGGCGGCCCGGCCAATGAGTCGGTGGAAGCGGCGATTCTGGGCCGACATGAGGTCCAGCCGGCCGGCGGCATGGAGCCGCTCCATCTCGGCGTGGGCGGCGCGCAGCTCCGCCAGCTCAGCTTCGGTCATCATCTCGGCGGCGAGCCGGGCAGCGAGCCCCTCGAGCTCGATCCGGACGAGAAAGACGCCGCGCCACTCCCGGAGCGAGACCGGCGCCACCCGGGCGCCGGCATACGGCGTCTGAACAATCAAGCCCCGTGCCTCCAGGCGTTGCATCGCCTCCCGGACCGGGATCTTGCTCACTCCCAAATCACGGGTGATCTCATCAACGTTGACGCGATCGCCCGGCTTGAGGCGGCCGGCGAAGATGGCGGCGCAGATCTGCTCGTAGACCTGGTCGGCCTTGGAGGGACTGGGGGCAATGGGGCCACCGAAGACGGACATAAGGGATTCCCGGCCAGACTGGTTCCCGAACAAGATCGTATGATAGTAGATCGTATACGATATTCGCGCGTTTGGCAAGCCCCTGAGGCAATCGCCCGGCATCGACGGGATAGTGGTCGTGGTATCGTCTTTCCGGCGGCCGCCAAGATGGCTCGATAGCGATCCGAGTCGAAAGTCGCGGGGCATCAGGTCGCTCGTTCCCCACTGAGCGGAGGGCGCGATGGTGTTTCCAGAAGCGGAAGACGAGGCTTGCACGACCTTCGGGTGACGGCAGTCCGGCTCTCACCTCCAACCACTGCCCGTATCGCACCATTCACCTGGAGGTGGTATGAGGCTGATCCCACGAGGCGATCAAGGAGGCGGACGGTCCAGCGCTTCCTCCTGCCACGGCCGGATGGGGAACGGAACGATCCGGCCGCCGCGGCAAGCGAGGCCAATTTCGCCTCGCAGCCAGCGTTTGATCGCGAGCCAGCGCCGCCCCACCTGCTGCGGCCGGAGACCAAGCCGACGGCCGATCTCGGTCAGCGTCACGCCATCCTGGACATGGGCCAGCAGAATGATCCGCTCGACCTCCGGCAGGTCGCCGGCCAGCGCCTCCAGCAGCACCCTGGCCTCCTCGGCCAGGGCCGATTCATCGATCACCAGGTCCAGACGGAGCCGCGGCAGGGCCAGCCCTCGCGGCCGATCGGGGCGCAGCCGGCGCCAGGCATTGCGCAGCCGCCAGGGGAAGTAGCCAAAGAGATAGGGCGAGAACGGCCCCTCGCCGGACCACACGCGGAGCAGATCGCAAAAGACGAGATACGCTTCCTGAGCCAAGTCTTCGCGATCCCACGGCTGTCCGTCGCGGCGGGGGCAGTCCACGGCCCGGGTGAGGCGAACGCAGCCAGCCACCATGCGATCGAGGCTCGGCGTCGGCGCCCGGTAGAGGTCATGCCGAGCCCGGCGATCGCCGGCGCGGGCCGCGAGCGCCAGCCGCGTCACCTCCGCGTCGTCGGCCGGCGCGGCAGCGTGCCCGGACGCTCGCGGCACGAGCGCCAAAGGCGGTCGAAGCAACGACGGGCCGGCCCCCGGCCCATGGTGATCATTCATTGCGTCAGCTCCTCCACACGCGACTTGCCACGGCAACAACAGCGTCGGATCTGATGTCCGGTGCCGATGGCGCTTCTGCGCTCTGGAGGCTCTTCGGAGCTCACGGGACCTGATGGGGACGGTCAAGACGAGTGGGTCGACCCAGGGTGGGTCAGGTGGTCCCGCCGGCGCCAGTCATGGGCCAATCCCGCCCGGATCGGCGGCCGGCTCGTCCCGGACGGAACGCAAATCGAGCAGATGCTCCGCCCCACAGCGGGGGCAGATGGTGCGCACCAAGCCAAAGACATGCCAGTACCGATCGCGCACCTTGATATTGATCCGGCCGCCTTCATCATAGGTGGCGAGCAACTGCGGCGGCTCCTGACAGCGGCACTCCCACCGGAAGACCGATGGGCGGCCACTGGCCCGGCGCTCGCTTGATCGGGGCGTCCTCATTGCTGTCCCTTCCCCGGAGGGCGCCACCACCCGGTGGGTGCCCGGCCACCAGAAATAGATCAAATGTTCTATTTCTGTGCTGATTCTACGCGGCGAGCGGACGCCTGTCAAGCGCAACTCGCGTACGGCGTACCCGCGTCGCGCCTTCCGCCTTCGGTCGCCAACTCGATGCCGCCCGCGTGGTACACTCCGTACGCTCCGCGCGACGGCGCCATAGCCAAGCGGTAAGGCACGGGTTTGCAAAACCCTGATCGGCGGTTCGAATCCGCCTGGCGCCTCCCCAACCGGCCCCTGCCGTGAGTGCCGTATGGTGTTTCCAACGAACCGGTTCCCATCTCCAGTCGTTGCAGCGACGACGAAACGTGGCTTCGAATCACCGCCGGCACCGCATCGGGATCGCGGCGCGGGCCATTGCGGCGCGGCCCCACGCCCGGTCCGGCTCGGCTTCCCCGCCAGCCGGCGCCACGATTTAATCAATCGCTCATGCTCAGCTTATCTCGTATTCATCCGCGCCTTCTAGAGTGAACGGGCGAGGGCCAACGTTCCGCCCGGCGTTTCGACGAACCCACGGCGGGCGACGCCACTTGGGAATCGCCAACGCCGCACGGGTCAGCTCGGCGTCGAGTTGGCTAAGCCCGGTTGTCCAGAATGAACGAGGAGGAGGCAACAGTGAGCGATCACCGGTTCGATGATATTCCGGAACCAGTCGTATCATCGCCGCCCGAGACGCCGGAGCCCGTGGACAGCGGTCTGTCCCGGCGACGCATAATGCAAGGGCTGAGCGGGGCGTTGGTTGGCAGCACCATCTGGGCCACCAACCGTGGAGCCGCGTTGGCTGACGATGACGATGATGATGACGACGACGACGATGGTGGCGGTGGTGGCGGTGGTGGTACGTTTCGGTGCCGCCGCAGATGCGACCGGAGGTGCCGACGCACCAATGGGGGTCGCGCCTGCAGGCGACAGTGTCGGCAAATGTGCCCGCGCCGGCGCTAGCGCATGAACGGGCCCCCCGCTCCGTGTTCGTGCGCGAACACTTGGGTCGCGCGTCCGCGAAACGCATGATGAGGGCTGATACGAACTTCGGGTGATCACTTGGCTTGCCGCACGGCCCTTACCGGCTCCCCTCTCCCAATCGTGGGCGAGGGGAGCCGGTAACGAAGCGGAACTGTTCACCCGAAGTCCGTATGAATCATGACACTGACATTCGGCACGCTCGCCCCGGCCTTGACGAGCAAGCAGTTGGAAGCTGCCCACCGGCGGCACCGTGGCTGTCGCCGCCGCCGCCGTGGCGGTGGGGGCGGCAACCGGTCCTCCGACTCCTAGCCCGAGATACCGCGGCGAGCGACTTGCTGGTGCGCCACGGTGGCTTACCTGGTGCATGGCTCACCCGACTCGCCCGACCGCGTTTCACCATGTGGTCGTTGCGCGGGATAGCGGCGGCCGCGACGCCCGCCGAGGGACCGCCGCGAGCCGACGCTGGCGAGTGATGCGCGGGGGCGCCGAAC
>JALZJP010000106.1 GCA_030859715.1 Chloroflexota bacterium
CCTGCGATGGCTGACCCGCCCTGTTTCAACAATCGTCTCCGGGACAGTTCCGACGGTGCCATGATCTGTCTCCTTGCTCGTGTCGCGGCGACCAGAATCATGTGAAGTGAGCCCCCTGGATGCGCCTCATTCGTCAGGCCAACGCCACGGCCCGCGCTTGCACGCTATACTGATCGGAGATCGTGGAAACTCGCGTGGGAACCGGCGTGGCAGCAATCCCGGCTGTCGTCATCGAGGTCGAAACGCATGGAATGCGGCGACCCGCCACTTCAGATTCGCCTGCTCGGCGGTCTCCACCTCGCCCGTGACGGGCACGACGTGGCGCTGCCCGCGTCAAAGAAGACCCGCGCCTTGCTTGGCTACCTGATCGTCACCGGACAACCCCACCGCCGGGAGCGGCTGTGTGATCTGCTCTGGGACGGGCCGGACGATCCGCGAGCCGAGCTCCGCTGGAGTTTGAGCAAGCTGCGGCCGCTGCTGAACACCAGCGAGGCAACCTTGCTGCGGACCGACCGCGAGCATATCGGCTTTGTCCCGGCAGATGCCGCCGTCGACGTCCTCTCGGTGCGGTCCCTGCTGAGCGACGGCCTCGCCGCGGCGCCGACCGAACGCTTGCGAGCGGCGGCGGACCTGTTCCGGGGCGAGCTGCTCGACGGGCTCGATCTCCCGATCTGTTACCGATACCAGGAATGGTGCATCGCCGAGCGGGAGGCCGCCAGCCGTCAGCACCGGGCGATCCTGGCGACGCTGGTGACGCGGCTAGCGGACCAACCCGAGGATGCCCTGGCCTACGCCCGACTCCTGATCGCGGCCGACCCGATGGCGGAAGCCAGCCATGCGACGGTCATCCGGCTGCTCGATCGCCTGGGCCGGAAGCGGGAGGCGCTGGCGCACCATGAGCGAGCGCGGCAGATCCTCGAGACCGAGCTTGGTGTGTCGCCCGGCGACGAGCTGACGGCCGCATTTCAGAGCCTTCAATCGAGCGTCCTGCCCCGTCCGTCTGGAATGCCGCCAATGCAAGCGGTAGCTCAGCACCCGCTGCCGGAGCGGCCGCCGGCGCCGATCGCCTCCTTTGTCGGCCGCCGCGACGAACGCACGCTGATGGAGCGGATCGTAACGGCCGCCATCGCCAAACGAACGTCGCCGGTTATGCTCGTCACTGGCGAACCCGGTATCGGCAAGAGTCATTTGCTGGCGCACCTCGAAGCGCGGATGAGGGTTGCCGGCGGCCTCGCCGTTGGGGCGCGCGCCTTCGAGGCCGAGGCGGCACGACCGTACGGCATCTGGATTGACCTGTTACGGGAGATGATCCGGGAGCGGCCCCGCGACCAGTTGCCGCGCGATCTCGGCCTGCTCCTGCCAGAACTGGGAGCACCGGCCGGCGACAGCGGCGACCAGTGCCGCCTCTTCGATGCGGTCATCGACGTCATACGTCAGATCGCTACCGAGCGGGCGATCGCCATCACGCTCGACGACCTGCAGTGGATCGACGACGCATCGTGCTCGCTGCTCCACTATCTCGCCCGCCAGCTGATGGGGCCGGGCGGCCCGCTGCTTGCCGCCGCCGCCCGGGCGGGCGAGATCGACGACAACGCGGCGGCGGCAAGCGTCGTGCGATCGCTGCGGGACGATGGCCGCCTGCACCACATCGAGTTGACCGCCCTGAGCCCGGCGGAGACCGCCGAGCTGGTGCGGGAAGTGGCGCCACGGCTCGACCCGATCCCCATCGTGGCCGAAAGCGACGGCAACCCCCTGTTCGCGATCGAGCTGGCCCGCGCCGGCCGGCGCGGCGATGCCGGCGCCGGCCGGACCATCGAGCGCGTCGTGGCCGGCCAGCTTGCCCGCCTGCGCAACGATGCCCGCGACCTGCTGGTGTGGGCGGCGGCGCTCGATCGCAACTTCACGCCGGACTATCTGGCCCGGATCGCCGGCCGGGATGTGGGGGAGCTGCTTGCCGGGCTCGACGAGCTCGAGCGCCACGGCTTGCTCCGGCCCGCCGGCGACGAAATCTACAACTTCGGGCATGACCTGATCCGGCAGGCCACCTATCGCAGCATGTCGCAGCCGCGACGGACCCTCGTCCACCGCCAGATCGCGCGCGTCTTGATGGCAACCACGGACGACCCGCTGGCCGGCGATGCCGCCCACCACGCGGCCCTCGGCAACGATCACGAGCTGGCGGCGCGGGCCTGTGTCGTCGCCGGGGAGCGGGCCCTGCGGCTCTTCGCCAATGGGGAAGCCAGCGGCTTTGCCGAGCGCGGCACCCGCCACGTCGAGCGCCTGCCGTGGGGACCGCTCAAAGTGGAAACCGCGATCGCGCTGCTCAACGTCCGGATCACGGCGGCCACCGGCCCCGGACTGCGGCCGTTGCCACCGATCGCGAACGAGGTGGCCGCCATGACCGCGGCCGCGGAGGCGCTCGGTCTCCACGCCCCGGCCGCCACCGGCCACTATCTCTTGTCGGTGCTCTATCAGGAATCTGGTGACCGGCCCCAGGCCGAGCAAAGCACCTTGCGCGCGGCGCGGGCCGGGCGGGTCACGGACGAGGCCACGCGGGTGCATCAGCTCGCCAATACCGCGCGCTGCTTGCTCGAGTTGGAGACCCAAATCCCGCGGACGCGGGCGTTGGTGGCCGAGGCGGCAGCGGCGACGCTTACCTTGGGGATTGAGCTCTGCGAGCTCGATTGGGCGCGCGGTCTCCTCCAGCGCTGGGACGGTCACCTGATCCCGGCCACCCGCTCGTTCACCCGCGCCCTGGCGCTGGCTCGCCACACCGAAGATCGGCGGCGGGAGTACAAGTGTCTCACCTGGCTGACGATGCTCGCCTTCGAACAGGGTCAGTACGGCGATACGCGGACGCACTGCACCGAGCTTGTCGCGATCGCGAGGCACGCGGGCGACGACACGCCGTGCGCGATGACGATGCAGGCGCTCGCCGCCCTTCCGGCAACGGATCTCGCCGCGCGGCATCAGTTGGACATCGCCCTGCAACGGATGCGTGACGTGGATGACAAGTCGTATCTCGCCTACGCGCTCAATGCCGCGGCCGAGCTGATGCTCCTGGCCGGTGACGTTGGCTCCGGGCGCGACCTGGCGCGCGAGGCGTTGACCACGTCGTCACTGATGCGACGGCACAACGACATGGCGATCGCCTGGGCCGTGCTGGCTCGCGCCGGCGACGAGGCGGCCATCCCGGAGCTCCAGCGTCTCGTCAGTGAGCTGATCGTTCAGGACCGGTTGAGCGCGCGGGCCAGAGCGTCGGTGCTGGCCGCCGCGGTCGCCGTTCCCGGCATTCCCACGCGAGTTTCCACGCTGCCAAGCCAGACTTGAGGCCAGTCAAGGAAGGAGAAGGTCGATGCCGCTGATCATCGTCGAACGCAGTTTTGAGCCGCCGCTGACGGAAGCCGAGCTTCAGGCCGTCGATGGCCGGATCGCGAGCTGCCGCGAAAACTACGGCGTGCGCTATCTCCGCAGCTACTGGTCGGTCGATCGCCGCCGCATGATCTGCCAATACGAGGCGGCGGATACCGCCAGTGTGCGCAACCTCCAGCACGAAGCCGAGGCGCCCTTTGACCGGGCCTGGGCCGCCGACATCATCGGCGAGTCGTGAGTCGTGAGTCGTGAGTCGTGAAGAGCGTGGGGCGGGCACGATCGCGGGGTCAAGCTCTTGGCAGCCGCCTAACTGCTTACGACTCACGACTCGTCGCTACGGGGCCGGCGTTGCCGCCCCCGGCGCGGGGAGGAGGCCGAACTGGATGAGGAGCCCGTAAAAGTCGAAATCGCTGGCGCCGCGCCGGATCCGGTCGCCCTCGAGCTCGAAGACCGCGGTGCCGCGGATCGAGAAGGGCTGGCCGGCGCCGGGCGGCAGGCCGGGCAGGCTGCCCGTGTAGGTGCCGCCGTGGGTCCACTCTGCCGCCGCCCAATCGCCGGCGACGAAGGCCGAGCTCAGCGCGAGCGCCACGTCGGGGAAGACCGCGAAGTGCGAGGCGGCGTAGCCGGCGGCGCCACGACCGGCCACGGGCGCATCGTTCCGGCAACAACGAAGGGGAGACGCCATCTCGTGAGCGGACCAGCGGCACGAACCGATACGGCTGAGCGCGTCCTCGACCTGGCCGAGCGTCTGGTCCAGACCCGCGGCTTCAACGGGTTCAGCTACGCCGATATCGCCAAGGGCCTGCGGGTGACCAAGGCCAGCCTCCACTACCACTTTCCGACCAAGGCCGAGCTTGGCCTGCGCCTGATCGAGCGCTACGGCGACAATTTCGCCCTAGCCCTGACGGCGATCGATGAGGACGAGGCGAACGCGGCGGCGAAGCTGCGCCGGTACGTCGGCATCCACGCCGGTGTCCTCAACGCCGGCCGGATGTGTCTCCGCGGCATGCTGGCGGCGGACTACATGACCCTGCCGGAGCCGATGCGGACCGCGGTCACCCATTTCTTCGAGGCGAACGAGCGGTGGCTGGCCGCCGTGCTGGAGCAAGGCCGGGCCGAGGCGGGGCTCCGTTTCGCCGGCGATGCGGTCGAGGTCGCCCGCCTGCTGGCTGGCTCCCTGGAAGGGGCGATGCTGGTCGCCCGCTCCTTTGGCGCGGCCGGCCGCTTCGAGGCCATCGCCGACCGGCTGTTGGCCGGCCTGCTCGTCGTCGAAACCGACCGGGCGTTGGTTGGGTAATACGGACTATTCATCGAGGCGGTCTCTGGGCTCGATCGCATCAGTTGGCGACCAAGCTCGGGACGCGGCGTCGCGATCGGACGCGGTCGCGTGAATAGTCCGGGCTAAGCTCAGCCCGTGGCTGGCGCCGCCGCGGCGCCGGACGCGATCAGGGCGTTCGCCTCGGCGGCGCTGTAGCCCGCTTCGCGCAGGATCGCCATCGTGTGCTCGCCCAGGACCGGGGGCGGCTGCCGAGTTTCCACCCGTGAGCCCTGGAAGTGGTAGGGGGCGCCGGTGAGCTTGATGTCGCCGGCGGTGGGGTGCGTTGTCTCTTGGATCAGGTCCTGGGCCCGCACCTGGGGGTCGGCGATCACCTCGGCCAGGTCGCGGATTGGGCCGCAGGGCACCGCCGCCGCATCGAGCCGGGCCACCACCTCACTCGCCGGCAGGGTCAGCAAGGTCGTCTCCAGCTCGGCATAGAGGGCCGCTTTGTTCGTGATCCGATCACGATTGCTGGCGAAGCGGGGATCGTCGACCAGCCGCTCGAGATGAAGCGCGGCGCAGAACCGGGACCAGATGGCGTCGTTGCCGACCGCGATATTGACGTGCCCATCGGCCACGGCAAAGGTGTCGTAGGGGGCGATCATCGGGTGCGCGTTGCCGAGCGGGCCCGGCACCTCGCCGGTGGCGAAATGGCTCCCCGCCTGGTAGGTCAGCATCGCCACCTGGCCGCCGAGCATCGACGTGTCGATGTAGCGGCCCGCGCCGGTCCGCTCCCGCTCGTAGAGGGCGGCGGCAATCGCGTAGGCGGCGAACATGCCGGCCGCGATATCGGCGACCGGCACCCCCAGCCGGGTCGGCGGCCCGCCCGGATGGCCGGTGATGCTCATGATCCCGCTCATCCCCTGGACGATCAGATCATAGGCGGTGCGGTCGAAATCCGGCCCTGATTGACCAAAGCCGGAAATCGAGGCGTAGACCAGCGCCGGGTGGCGAGCGGCGGTCGCCGCGTAGCCAAATCCCAGCCGGGATAGCGTGCCGGGCGAAAAATTCTCCATCAGGACATCGGCTCCAGCGAGCAGGCGCCAGAGGACCGCTTGGCCGCCGTCCGTCTTGAGGTCGAGCGCGATCGAGCGCTTGTTCCGGTTGACCGAGAGAAAGTAGACCGACTCCTCGGCGATGAACGGGGGGCCCCAGGCCCGGGTATCGTCGCCCCGGCCCGGCAGCTCGACCTTGATCACGTCGGCGCCGAGATCCCCCAGCATCATCGAGCCGTACGGTCCGGTCATCACCCGGGTCAGGTCGATCACTCGGACCCCGGCCAGCGGCAACGGCCGGTCCGCTACCGTCTCAGGTTTGGCCGATGCTCCCGCCATCCGTATGCGCTCCCTGTTTGCTCAATCCGTCGCGGTCTCCGTCGCGGAGTGTAGCAGCGGCAAGGTATTGACAGTAATACGTTTCACTGTTATGATTCGAACATGGGTCATGATGAACGGTCCTCACCGTCACCAACCACGCGGCCAATCGCGGGGGCCGGCCCGCTCTCCCTGACGGAGCTATCGGAGCGGGCCGGGGTGACGGTGCGCACGGTGCGCTACTACATTGCCGAAGGGCTGTTGCCGCCGCCGGTGAGCGCCGGTCCCCAAAGCCACTACACGCCCGGCCATGTGGACCGGCTACGGCTGATTGCCCGGCTGAAAGACGCCTACCTGCCCTTGCGCGAGATCCGGCGCCGCCTGGCGGGGCTCGATGATGCCGCGGTCCGCGAACTGCTGAACCGGGACGACGTGGCGCGGCAAGAACCGCCATCGGCCGCTCGTGACTACCTCGATCAGGTGCTCGGCGCCCCCCCCTCCCGGGCCGGCCCCTCCCGGCCGCCGGCTCCCGCGCCGCGGCAACCATCGCTCCAAGAAGCGCGGCTAGAGATGGGCGGTGGATATATCGCGGAGGATGAACCGCCGCCGCCGCGTCCGCTCACCATTGGCGTCGCCACCCCATTGCTGTCGGCCGCTCCCCTGGCGGACACGGAGGCCGAGCGGGCGGAGCCGGCGGCGTGGCGCCGGGTGCGGCTGACGGAGGACGCGGAGCTGCTGATCCGGGAATCGGTCTATCAGCGGCGGCAGGACCGGATCGAGTGGCTGATCCGATGGGCGCGGCGGGTGTTTCGGTAGCGTGGGGGTATGGGAGCGGCTGGCTTCGCGATTGCCGTATCCCTCTCGCCGGGCGCTAAAGACACCCGGCGAGAGGGATACGGCGATCGCGTTCTTCATCCAAACAATGAGCCCAGTCCCCGGACAACCCATCTTTTGTTTTTGTCAGACATCGCGGCCACCCAGCCTTCGTCGTCAGTTCTTCGACCAATAAAAGGAGCCAATGCCATGGAGCCCACCTCTCTTCCCGCCCAGCAACCGGTGCGGATCAGCGCCCGGTGGGAGCGACCCGTGGTCGCCGCGACCGGCGGGGCCGGCACGCTCCTGGTCCGCATCGCGACACCCGCTCGCCCCGAGACGCACCGGCGGGCGCCGGTCGATGTCGCCTTCGTCCTCGATCGCTCGGGATCGATGGCGGGCGAGAAGCTCAGCCTCGCGAAGCGGGCGGTCGATGTCGCGGCTGGTTTTCTGCACGACGAGGACCGGGCGGCGCTGGTGACGTTCGATCACACGGTGGAGGTGGTACACCCGGCGCAACGCGCCACGCCGCGGGGCAAGACCGCGCTGCGCCTGGCCCTCCCAGGAATCGATGCCGGGGGGTCAACCGATCTCGGCTCGGGCTGGCTGACCGGCTGCCGCGAGATCAGCGACGGCGCCGCACCAGTCACGGACGGGACCACGACCGAATCGCGGGTGCGACGGGCTTTGGTCCTGACCGATGGACTGGCAAATGTCGGCATCACCGACCCGGCGCACCTGACGCGCCATGCCCACGAGCTGCGGCAACGGGGCATCGGCACCACCACCCTGGGCATCGGGCTCGATTTCGATGAGGCGTTGCTCAGCGGGCTGGCCGAGGCCGGCGGCGGCAACTTCCAATTCATCGCCCGGCCCGATCAGTTACGCGCCTTCTTCGAGCATGAGCTGCACGAGTTGCTGAACGTGTCCGCGATCGGGATGACGCTGACCATGACGTCGCCAACCGGCGTCCGCTTCGATCTGGTAAACGCCTTTCCCGCGCGGCGGGACGGCAAACAGCTCACCATCGCGCTGGGGGACCTGCCGGCGGCCGAGGAGCTGGACCTGATCTTCGAGGTCCGGACCGCCGGGGGGACGATTGGCGGCGTCCGGCACTTGACCATCGCCGCCTCCTGGTCGAACCCGGCCACCGACTCGCACCACCAAACCACGCTTGAGACGCCGGCGCTAACCTTCGCCACACCAGCCATGGTGGTGGCCGCCGCCGCGGACGAGATGGTGACGGAGATCGCCGCCTTGTTGCGGGCGACGGTCGAGCGGCGGGCCGCGCTCGCCCTCGACCGCGCCGGCGATCGCCACGCCTCCCGGCAGCGGATGCACCAGGCGGCGGCGATGCTGGCGAGCGCGCCGATGACCGAGCGGGTGCGCGACGACCTCACGATCACCGCGCGCTACGCGGCCGCCCCGGAAACCACCGCCTACAGCGATGCCGACCGGAAGCAGGGCGAATGGCAAAACGCGCTCCGGCGCCGCGGCCGCCGCGAGCCAACCAGCGGGCGGTAGATCACCCGGCCCGGAGCGATCGCGCATCAAGCACCGTATCCGCGACTTCGATGTGCCTTGAACCCGGCCTGACAAACCGGACGGAAGCGAGCCCAAACCATGACCGTTCCACGTTACCAGCATCTCGTCCCCATGGTGGTCGAGAGCACCAGCCGGGGGGAACGCTCCTCCGACGTCTACTCCCGGCTGCTCAAGGACCGGATCATCTTCCTCGGTACGCCGGTCGACGACGATGTCGCCAACCTGGTCATCGCCCAGATGCTCTTCCTGGCGCATGACGACGCTGATCAGGACATTTGTCTCTCCATCAACTGTCCGGGCGGAGCCATTTCCGCGGGGCTGGCGATCTACGACACGATGCAGCACGTTCGCCCCGACGTCTCGACCCTCTGCCCGGGCCTCGGTGCCAGCATGGGCGCCGTCCTCCTCGCCGGCGGCGCTCCCGGCAAGCGCCAGGTGCTGCCGAATGCCCGGATCATGATCCACCGCGGCTCGGGCGGCTTCGCCGGCAACATCGCGGAGGTCGAGGTCGCCGCGCGCGAGACGTTGTTCCTTTCAAACCGATGCCTTGAGATCCTCGCCCGCCACACCGGCCAGGAGTTTGACACGATCAAACGCGACGCCGAGCGCGACAACTTCATGACCGCCCACGAGGCAATGGAGTACGGGCTGGCCGATCAGGTCCTTGAGGCGCCGCCCACGGTAGGATGGTCGCCGTCATCACCCAACGGCGCGTCACCGAACAGGCTCGATCGCTAGTTGCCGGTGGAGCAAGAGCATCATGGGAATTGGGGAAGGACAGTGAGCAAGAACAAACCCCGGGCTCATACGCCGCTTGTGAGAGAGCCCAGAGGACACCCGGGAATACACGGTAGCGATACACCACACGGATTGGAAGGAATCTGCTCATGCGGATCGCGTTGATCGCGGATATTCACGGCAACTTGGCGGCGCTCAACGCGGCGCTGGCCGAGATAGAGCGGGCCGGGGTCGATCAGGTCGTCTGCTTGGGGGATGTATCCGCCATGGGACCGCAACCGCATGAGGTCCTCGTCCGGCTGCGCCCGCTCGGGTGCCCGGTGGTGATGGGAAATGCCGATGCGGAGCTGCTCGAGGAACGTCCAGCGCATGACCTGGAGACGGACGAGGGGAAGGTTGAGGCGCTGATCCAGTGGAGCGCCGCCCAGCTTGACGCGGCTGATCTCGACTTCATCCGCTCATTTCAGCCGACCATCACCATCCCGCTAGATCCGTTCGCCGAGCTGCTCTGCGTGCATGGCTCGCCGCGCAACTTCGATGACGTGATCGTGGCGACCACGCCGGCGGCGGAGCTCGACCCGATGCTGATGCTCGACGACGAGCATTGCCCAGCCATCATCGCTGGTGGGCATACGCACGTGGCGATGCTGCGGCCCTATCGAGCCACGATCCTCGCCAACCCCGGCAGCGCCGGCGTTGCCTATCGCGAGTGGCAGGATGGACGGATCATCGTGTCGGCGGAGGCCGAGTTCGCGATCCTCACTGTCACGCCGGAGAACCAGAGCCTTTCGTTCCATCGCACGGCCTATGACCAGGCGGCGACAATCCGCGCCATGCACGAGCGCGAGATGCCGTTCGCCGACTGGTGGTCGGCGGACTGGCAATGGAATCTTGAGCAGCCGTAATCATCCGCCGGCTTCGGTCTCCCCGGCCGGCTCGAAATTGATCGGGTAGCCGGCGAAGCGGCACTCGCGATGGATCTGGTCGTGGAGCTTGCCCCGCCAGCGGCAGGAGGCGCAGTGAGCGGCGTAGAAGTGCTGAAAGAGCGACTCCGCCATCATCGTCAGCGGCCGGTCGATCGCCAGCCGCTCGTACTCGGCGCGCACCATCGGCTCGATCGCGGCGTCGAGGCAGGACGGGTACGGGATCGGATGCTCCACCCGCGAGATTCGGTCGCGGAAGATAAAGACCCGTGAGGTGGTGCCGGGTTGGGGCTCGGTCTCCACCTCGGTGACCAGCTCCAGGGCGCCCCAAACGACGCCGGCGCGGGCCGCCAGGTATTGCAGTAACCGGGCTCGATCAATCGACTCCCCCGCCAGACGGTCCAGCAACGGGCGGACCCGGCGCACCATCTCCTCGGTCGATTTGTACGCCATCTCGGTCTCCATGCGCCTCAACCAGCTCCGACGTGGCGGGCCGCCGGCAACGCTTCGGCGCCGATCCGCTCAATCGCGGCGAGCGGGTCGGCGGCGGGGGGTTGGACGATAAACTCGGTCACCCCGGCCTCGCGGAAGCGTCCCACGAAATCGAGGAACGCCTCGGTCGAGTCCCACGGCCGCTCGTCGGTCAGGATCCCCGGCACATAGAGGTGGGACCGCAGGATGGTTGCCGGGTCGCGCCCGATCGCGGCGCATTGCTCGTCCAAGACGCGATTTCGATCCGTCATCTCGGCGACGGTGCCGGTCGAGTTCCAGCGTTGGGCATATTCCGCGACGATGCGGAGCATCTTCGGGCCATGGGCGCCGAGCGTGAAGGGCGGCCGCGGCCGCTGCAGGGCGGGGGGCCGGAAGGGCGCCTCCCGCAGTTGATAGTACCTGCCATCGTAGCTGGTGATCTCTTGCGTAAAGAGGAGATGGCACAGCTCGACCGCTTCCCGGAAGCGGTCGACCAGCTCTTTGGCGGCCGGTAGCTCCAGGCCGAACATCTCGTGCTCCGGCGCGAACCAGCCGGCGCCGAGACCAAATTCGAGGCGGCCGCCGGAGAGATGATCGATGGTGACGGCTTCCTTGGCGACCAACGGCGGGTGGCGAAAGGTGTTGCAGGAGACGAGGATGCCGATCCGGACCCGTTCGGTCACGGTCGCCAGGCCGGCGAGCAGGGTCCAGGCTTCGAAGATCGGCCCCGAGCGGTTGAACGGGGGAATGAGGTGGTCCGGCAACCAGCAACTGTCGAAGCCGAGCGCCTCGGCCCGTTGCCAGAGCTCGACCATCTCCGGCCACGGCCGGGTCGCGGTTGTCTGAATCCCGAACTGGAGCGCCTCACCCACCGTCTGTCCCTCCCCCACGCCCGACGGGCCACCACGCCCGTGTCGTGCAGCATACCAGCGAACCGTCTCGCGAGGGGACCGGCGATTGAGCTGGCGGGTCTTGTCGGGCCGGCGGGCGGGCGAAAGCCCGCTTGACACCGCGGCACGCGGCCTGTATTGTGCAAACTGTCAACAGTTTCCAGGTTCCAGACGCGGGAGGGTCGGCGCGTGGTCCCCGTGAATGGCGGTATCGGTCGAGCGGATGAGCGAGGTCCGGTCCCTGACGGCGGGCCGGGGGATGACCGGGCGCTTCGTCATGATGTCTACGCCGTCATCGTGGAGTGGATTCATCAGGGCGCCTTGCGGCCGGGCGATCGCGTGAGTGAAGCCGCCATCGCGCGGGAGTTGGGGATCAGCCGGGGGCCGGTGCGGGAGGCGATGAGCCGTCTTGACCATGAAGGGCTCGTCGTCCGGCGGCCGCGGCGCGGCGCCGTGGTGGCTCAGCTCACGGCCAAGGACCTCGGTGATATCGCGGCCGTCCGCCAACTCATCGAAGGCCACGCGGCGCGCTGTGCCTGTGAACGGTTGACCCCCGGCGACGTCGCGGAGCTGGCGCGGTTGATCGCGGCGATGCGGACGACGGCGCGGGCGGGGCGCTGGACGGAAACGGCGTCGCTCAACGCCCAGTTTCATCAAACCGTGGTCCGGATCGCGGACAATACGCTCCTCGGCAAGCTGTGGCAGACCCTCCACCCGCTCGCCTGGCTGCTGGCGCCGGCGGTCTCACCCCACACCCCGCATGACGTCAATAGTCTTGTCGCCCGCCATCAGGCGCTGCTGGCCGCGCTGCAAACGGGCGACCCCGAGCGGGCGGAAGCGGCTTTTTGCGAGCATGTGCTGCGGGCGGCGCGGTTGACGCGGCAGTCGGTCGCCGAACCGCCCCGGCAACCCTTGCCGCGGGGGATCGCATTTCGGTCCAGCCAGGCGATGCGGGCCGGCCGGAGCGCATCGCCGGCAGCGGCGTCGTGACGTCGTCGTCGGCAGACCGCGATACGGCCGAGATGAGAGACCAGGCGCGGGTGGCCAGGCGCCGGTTCGCGAGCAGCGTGACAAACGGAGAGCGACGGGACGAAAAGGAGTGTGAACGATGAGCGTCCAACGACGGAATCTTTCGCGGCGGCAATTCGTGGCCCTGTCGACGGCCGTCCCGGCCGCGACGGCGGCGGTCGTGGGGCGGGCTCCGGCGGCGTTGGCCGCGGCCGCGCCAACGACCCAGACCGCGACGCGAGGCGGCACCTTCAACTACGCGGAATCGGGCGACTTCAACGACTTCAATCCCTGGGCCGTGTCGGCAACCAACATGGGGATCTACAACCAGGTCTTCTCACGCCTGACCTGGAAGAACCATGAGGGCGAGCCGCAAGCGGACATCGCCGAGTCGTGGGAGCTGTCGGAGGACGGCCTCACGTTCACCGTGCAACTGCGGCCGGGCGTCACCTGGCATGACGGCACCGAGCTGACGGCCGAAGATTTCGTGATCATGTACGGGTATACGAAGGACGAGGAGCTGCTGCAGAGCCCGGCGGTCGCCAAGTTCCAGGGGCTGATCGCCGCGATCACGGACGTGCGGGCGGCCGAGCCGCTGACCTTGGAGCTGCACTTCGAGAACCCGGTCCCCTATATCACCGACATCCTCGACTACTGGTTCGCGATTCGGATCAACGACCCGGCCGATGCCGAGATGCTGCAAACCCTGCCGGTCGGCACCGGCCCCTTCAGCATGGCGGAATGGGTGCCCAACCAGTACCTCCGGCTGCCGAGATACGACGCCTTTTACCGGGAGGACATCCCCCGCCTCGACGAGATCCTGTTCAGCCGGCTGGAGCGATCGGAAACGCTCGTCCCGAATCTGCAATCGGGTACGGTGTCCGGCATCCAGGTCACCGGCCTGGGCGATGTCGGCCCCCTGCAGGCGGACGACAACTACGAGGTCGTGATCAACGAGGACGCCGGCAGCGTGTTCAATGTCATTGTCAATATCCAGAAGCCGCCGTTCGATCAACCGGCGGTGCGCCAGGCGCTGTCGTACTCGTTGAACCGCGAGGGGATGGTGCCGAGCGCCTTCTTCGGCGTCTCCAGCCCGATCATCTCGCCCTTCTTCAGCCCGGCCACGCTCGCCTACCGGGAAGACCTGGTGCTGCCCTACGCCTTCGATTTGGAGCAAGCGGCAGCCCTGCTGGAAGAGGCGGGCGTCTCCAACCTGCAGATGACGATCAACACCACCGCCCGCTGGCCCCAGATGCAGCTCTTTTCGCTGATCTGGCAGGCGGACCTGGCCCAGATTGGGATCAATCTCACCGTCAATGAGGTCGAGGTCGCCCGCTTCTACGAGATCGGCGAGGCCGGCGACCTGCTCGGCTTCGATCTGCATCCCTGGCTCAACGCGCGCACCACCCGCGACCCCGCGATCTTCTGGAGCACGCAGGGCAACTATCGGGGCGGCGAGACCAACCGCTACGGCTACATCAACGAGGAGATCGAGGAGCTGGTGGCGGAGGGTGCGGTGGAGGTGGACGAAGCGCGCCGGCGCGAGATCTACCAGCGCTTGAACGAGATCGTGATCGAATCCTGCCACATGATCCAGGTCGCCACCGACCCCCGGGTCTGGGCCTTCGACACCGCCGTGCAAGACGTTCACTTCGACCTCAACGGCAACATCTTCGCCGACACCGCTTGGATCGAGTCGTGAGTCGTGAGTCGTGCAATGAACGGCCGCGATCAGGAGTTGGATCTCATGTGCTAGCGTCGGAGATCGCGGCGATGGGTTGAACGCCTGCTGGTGCGTCCGCGGCCGCTGGAATAAATTCCGCGCTGAGCATCACGAAGTCCCTTCGGTACTAGGCACGAGTAATCTTCCGTGGGCGCGGCTGTGGTCTGTTATATACTAACCAGTTTCGCGCATTCGGCGTGTCGTGTTCAGTCCTGAAAGGACTTCGTGATGCTCAGCGCGGAATTTATTCCAGCGGCCGCGGGCACCGACCGCGGATATGCTCACGGCCGGGGCAAGGGCTAGTGCCGCGCTACCTTGCGCAGCGCCTCTTGATGTTGGTGCCGACCCTCTTCCTGGCTTCGGTCCTCATCTTCGCCATCATCCAGCTCGCGCCTGGCGATCCGGCGCGGATGCGGCTGGGGATGGAGGCGACCGATGAGCAAGTCGCGCTGGAACGGGTTCGGCTCGGGCTGGATCAACCGATCCCGGTTCGGTATGGGGTGTGGCTCTCGGATGTCGCGCGGTTCGATCTCGGCCGGTCCCAGGTCTACAACCGGCCCGTTGCCACCCTCGTCACCGAGGCGTTCCCCCACACCTTGCGACTGGCGCTGATCGCGCTCGGCCTGGCCGTGCTGATCGGCTTTCCACTGGGGATCCTGGCGGCGGTGCGGCAGAATCGGGGGGCGGACTACGTGGTCACCGGCCTCAGCTCGCTCGGTCTCTCGATCCCGAGCTTCTGGTTGGGCATCCTGCTCATCTTGCTGTTCAGCGTCCGGTTGCGGTGGCTGCCGCCGTCGGGGCTGGGCCTGCCCGGCCAGTCGTCCTTCTTCAACCTGGAGTTTCTGATCCTGCCGGTGATCACGATCGCGGTCTCGAACCTGGCGGTCTTCTCCCGGTTCGTCCGCTCCTCGATGATCGACGTGCTGGCGGCGGATTATGTGCGCACGGCGCGGGCGAAGGGGCTGGGCGAGCTGGTCGTCATCGGCCGCCACGCCCTGCGGACCGCGCTGCTGCCAATCGTGACCGCGCTCGGTATCCAGTTTGGCACCCTCCTCGGCGGCGCCGTCGTCACCGAGTCCGTCTTCGCCTATCCTGGGATCGGCCGCCTGGTGGTCAGCTCGATCCTCAACCGCGATTACCCAGTGGTGCAGGCGACGTTGATGCTGGTGGTCGTGATCTTCCTGGTGACGAACCTCCTGGTCGATCTCTCCTACGCCTACCTTGATCCGTCCGTTCGGCTGGGCGGCCGCCGGTAGCGTGGTCGCGGCACGGGAAGGCAGCGGTCCGAGATGCGCGAATCGACAGCGGAGCAAACGCTGCTGGCCCCCGCCGTCCCGGTCGGGAGACAAGGCCGGGGCTGGCGCAGCGAGAGCCAGGCGCTCGCGGTCGGGCGGCGCCTGCTTCGCCACCGGAAGGGAACGATCGGGGCTGTCAGCCTGCTCCTGCTGGCGGTGGTGGCGATCGCCAGCCCGCTGGTCGCGCCCTTCAACCCGAACGAGCAACACCTCCTCGATCAGTTGGCGCCGCCGTCGAGCACCTACTGGTTCGGCACCGATGAGCTTGGCCGCGACGTGCTGAGCCGGGTGATCTACGGCGCTCGGCCGGCGCTGCAAGCCGGCTTCTCGGCGGTAATACTGGCCGCGGTCATCGGCACTCTGACCGGCCTGGTCGCGGGCTACCTGGGGGGCTGGGTCGATTCGGTGGTGATGCGGGTCTGGGATACGCTGCTCGCCTTCCCCGCCATCTTCCTGGCGATCGGGATCGTCACGATCCTGGGCCCCGGCTGGGCCAACGCCGTCCTCGCCATCGCCATCATCAACATGCCGGTCTTCTCCCGCGTGGTCCGGGCGACGACGCTCTCGGCCAAGGAGCGCGACTTCACCGAGGCGGCGCGGGCGATCGGCTGCACCCAATGGCGCATCATCCGGAGCCACCTGCTGCCGACCTGCGTCGTGCCCGCCATCGTCCTGATGGCGATCGCGATCCCGGAGGCGATCCTGGTCGAAGCGTCGCTCAGCTTCCTCGGCCTTGGCAGCCAGCCGCCAAACCCGTCGTGGGGCAACATGCTCAGCTCGGCCCAAGGGTATCTGGCTCGCTCCGCCACCTACGCCCTCTTCCCGGGGCTGGCCATCGTCTACACCGTGCTGGCGATGGGTTTCTTCGCCGACGGCCTCCAAGATGCGATTGATCCCCGGCGCGGCCGGAGCTCGGGCAAGGGTGGGTGATGCGTTTGGACGACGACGCTGGGCGGCGGCGCTGGACTGAAGTCCGCGCTGAGGATCACGAAGTCCTTTCAGGACTGAGGACGACCGATCACCGGCCAAGACAAGAATCAACTGTATCCGAGAATACCGTTGCAAATTACGGCTGTATCGTATTCAGTCCTGAAGGGACGTTCCGGTGCTCAGCGCGGACTTCAGTCCAGCGCCTCATCGACGCGCCACGCGGTATGAGCGGGGAGTGAAGGATCCAATGCCGACCTATCGCGCCGCCATTATCGGCCTCGCCGAGATCTCGACTGAAGTCCCGCCGGCGGCGCCGGAGCCGGTGCTGGGCACGGTGGCGGCCCACTCTCATGTCGCCGCCTATGCCTCGGTGCCGGGGGTGGAGCTGGTCGCGGTCTGTGACCTGGTGCCGATGCTGCTCGATGGGTTTCAGCGGCGGTGGGGGGATGCCTTTCCTGACACCGAGGGGTACACGGATTACCGGCGAATGCTGGCCGAGCAACGAGTCGATCTGCTGTCGGTGGTGACGCCCGACAACCTCCATGCCGAGATCGTCGTCGCTGGGGTCGCGGCCGGGGTGAAGGGGATCCTCTGCGAAAAGCCGATCGCGACGACCCTGGCGGACGCCGACCGGATGATCGCCGCCTGCCGGACGGCCGGGGTGCCGCTGCTGATTAATCACACCCGGCGCTGGTATCCGGCGTTTGGCGAAGCGCGCCGGCTGCTGCGGAGCGGCGAGCTTGGCGGGTTGCGCCGGGTGGTAGCGACGTTGGGCGGCGAGCGCGCGATGTTCTTCCGTAACGGGACGCACCTGATCGATGCCGTCTGCTGGTTCGTCGAGGACGATCCGGCCTGGCTCGTGGCCGAGCTGGACGACGGCCATCGTGAGTATGGCCCGCGCTACGCCGGGGACGGCGGCCGCGATCCCGCCTCCGATCCCGGCGGCAGCGCCTACATTCACTTCGAGCACGGGGTACGGGCGTTTGTCAACGCCTCGAAGGGCACGCTCAAGACGTTTGAGATCGAGCTGATCTGTGAAGGCGGGCGGCTGCGGGTGGGGGCGGATGTCGCGGAGTGGACGAAGCCGTTCCCGGACGGCGGGCTGGGGACGAGCCGGTTGCACGTGCCGCACACGACCTGGAGCGATACCGGGGCGGCGATCCGCGAGCTGATCGGCCTGGTCGAGCGGGGCGGCACGCCTTCTTCCTCGGGCGAAGATGGCCGGCGGGCGCTGTCGATCCTGCTCGGCATCCTTCAATCGAACGCCGCCAGCAGCGCGCGGGTCGATTTCCCCGTCGTGGACCAGTAGCGCGATCTTCATCAACATCGTGTCGAAAGCGAGGATACATGCGGATTCGCAAGGTTTCCGTCGACCGGGTGGCGGCGCCTCTGAGCCGTCCGTTCTGGATGTCGCTGGAACCATATACCACCGCCTCGGAGCTGATTGTCCGGATCGAGACCGATGCGGGGCTGGTCGGGCTGGGGGAGATCCATGGCCGGCCGCTGGATCAAATCGCGGCGATCGTGACGGGAACGTTCGCGCCCCTGCTGCTGGGGCAGGACCCGATGGAGCACGAGCGGCATTGGGCGGCGATGTTCGCCCATACCCATACCCGGGCGGGGGCGGGCCCTGGCCAGGCGGATGGGCAGCCCCACTTCGGGGCCGGGGCCAGGCCGCAAATCATGGCCGCGATCGCCGGGATTGACATTGCCTTGTGGGACTTAAAGGGCAAGATCTGTGGCCAGCCGATCTGGAAGCTCTTGGGCGCCAGCCGGGCCACCGTCCCCTGCTACGCCAGCGGCGGCTACTACGGGCCGGACGGCGGCGCCGATGTCGAGGGTCTGGTGGCGGAGATGAGCGGCTACGCCGAGCTCGGCTTCCGGGCGGTCAAGATGAAGGTCGGCGGCATCCCGCTGACCGAGGACGTGATCCGCGTCGCCAGCGCGCGGGAGGCGATCGGGCCCGCGGTCGGCCTGATGCTCGATGCCAACGGCGCCTACGACGTGCCGGCGGCGATCGCCGCCGCCCGCGCCTACGAGCCGCTCGACATCACCTGGTTTGAAGAGCCGGTGCATTGGTACGACAGCGTCCATGGCCTGGACCAGGTCGCGGCGGCCACCACGATCCCGATCGCCAGTGGCGAAAGCGAGCTGCATCGCTGGGGCTGCCGTGACCTGATCCTACATGGCGGGGTCCGGGTCATGCAGTTCGATGCCACCCGGGCCGGCGGCGTCACCGAGTGGCTGCGCGTCGCCGCCTACGCCGCCAGCCATGGCGTGCTGATGGCGCCCCACCACGACCCGCAAGTGCATGGCCACCTGATCGCGGCAGTCCCGAATGGGCACATCCAGGAAGTCTTTCCCAATCCGATCCGCGATCCGCTCTGGCAGACGCTCTTCACCGGCCAACCGGCGATCGAGGACGGAATGCTGCACCTCCCCGACCGGCCAGGCTTCGGCTTTGACTTGAACCCGGAGGGGCTGGCGCGGTTCGGTATCGGACGCGACGCTCGCGACATTTGACGCCTAGGCACCGCGATGCTACCGTGATGGTTGCCCCGCTCGTTTTCCGCATGATGGATGATCGTGCCCCGGTGTTGGCGTGTGTCGCCACGGGCCGGGGCGTGACGAGTGGGGACCAGGGATGGCGCAACCGCGACGGCACGACGGCACGCCGGTGCCGAGGCGACTCGACCGGCGTTCGATCCTGATGGCGTCGGCCGGGCTGGCGGCCGCCTCGGTGCTTGGCCGGCAACCAACGGCCGGGGCGCAATGGACCGGTACCACGGTCGCCGGCGAATGGGTTGAGGCTCAAGAGGTCGGGATCCTGGTGGCCTCGGGGATCGGCGGCGAGTATACGCCGGAGCCGATCAGCTTCCAGGCCGATTTCGCCTTTCAGGGGATCGCGCCGCACTGGGACATCGCGGAGAATCCCGGCGCCGGCATCGAGCTGAGCCTGAGCACCGATGGGGTGAACTGGACCGACCCGGTCTGGGTGGTCGAGTCGTCCGATGGTGGGCGGCCCGACCGCGAGGGACGCCGCTTCGGCCGCCTGGTGCCGGCCAACTGGGCATCCTTTGTCCGCTACCGGGCCTACGATGCGCAAGGGGTGCCGGCCACGCTCCCCGGCTTGGCCTTCAGCTACTTCGACGCCGCCAACGGACCAACCATGATCGAGGCGGCGCAACCGGCCCTGACCCCGTCGCTGGCCGAGCCACCGATCATCTCCCGCGCCGCTTGGGGGGCGGACGAATCGTTGCGGTTCAACGACCGCGGGCGGGAGACCTGGCCGGTCGAGTACCAGGCGGTCCAGCACGCCATTATCCACCACACCGACACCACCAACTTCGAGGATCCGGTGCTCGGCCTGCGGCTTATCTATTACTATCATGCCGTCACGCGGGGCTGGGGAGACATCGGCTACAATTACCTCGTCGATTTCATGGGCAACGTCTACGAGGGCCGGTTCGGCGGTGAGACGGCGGTCGGCAGCCACGCCTTGCAGTACAACTGGGGCAGCGCCGGCATCGGCACCATGGGCCGCTACTTCAATGAGCCGGTGACGCCGGAGATGCGGAGCGGGCTGACCTGGATCACGGCCTGGGCCTGTCGCGCGCTCGATCCCCTGGCGACGCCGCCCTTCCAGAATATCGCGAGCCTACCGACGATCTGCGCCCATCGCGACGTCAATACCACTTCCTGTCCGGGCGATGCCATGTACGCCGAGATCGTGCAGATGCGGCAGGCGGTGCAAGCCGTGATCGCGGGCACGGTGGAGGCCGCCCCGCCCAGCCCCGGCTTCCTCCCCGGCGACATGGTGGTGACCAGCGTCGAGGGCGGGCTGTTGCGCGACATGCCGACGAACGAGGCAAACGTGCTGATCGCGGTGTCGCTAGGCGAGGTGCTCACCATCCAGGACGGCCCGGCAACCAACGACGGCGCCGTCTGGTATCAGG
Source organism: Chloroflexota bacterium (assembly GCA_030859715.1). Lineage (GTDB taxonomy): Bacteria > Chloroflexota > Chloroflexia > Thermomicrobiales > UBA6265 > JACCYK01. The sequence goes on from JALZJP010000106.1 coordinate 20,296, forward strand.
TGCGGGGAACATCCCTGACCGGCTGGATGACCAGCGACGCCCTCGTCCTCGGCGGCGAACCGGCGTCGGCGCCGGTGGAGGACGCGGCCGCGCCGCCACCGGACGAGAACGGAGAAGCCACGGCTCCGGTTGGATAGATGCCACGGCGTTCGCGGGCTGGCGAGGGGTCAGGCGGCAGGCGGCATTTCGTCAACCGCGAGCGGTCGGGGGAGGTTGCCGGTGAACACCGCGCCGTGCGGCGACTGATTGGCCGCGGTGAGATCGCCGCCGTGGGCGCGGAGAATGCGACGGGCCACGGTCAAACCAAGCCCGGCGCCGCCGGTGCGGCGGTTGCGTGAGGACTCGCCCCGGTACAACGGTGTAAACAGATGCGCCAGATCGGCAGCCGCGATGCCCGGTCCGGTATCGGTGATGGTGAACCGGACGCGATCACCGTTGACGTGACAGCCGACCCGCACCTCGCCGCCGTCCGGGGTGTAGCGCACGGCGTTGTCAAGCACATTCTCAATGGCGCGGGTCAGCAGATGGCTGTCCCCCTCGACCGGACAGCGGCCGCTCGGTTCCAGCAGGGTAATGCTCACCCGCTTGGCGGCGGCTTGGGGTTGCAATCCATCCACCAGGCGGTGCAGGAGCGGGGTGAGGTTGAGCGGCTGTTGATTGGGCGCCTGGTCGAGATACTCGAGCCGGGCGTAGTTAAACAGATCGGACACCAGCCGTTCCAGGGCCGCCGCCTTCTCCTGGGCGCCGCTGATGTAGCGCGCTTGCTTCGCGGGCGTATCGGCGAGGCCCTGGCTGAGCCCCTCCAAGTAGCCGCGCAGGGAAAAGAGCGGCGTCCGCAGATCATGGACCACCGCGCCGATGAAGAGGCGCCGCTCCTGCTCTAAGGCCGATTGGTGTTGGAGCGAGGCGCGAAGGTCACCGCTCATCGCTTCGAACGCCGTGCTGACCTCCGCCACCTCACGGATCCGGGACGCCGGTAAGGTGATCTCGAGATCGCCGGCGGCGACCCGCCGTGCCGCCTGGCTCATGGCGGCCAGCGGGTTGGTCACGGTCCGGCCCAGGAACCAGGCGATGGCGGCGATCGTCGCCAGTAGGGCCGCCAGCGCCACCACCGGCACCAGGGCAATCGTGGCCCACGGCTGGTTGTCGGGGTAGAGGTGGGCCGAGCGCTCCCGTTCGCCCTCGATGATCGTCAGCGAGCGAGCGGGTCCGTCCCCATCGAAATTGTTGGCTCGCAACGGCCGCATCGTGCTCCGATAGACTTCTTGGCCATCTTCGACCAGGAGGACCGCCACCCCGGTGTCGACCAGGGCATTCGTGGCGGCGGCTTGCCAGGCCGGATCATGCCACTGACCGGCGCCGGCCCGCGCCAGCTCCATCGCGGCGTCGAACTCCGGCGGCGTGACGCCCACGACATGGAAGTAAAAGGCCAGAATGGCGAAGGTGGGGACCACGAAGACGGTCCCCAAGGCCAGGGCCAGCCAAGTCCGCATGGCAAACGAGCGACGGCGAATCCGGGCGATCATGGCCGCCGCTCTCCCTCGAACCGGTAGCCGACCCCCCACACGGTCACGATGTGCTCCGGCTGGCTCGGGTCACGCTCGATCTTCTCCCGCAGGCGGCCGACATGGACCGTCACGGTATGGCGGTCGCCAAACTCGCCCCACAATCGGGCAAAGAGCTGCTCCCGGGTGAAGACCTGCCGCGGGCGCTCGGCCAGCACTTGGAGCAGATCAAATTCGCGGGCCGTGAGCGCGATCGGCTCGCCGGCCACCCGTGCTTCGTGGGCGCGGAGATCGATCACGAGGCGGCCAAAGTCGAGCACGGCCGGGGGTTGCGGCTCGTCGCGACGGGAGCGGCGCAGCACCGCTTTGATCCGGGCCACGACCTCGCCGGGCGTGGCGGACTTGACGATGTAATCGTCAGCGCCGAGGCCGAGGCCGCGGATCTTGTCGCTGTCCTCCTGGCGGGCACTGAGGAAGAGGACCGGCACATCGCCTTGCCCGCGCAGGCGGCGGATCACGTCAAACCCCGACAGGCCGGGCATCATCACATCGAGCAGGACGCAATCGACCGGCCGCGCGGCGGCGAACGCCAGCGCCGTCGCGCCATCGCCGGCGGTCAGCACGGTGAACCCCTCCGCTTCCAGAAAGTCGCGCATCAGCTCGACGATCGCGTCCTCGTCGTCCACCACCAGGACCGTGGTCTGGCTTTCCATCGCTCCTCGTCTCCCGGCGCGTGCATCGGATCGCTCGCCAGTGCCAAGTATTGCGGAACAAAGCGCCGATTGCTAGGGAAAACGGGCCACCTCATCACCTGTTGATTCGCTGTTTATCGATTGTTGAGGGTTTTTCGCAGGTCATGTTGAGGCTCGCCTCCCATACTCAATCCAGGTGAGCGACAGCCGCCGGAAAGGAGAGAAGCGAGCGATCGCCATGGCAACTTTTGATTCGGACACGGCCGATTCCGTCGCACGGGGAGGAACGTCAACAATGCATCGAATGCAACACGACCTACACCGTCTGGAGGTGAGCGCGGGTGGCTGGTTAAATCGAGTCAGCGTCCCGTTTCTCCAGCTCAGCTTGGGGCTGATCTTTATCGGCTTTGGCCTCTTGAAGTTCATTCCGGGCCTGAGCCCCGCCCAGTCCTTAGTCGAGCAGACGATGACGACACTCAGCTTTGGCCTGGTGCCGGCGGCGCTGGGCACGGTACTCGTCGCCAGCTTGGAGACCGCGATCGGGCTCTGCCTGCTGATCCCAGGCTTGACCCGCCTCGGTGTGGCCTTGCTGGGAGTGGCGATGATCGGGATTTTGTCTCCGCTCATCCTGTTTCCCGGCCAGCTCTTTGGCGGGCCCCTGAACGCTCCCACCCTGGTCGGGCAGTACGTGCTCAAGGATATCGTGCTGCTGGCGGCGGCGATGGTCGTCGCGGCGCGGGCATTGGGCCACGCTCGCGCGGGGTCGTCACCCGGCCAGGAGACTCGGACCAGTCAACCTGGCGGCCGGCGGTTGGTTGGTCAATCGTAGGCATCGTTGATGCGTGGCGCGGCTGCTCCGTTGGGGCGCCGCGTCCACGATGTCACACTTCACGTGCTCGCGGTGTTCTCGAGCTGGTGGCGCGGCTGCTCCATTGGGGCGCCGCGCCCGCATCGAGATCGCAACGTCAACAGGAGAGAAAACCATGACGCATAACGCATCCACTTCGGTCGCTAGCCGCTGGCCGCGTCGATTGGCCGTCGCCATCGTGGTGGTGGCCGTGCTCGGGATCGCCGGCGCGCTCTTCGTACGAGCCCAGCTCGATCTCGGCGCGGCGGTGACCGGGGTGACGGAGGTCGCCGTGATTGACGACCGCTTTGAGCCGGCGGTGATCGAGATTCCCGCCGGCACCGAGGTGCGCTGGCTCTGGCAGGGCCAAAACGAGCACAACGTCATCGGCGATGGCTTCGAATCACCGGTGCAGGCCGCGGGCGAATTCGCCTACACCTTCCGTGAGCCGGGCACGATCGACTACCAATGCACGTTGCATGCGTTCATGCGTGGCCAAGTGATCGTGACGCCGGATGAGACCGCCAGTGGTCAACCGCCGGCAGCAGGGGCGGCGGTCAGCGCGCCCGGTGCCGCGTTCAGCCACTAACCGCCTCGCGCCCGGTAACTCCCAGAGCTGTCCGCATCATACGGACTTCGGCCGGCCACCGGGGTTGCCGAACGGCCCTCACCCCCAACCCCGCTCCCAGCATTGGGAGCGGGGTTGGGGGTGAGGCCGCGCCATGCACTCGATGTCCGTATCACTCCCCGGTGGCGAGGTCGGAGCCGAGGTACGCGGTGTAGATCTGGTGGGTGACGGGGGCGGCGAAGGCGACGCCTTCGCCCACGTTCTCAATCATCACCACCGAGGCGATGGTCGCCTCCTCGCCATAGGGGCCGAAGGCGGCGAACCAGGCGTGCGGGAGCTGGGTTCGAGTGTCCATCTGGTTCTGGGCGGTCCCGGTCTTGCCGGCGATCGGCCAGCCGAAATCGCCGAACACGCTGACCGACCCGTAGCCGGTCCAGTCGCTCGTCTGATCGCGCAGGGCGGCCCGCACCGCGGCCATCGTCGCCGGGGAGGCCGGCAGCTCGCCGAGCAGGGTGCGCTCTCCGATTGGTTCCGGCCGGCGCTCGGGCTCGGCGGTGGCGGCCACCAGATAGGGTTGCAGCAGGTCGCCGCCGTTGGCGAGGGCGGCGTAGGCGTTGGCCATCTGCAGCGGCGTCGCTTCCAGGAAGCCCTGGCCGATCGCCAAGTTCACCGCGTCGCCGGTCGCCCAGTAATCGCCGAACGTCTCCAGCTTCCAGGCCGGATCGGGCAGGGTGCCGCCAACCTCGGGGAAGTACGGGATGTCAGTCGGAGCGCCGAGGCCGAACGCGCTCGCCATCGCTGGCAGCAGGGTATTGTCGGTCTGATCGAGATCACGCCCGAGCTGGTAAAAAATGGTGTTGCAGGAGTTGACCAGCGCTTGATGCAGCGTCAGCGGCCCCTGCGGGCCCATGCCGCTGGCCACGGTCCAATCTTCCCAGACCTGGTTGGCGCCTTCGAGCGAGAAGACCGAGGGACAATCCAGCACCGTCTCCGGCGTGTAGTCGAGGTGCTCCATGGCCCCGACAAAGGCGATCGGCTTGAAGATCGACCCGGTGGGGTAGGCGGCCTGCGCCGCCCGGTTGAGCAACGGCCGCTCCGTTTCGTCGGTGATCTCGTCCCAATCGTCGTCGGCGAAACCAAGGACAAAGCCGTTCGGGTCGTAGGTTGGGTGGCTGACCATCGCCAGGACGGCGCCATCCCGCGGGTCAAGCACCACGGCCGAACCCTTGACCTCGCCCCGCGCGGCGAGGGCCGCGTCGGCGGCGAGCTGGAGGTCGCTGTCGATGGTCAGGATCACATCGCGCGGCGGCACGCCTTCGCGCTCGGCGACGGTCGAGCGTTCGCCCCGGGTGTCACATTGGACGATGACCACCCGGCCCCCGGCTACCCCGGTGAGCAGCTCGTTGGCGCCGGCTTCGATCCCGGCCTGCCCCACGACCTGGCCGGCGACCAGCTCGGGATTGGCATCCAATTGCTCCGCCGTCACGGTGGAGACGTACCCCGTGAGATGCGCCGCCCGCGGCCCCAATGGGTACACTCGGGCCACGGCCGGTTGGACCGAGGCGCCGGGCAATCGCGAGATCAGCTGCAGCAGGTCGTCGCCGCGCTCCTCCGGAAAATCCTTGAGCGGGATGAACCAATCGGGCTCGGCACCCGCGTATCGCTCCTGAATCTCGGCTTCGGTGAGGTCGGTCAGCTCGGCCAGCTCGCGCAGGACGCGGCCCGCGGACGATGGCTGGATCTGGCCGGGAACGACCCCGACCCGGTAGACCGTGCCGTCATAGGCCAGCAGCGCCCCGTCGCGATCGAGGATCCGGCCGCGCCGGATCTGCTCCGGCTCAACATCGACGCAGCCATCGGAGCCAAGGCCGGTAAAGATCAGGGATGGCGTCCAGCTGACTTTCCAGGTATCCCCTTCCTGCACCAGCGGCAGCAGGTTGGACTCGGTGAAGATGCCGGCAATCGTGGAGTTGAATTCCGTCGTGATCGGCACCGCGTGCGCCGCGTTGGCGTCACCGGCGACGGTGGCGGTGGAGCGGCGCAGCCCGGCCCGGTCGGCGATGCTCTGGTAGCGGGCGACGAAATCCTCCCGCGACATCATCGTTTGGGCTTCAAGGCTGAGGAAGTCGTACAGGGCGGCGTAGTCCCCCGCGGTCCAGGTCTGGACGAATTGCTCGGCGACCGCTTCCGGCGGCGAGGTTGGGGCGAGGGTTGGCGCCGGGGTCGGTGCCGGCGTGGCTGCCGGCGTCTCGGTGACGACATCGGCCGGCACCGCGGTCGCGGTTTGCTGGACGATGCCCGGTTGGGGATCGGACGATTCCGGCAGCGGAATGTACTCCGCGACCAGCTCGCGAATCGGGCTCCCGTCGATGATCCCGGTCTGAATCAACCCGAACCCGGCGAGCGGGGCGCCGAGCAGGACGAGGATACCGATGACCCAGGGCCAGCGGGGCGGTGGCCGGTGCCCGGCGTAGGAATAGTCATGGTATCGCATATCTTTGCTTCAATCCCCACCCGGCGCGAACGCTAGGTGCAACGATGCGGGAGCGCGGGAGCAAGTCAACAAGGCACCGGGTGGATTGCACGGCGGCGCGGCGACTCCGGGTATCAGCATACGAGGCGGGATGCATGCCGACACCACGTATGCTGACAGGGACGAGGCGGCGCGTCAAGCACCATGGCCGGGACCAGGCAGGTCCGTCGTGGTGTTAACGACGCGGCGCGAACCGTGGTTTCGGCTGCACCTCGTACGGCGCGCCAGTCGGCCGGGGTCTCCCGGCCCTTGTGTTTCCAGCCGGGGCGGCTACCATGGGGGCCGAATCGTGCGCGGCAGCTCGACGAGAGACGAAACTGGCCGCGACTGACGACTCATACAGGAGGACCAGATGGCCAAACGGGAGATCATTCAGCCGGCCGGGACGACGCCGAACCCGATCCTGTCGCCGGTGGCGAAATTCGGCAACATCGTCTTTACCGCCGGCATGGTCGGCACCGACCCCGCCACCGGGAAGATGGCCGGCGATACGATTGAGGCGCAGGGGCGGCAGACGATGGAGAATCTGAAAGCCGCGCTGGAGGCGGCCGGCACCTCGCTCGACAACGCGCTCAAAGTGACCGGCTTCGTCTCGAAGCTCGAATATCGGACCCCCTTCAACGAGATCTACAAGGAATACTTCACCGGGGCGCCGCCGGTCCGTACCTGCATCGAGGGCTTCCTCGGTGACGGCGTCCTCGTCGAAGTCGACGTGGTGGCCTGCATTCCTGATTAGCCAAGAGCCGGCGCATCTGAATTTGAGAAGGCATCAGGCGATCCAGGTTTGTGGAGTCGCTCGGTGGCGCTTGCTCTCCTGGCCGCATGGAGCCGGTTGACGAGACGAGCCTCGTTCGGCAAGATGTAGGCACGAATTCCGTATTGTTCATTGCCGCTGGATCGAGCCCCGTCATGCGTACCGCGTCGGATGCCGACCGTTGGCCGAGCCTTCCCCTGTCGCTGACGCCGCTGATTGGCCGGGAGCGAGAGATCGCCGTGGTGGCCGATCTCCTGCGGCGGGAGGACGTGCGGCTCCTGACATTGACCGGCCCCGGTGGGGTGGGCAAGACGCGGCTCGCCCTCGCCGTCGCTGGACAGGTAGCCGGCAGCTTTCCGGACGGAGTTGCCTTCGTTGGTCTAGCGCCCATTTTGGATCCCGATCTGGTGCTGCCAACCGTGGCCCGCGCGCTGGGGGTGCGCGACGCGGGCGACGAACCGCTGGCGGACCGGCTGGCGTCCTTCCTCGGCGCCTGGCGTCTCCTGTTGGTCATGGACAATCTCGAGCAAGTGGTTGAGGCCGCCCCACGCCTTGCTGATCTGCTCCACGCCTCTCCGGGCCTGAAGCTGCTGGCCACGAGCCGGGTCCGGCTCCGCCTCTCGGGCGAGCGCGAGCATCCGGTGCCGCCACTCGGGCTGACCGCACCCGGCGCCGCGATTCCATTCGAGGAAGTGGCGCGGTCCGAAGCGGTGCGACTGTTCGTGGTGCGGGCGCGGGAGGTCCGGGAAGACTTTGCCCTGACGCCGGAGCGCGCGCCGGAAGTCGTCGCCATTTGCCACCGTCTGGACGGGCTCCCACTGGCGATCGAACTGGCCGCTGCCCGGATCAAGGTGCTGCCCGCCCCGGCTTTGCTGGCCCGGCTGGAACGGCGGCTGCCACTACTGACTGGCGGAGCGCGGGACCTGCCGGAGCGGCAGCGCACGATGGCCAACACCATCGCCTGGTCCTACGACCTTCTGACCCCGCCGGAGCAGGCGCTGTTCCGGCGGTTGGCAGTCTTCGTTGGCGGGTTCGATCTGGGCGCGGCGGCGGTGGCCGCTCTCGACGGCGATGCTGGCCTCTTCGACGGCGTCGCCGCCCTCGTGGAACAGAGCCTGCTGCACCCGGTTGCGGGTCTGGCCGGAGAGCCGCGGTACGCCATGATGGAGACGGTGCGCGAGTATGCCCTCGGACAGCTCGCGGCCACCGATGAGGAAGATGCTGTCCGTGCCGCACACGCGGTCCACTACCTTCTCCTGACCGAACGGGTCATTCCGGAGGCCCCCGGTGCAGCGATCATCCCCGTGCGCGTTGGCGTGCTCGAGCCCGAGTACGCTAACTTGCGAGCGGCGCTCGAGTGGTTTGCGGAGGCCGACGATTCGGTGGCATTCCTCCGATTGGCGACCCGACTTTGGCTGTTTTGGTATCTGAAGGGGCACCTTCGCGAGGGGCGCGAATGGCTTGAGCAAGCCGCGGCGCGGGCGGCAGAGGCCCCGCCCGGCCTGCACGCCAAGGTCCTCTACGGCGCGGGACAGCTGGCTCACCACCAGGGTGACGACGAGCGGGCCGTGCCGCTCCTGCGCGAGGCGTTGGCGCGGTCGCGGCGCCTCGACCGGTCGTGGGTGCCGCCCAGCGCACTGAGGATGCTCGGGATCGTGGAGGAAGATCGGGGCCAGTACGCACGGGCCGAGCCGCTGCTGCGAGAGGCGCTCGCGCTGCACCGGGAAGCGGGGGAGCAGAGCCTGGCGGCGCTAACGGTCTGCCACCTGGGGATCACGGCCTACGGACTGGGTGATCTCGGGCGCGCGGCCGAGATCCTCGAGGGGGCGCTCGCCATGTCCCGCACCACGGACGACGCATTTACTACCGCTCAGGCCCTTTGGTACCTCGGGCTGATCGCCTGCGAGCGGGGCGACTCGCCGCTGGCCGCCGCTTGCCTCAAAGAGGCGCTCGCCCTCGTAGCGGACGGTGACCCCGCGGGGATGGCGCATATCCTGGCCTGCTCTGGCGTCCTTGGCATCGGGTGCGGGCGAGCGGGGGCCGCCGCTCGCCTATTGGGGGCGGCGGCGGCGCAACGCGAGGAGATGGGGATGATTGCCGGCCTGCCCGAGCGCGCCAAGTACGAAGCGGCCGCCGAAGCCGCCCGGGCGGCGCTCGGGCAGGCCGTATTCGCCGCCGCCTGGTCCGCGGGTCGGGCGCTATCGCGCGACCAGGCCATTGCCGAGGCCCGCGATCTCGGGGATGTCGCGGCGTCGGCTCCCGCCATCGCCACCCCCGCTGCCCGCCTTGGCCTGACCCCACGGGAGGTGGAGGTGCTGCGGCTGCTGGTTGAAGGGCGCTCCGACAAGGAGATCGGGGCCGCGCTCTTCCTGAGTCACCGCACCGTGATGCGCCACGTCACCGGCATCCTCACCAAGCTCGGGGTGGAGAACCGCACCGCCGCCACCCTCTTCGCGGCCCGCCAAGGTCTCCTCTGACCGCACCCGACACTCCATGTCTCCGCTTGGGTGAGATCACCCAACTCGAATTCCTGGCCGCGGCCTCCCAATTGGGTGAACGCACCGATGTGGATAGCTTCGCTGTCCTGCATCCTCATCGTATGGTCACCGCATCCGGTGACCACGATTCGACGGCTCCCAGCCGCGCGATGAGAGGAGGTGCACTGCCACCTGGGATCTCCACCGAAACACCGCGCGGTGCTGCTCTACCAATACCCCCCGCCGCCGGCACCGGAAGCGGCCGCGAGGACTACGTCAGCGGCCCTTGGGAAAGGCGTCCGTACACCCTTCCCTTTCCCGCCCGTCAGGAGTAGTATCAACTACACGATACAATCCATCACCGATTGGCCGTGGTCTTTTCGTCCGTGCATCATCCCGTGGAGGACCGCCATGCACTCGTCCCGCGCGTTGGCCGTGCCGTTCTTGCTTGTTGTCGTGCTGAGCCTGGTGCCCCTGGCTGGCGGCGCCCAAGTTGCGACTCCATCGAGTGGGGAGCTGCCGGCCGGGGTCGAGGTCGTGGCCAGCGGTCTGACCAACCCGCGTGGCTTCACCTGGGACGCCGAGGGCAATCTCTACCTGGCCCTGGCCGGCGCCGGCGGCCCAAATCAGGTGGTGGCGGATGGTACGCCGTACCCGTTCTTTGGCGGCCTCACCTCCAGCATCGTCCAAGTGGACGACGGCTGCACCGTTCCCGTCGTCGAAGACATTGCCTCCTATCTCTGGACCGATCCCGGCTGGATTTGGGGGGCGATGGACCTGGCGACGTTCGAGGGCCAGCTCTACGCCCTGCTGGGCGGCGGCGGCGCCGACGTCGGCATGCCCGATAACCCGAACGGCGTCTACCGCGTCGATGCCGATGGCTCTCTGGAGCTGATCGCCGACCTCTCGGCTTGGTTCCGGGAGAACCCGACCGTCTTCACCCCGTGGGACTACGGGGCGGACGGCTCGCTGTTCGACCTGGAGGCCGGGCGTGACCGGCTGTGGGTGTCCGAGGCGGTCGGCGGCCGGTTGCTGAGCGTGACGCCGGATGGCGAGATCACGCAAATCGCCGATCTGTCCGAGGACCACATGGTGCCGACCGGGGTGGCGCCGGCGCCTGATGGCGGGGCCTACGTCAATCACGAGACGGTGGTCCCCTTCCCGGACGGCGCCGCCACGGTTATCCATGTCGCCCTCGATGGCACGGTGACTGATGCCTGGACCGGACTGACCGCCGGCACCGACCTGGTCATGGGTCCGGACGATGTGCTCTACGCGGTGGAGATGGCGACCGGCAACAGCGATGAGCCGCCCTACTTGAATCCCGGTACCGGTCGCGTGGTTCGCCAAACGGGGCCAGACAGTCTTGAACCGGTGGTCGTCGACGCCGACTATCCCGTGTACCTCGGCTTCGGCCCGGACGACGCGCTCTACCTCACCTATCCCGCCTTCGGTCCGGATGCCGGCGAGGGGCAGGGCGCTCTGTTGCGCCTCGACGTGTCGGGCGATCGCCCGATCTCGCTCGCTGGGCTGGGTGAGCTGGCGCCGAGCTGCGGCGGCGAGGCGAGCGCCGCGGCGCCGGTGGCGGACACCGGGGCGACGGCGTCCGTAACGATCGCGGACTTTGCCTTCTCACCGCCGGAACTCGCGGTCGCGGCCGGGGAGACGGTGACCTGGGTCAATCACGACTGGGCACCCCATACCGCCACGGCCGGCGACGGCGGTTTCGACTCGGGTCGCCTCGATGAAGGGGCCAGCTTCGGGTACACCTTCGCTGAGCCAGGCACGTATGCTTACGCCTGCGCCTATCATCCCGGCATGACCGGCTCCATCGTCGTCGAGTAGGACATGCGTCGTCCATCGCACTCGCGCCCGCACCGCGGGCTCAAACGAACCGATCTCAGAATCTGAAGCCGAAGGAGACGCCAGATGGCGATAGTAGCCGTGGGGCAAAGCCACTCGCATCCAGATACCGCGGCTCGCCCAGCGCCGCCGCCCTCACCTCCCGCCAAGCCGGCGGCTCGCCTGAAACCCGCGCCGGACGGAGGCGATTGCCCCGCTGGTACCAGGGCGAGCGTTTGGGCCGCTGCCAGCGGCAGCCGCGTCCCCGCGGTCGGGCGCCCGGGAGGTCCAGGCTGACCATCTCGCCCCGTGCCTCGGCCAACCAGTCCGCGACCGCTCGGTTCGTTGTTTCGTCCTCACCCCCAAGGGAGGTAGCCATGAGTGCCGAACCCGCCCCCGCGCTCGATATGGACACGGTCCACGCCTTCGCCTTTAAGCTCATCGGCGACGTCACCGCCAGCCAGATGGCCATCCTCACCGCCATCGCCGACCGTCTCGGCCTCTTCGATCACTTAGCCGAGGCCGGGCCGGTCACCAGCGCCGAGTTCGCCGAACGGGCCGGCATCAACGAGCGCTACGCTCGCGAGTGGCTGGCGGCGATGGCCTGCCACGGCTACATCGTGTATGACGACGGCGCCGCCCGCTTCTCGCTGCCGCCTGAGCACGCCTATTGCCTGGTCGACCGCGACAGCTCCTTCTACTTGGCAAGCATGTTCGGCATGGAGCCGACGAGCTGGTCCAACATTGATCTCCTGACCGACGCCTTCCGGCACGGCGGCGGCGTCCCCCAGTCGCGCTTCGGCAGCGAGTTTTGGTGCGGTTTTGAGCGTTTCACTCGGCCCGGATTCCGCAATAACCTGGTTCAGGACTGGATTCCCGCCATGCCCGAGGTCGACGCCAAGCTGCGCGCGGGCGGCGCGGTGGCTGACGTCGGCTGCGGCAACGGCCAGGCACTTCTCTTTTTGGCCGAGGGCTATCCAAACGCTCAGCTGATCGGCCTCGACAACTACGCGCCGGCCATCGAGGCCGCCAACGCCAACGCCCGCGAGGCCGGGTTGGCCGACCGGGTGCGCTACGAGGTGTGCGACGTGACGCGGGAGATTCCTGGCACCTACGATCTGATCACGTCCTTCGACGTCGTCCACGACCTGCCGCACCCGCGGCCGGCAATGGGCCAGATCAAGCGGGCGCTGACATCGGGCGGGACCTACTTCGTGCTGGAGTTCAACCTCTTCGGCGATCTCCAGCGCAACATCGACCACCCGCTGGGCATCGGCGCCTTCGGCTACTCGGCCAGCACCAATTACTGCATGACCCAAGCCCTGGCGGTCGGGGGCGAGGGGACGGGAACCTGCATGGGCGAGGAGAAGGCGCGTGAATTGGCCTCCGAGGCCGGCTTCACCCACTTCCGCCGCCTCGACTTCCCCAACAACCCGTTCAATATCTTCTATGAGATCCGCGCGTGAAGTGGAGTCCGGTCGAGACGTCTGGGAAGCGGCGCCTGCTTGCGGCGGTCCCCCTCTTCGCGATGGAGAACGTTGGCGAGGCGCTGGTAAGAAGGAGGATGACCGATGTCCGAGCGGGCCAAGATGGTCGCGCGCGGCTTGCGCGAGGAGTTAGTCACCAACGGGGATATGGCCCTGGCCGACGAAATCCTGGCCGACGACTTCCGCTACCACGGGCCACCCAGTCTCGGCGCGGAACCGTCGAACCGCGAAGGGTTCAAGCAGTTGATCGCGGCCTACCGGCACGCATTCCCCGACCTGCGTGAAACCGTCGACGACCAGTTCGTCGCCGGAGATCGGGTGGTTCAGTTCACCACCTCACGGGGCACGTTCACCGGCGAAATGATGGGCATGGAACCAACCGGCAAGGCCTATGCGGTGTCCGGCATCGAGGTGGTCCGAGTGGTCGACGGGAGGATCGTTGAGACGCGGATCATGTTCGACTCGCTGGGGCTGGTGCAGCAGACTGGCATGTCCCTTGGATAGCCGATACCCACGGGGACACGTTGGCGCCACTGGCGATGTTCAGGCGTCCGCCGAAGTCGCTCCCGGTGTTCGCGTCGGTACCGTGCGGTGTGCGGCAGCCGTGGCCGTGGATGGTCGACGCCTGCGCCCGAGCGCTGGCCGGTGCCAATGCTTACTTCGTGGGCGTCCTATCGATGTGAACTGAAGCCATTGTCGCTGAACGCCGGCACTGGCTGACGATGGTTGATCGTGGGGAAGCGAGTATACCCGGAGGGGCCGGTGGAAGGCTGGACCAGTCGCGCTTCAGCCCGCTGCTGGTCGTCGTCGCGTTCTGGCCGCGGCGGTCGCGCCCCGCCGGCGACCATCGCGCCGACCAGCGTGTGCCGCGCCCGGCGGCTATAGGAGACGAAGAGCATGGCGACCCCTTCTGGTTCTGGTCGGACGGGAAGCGACGCCGGTCGCGACGTGGGGACGCGACCGGCATGGCATGGGGAAATGGGGAGCGTCCGCCAGGTGGCGGAGAAGAAGGTTATTCGGTGTCGCTGGTGATGAAGAAGCTGTTGCCGTCCGGATCGCGGAAAAAGGTCGCCGTACCGCCCCAGGGCATCGGTTGCGGCGCCCCGTCGAAGGCGACGCCCTTGGCCGACAACTCCTGGTACGTCTTGTCGAGATCGTTGCTGACGAACGAAATGCCGGAATTCCCCTGGTCCTTTGATCGTGGCCCCGGCGCATCACCGATGGGTCTGATCGCCAGCGCCGCCACCGAGCCGACCGGGCGAACCGTGACCCACCGATCACTCTCGCCCATCGGGATGTCGGCCGTCTTCTCGAATCCCAGCGTGTTGACATAGAAGTCAATCGCGGCATCAACATCCTGGACGAAGATCGCGGCGTTGTGGAGATAATCGATCAACGGATCTCCTCCTAGCTTGGTGCGAACTCATGTTCGCTTCGTACGTACATAGTAGCAGACGGCGGTGGGGCGTGCTTCTCCGATCTTGCTCATCTGTCACAATGGCGGAGTCGGGAGTCGGGAGTCGGGAGTCGGGAGTCGGGGAGAGGGAAACGCCGGGCGTTCGCGTCAAGGCTTCGGCGGTCGCGGGCTCCCGTCCCACGACTTACGACTCACGACTCATCAAGCCGGAGGACGCGAGCGATGAAGATTCACGAATCGGCGGTGTCGCGCATCGTCTCTGTCCGGGCCGAGAGCGGGGAAGATCTGCTGGTCGCGCTGCGACAGGCGGTGGCGGCGGCCGGGATCGAGGCCGGGGTGTTCATCGGTGGCGCCGGATCGCTCGCGAGCTACCACTTTCACGTTGTCCGCACAACAAACCTGCCGCCCGGCAACACCTTCATCGAAGGGGTCGGCGCCTTCGACATCCTGACCGTCACCGGCGCCATTGCCGGTGGCCAGGTCCATGCTCACGTCACGTTTTCCACTCCCCACGTCGCGATGGGCGGGCACCTCGAAGAAGGGTGCGAGGTGCTGACCTTCGCCTTGGTCACCATCGCCGAGACGCCGGAGGCCGACCTCACCGGCTGGGATACGTTCCTCCCGCGCTAACCGACGGCTTCGCGGCGTGCTCGGAATCGGGAAGGGGGAAGGAAGATGACGGCGGCGTAGATCCGTTCGAGATAGCGGGATTCCCTGGTGCCGAGCAGGGTCGGTTCGCCGTAGCCCGCTCGCCGCGCCAGGGCCGGAAACGCGGCGGACGACACCGGATACGGCACCCAGCGGTTGCCGAGATCGCTGTCGTACTCGACCAGGATGAGCCTCCCGCCCGGCTTCAGATAACCTCGCCAGCGATCGAGCAGCGCCGCCTGGTCCGCCACGTAGTGGATGGCGTTGGCGGCGATAATGCCATCGAGCGGCGGCACGGCGATTGGCGCGGTCATGTCGGCCCGCAAGAGGTGAAGGGCCGTACCCGGAAAGCGCCGCTCGGCTTCCCGCCGCAACGCCTGTAACGCGGCGGCATCGCGATCGACCGCGTGGATCACGGTGCGCAGTCCCGCCAGGTCACGCAAAGCCAGGCTGAACGCCCCCGTGCCGGCCCCGAAGTCGGCCCAGACACCGCCGGCATCGCCGTCGACGCCCCCGGCGATGAGCCGGACATGGTCGTCATGATTCATTGGCTCGGACTCCGCGCTGGAATCAATCCGCGACGGCAAGCACCGCCGTTGGCTTGAAAGGGTAGCAGCACGGTCTCCCCCACGGTGTCGCCGGACGTGGCGTTGGCGCTAGCCGGTTGGCAATCACACCCGCCGTGGGTGACAGGGCGTCCGCTCAGTCCACCACGCCCGGATGGTTGGCGACGATCTCGTCGGCCAGCGCGAAGATCCGGTCATAGAGCCGAATCGCGCGCTCGATGGCGGCGGCTCGAGCCTCGGTGGTGTCCAGGCCTAAGGCTCGGAGAAGCTCGGCCTGGCGCGCCGCGAGCTCGGGCTTCACCGATTCCGGGCCGTCGGCCAGGATGACGTCGGCCGTGGCGAGATGATACGGAGGACCCAGCCCATGGCTTCGCGATGATAGCCTTCCGCCAGCATCTCCCGGCACGCTCCCACAAAATAGGCGCGCAGATGGGGATGGAGCTTGTGCTGGAAGGGGCCTGGTGTTCGCCTGACCGCGAGCGCCAGGTCGAAGCCCGCGATCGCCTCGTCCAGGAACCGCTCGACCCGCACCGGGCTGATGTTCGTCAGACCCAGGATCGCGAGCAAATCCTCATGGAGGTCGACCCGGTCGTGCGCGGCGAGGACCTGGCGCAGGCGCAATAGCGTCCGGCCGCCCATCTTCGGCGGGTTCAGGGTCGCCACCCAGAGGGCGGCCGTGGCGAAGGTCGTCGTGTAGCCAAGGATGTTGACCTCGCCCGAGGCGCCCATGGTCGCCCGTGCCGTTGCCAGCAGCGCCAGCGCCCCGGCCAATCCCTGGCGCTCGTACTGGAGGCGGGCGCGCACCCAGCGCCGGCGCGGGTAGTCGCGCCGGACCTCGGCTTGGAGGTCGCGGAGCAGGCCGTCGGGGTCGTGGAGGACACTGTCGACCAACAGGTGGTGGGCGATCTCCGGATTGCTCAGCACCGCCGCGGCGGAGCGGTAGTCGGAGACCGGCTTCAGGCCGGCCTCGAGCGCGATGCCGCCATACGCCTCTTCGAGGATGCCGGCCCACGGATCGGCGGGCACCAGCACCGGGCTGTCATCGGTGAAGATGAGGTGGAGATCGACGTCCTTATCGGCCGGGAACGACGTCTCGTCCGCCATCGTCGTGATCCCGCCGACGAGGTGCGCGGCCACGAGGCCGGGCCAGCGCTCGATGTTGTCGTTGACCCAGGCCCGGGCCGTGAGCTTGGCTTGTTTCGCGTTCAAGATTATCACTCCTCGCTGACGAACATCAGGTGGGCCGGGTCCAAGCGGACGCGACGAAGGAAGCCGCCGGCAGCGGACTGGGCACGTTGATCCGTTCGCGATTGATGCCAGGAAGCATCCCGCGCGGTGCGGCCGAACGGGCTTGGCATTTGGAGTCTAATATAATGGGGGCCGATTGCCACGGGAATGCCAGAAACCTGCCATTTGCGGAGCAGTGGAGGTGACTCGCCGATGACCGGGCGGGAGGCGAACGACCCGCGCTCGTCACCCGCGGCGGGTGTGGACGGGATCAACAGGGGTTGCGCCCCGCCCTAGTTCCCGGCTTCGATCCGCCCGGCATCGGCGATGGCCGCCACCGCCGCCGGGTTTTCCAGCGCGGTGGTGTCGCCGGGCGGGAGGCCGAGATAGGCGGCGCGGATCACGCGGCGCATGATCTTGGCGTTGCGTGTCTTCGGTAGGTCCGCGACGAAGATCACTCGCTCCGGCCGGAGGGCGGCGCCAAGCTGGGCGGCGATCGTCTGCCGCACCGCGGCCGCCACCTCCGGTGACGGCTCATCGCCCGGTCGCGGCACCGCGAAGACGACGACGCACTCGCCCTTGATCGGATGTGGCACGCCGATCGCGGCCGCTTCCTGGACGGCCTCGTGCGCCACCGCCGCCGATTCCACCTCGGCCGGGCCCACCCGCTTGCCGGCCACCTTCAGCGTATCGTCGGAGCGGCCCCGGATGAACCAGAAGCCCTCGTCGTCGATCTCGGCCCAGTCGCCATGGACCCAAATATCCGGGAATCGGGACCAGTAGGTGTCGAGGTAACGCTCCCGGTCGCGCCAGAAGCCGCGGGTCATCCCCACCCACGGTTGCCGCACCACCAGCTCGCCGACCGCGCCGCGTACCGGGTTGCCCTGGTCATCGACCACATCGGCGGCCATCCCCGGCACTGGGCCGGTGAAGGCACACGGCTTGACCGGCAGCAGGGTGACGCCGCCGACGATGCCGCCGCCCGTTTCCGTCCCCCCCGAGTAGTTGATGATCGGGCAGCGGCCGCCGCCGACTTCCTGGAAGTACCAGCGCCAGGGATCGGGGTTCCAGGTCTCGCCGGTGGAGCCCAGCACCCGCAACGAGCTCAGATCGCGGTCTCGTACCCAATCGACTCCCTTGCCCATCAGCGATCGGATCGCGGTCGGCGCCACGCCCAGGACCGTGGCCCGGTGATCCTCCACCAGGCGCCAGAGCCGGTCTGGATCGGGGTAGTCGGGGGTGCCCTCAAAAAGGAGCAAGCTAGCGCCGATCAGGAGCCCGCCCGCGATCGCCCAGGGGCCCATCATCCAGCCCAGATCGGTGAGCCAGAAGAGGGTGTCATCGGCCTGGAGGTCGAAGCAGTAGGCGAGGTCGTGCGCGGCCTTGATCGGGAAGCCGGCGTGGACATGGAGGGCGCCTTTGGGCCGGCCGGTGGTGCCGGAGGTGTAAATAATCATGTAGGGATCGTTGGCCGCGGTATCGACGGTCTCGAAGCGTTCCGGCACGCCGGCCGTCGCCGCGTGCCACCAGACATCGCGCCCCGCGTTCCAGGAAACTTCCTGGCCGGTGTGGCGCACCACCAGGCAGCGGCCGACGGACGGGGCGGCGGCGATCGCCTCGTCGGCGACCCGCTTCATCGGCACCGTGACGCCCCGCCGGCGGGCGCCGTCGCAGGTGATGAGCACCGTCGCTTCGCCGTCGCGCAGGCGGGAGGCGAGCGCGTCCGGCCCGAAGCCGGAGAACATCGGCAGGTAGATGGCGCCGAGCTTGCCGCAGGCGAGGGTGGCGATGACCGTTTCCGGCAGCATCGGCAGAAAGATGCCGACTCGGTCCCCGTGGCCAACCCCGAGCCGGCGCAAGGCATGGGCCAGGCGATCGGTTTCGCTCAGCAGCTCACGATAGGTGAGCGTGCGGACCGCGCCGTCATCCCCCTCCCAGATGATCGCCCGGCGCTCGCCGGCGCCGTTCTCGACGTGCCGGTCGAGCGCGTTGTGGACATAATTGAAACGGCCGCCGGGGAACCATTCCGCCCAGGGCGGCCCCGCCGCCAGATCAAGTACCCGCTCGTACGGGGTGGTCCATTCCAGCTCCAGGTCGCGCACCACGGACCCCCAATACCCGGCCGGGTCGGCGACGCTGTAGCGAAACCAATCGTCGTAACTCGCGTAGCCCTCGCGCTCGAACAAGCGCCGCAACCGGCTGCGCGCGATCACCGCGGCGTTCGGTGTCCACACCACCTCGTTGTCCGAGCCCGGGTCGTGCATGGGGTTCGCAGCCTCCTCGCGGCCGTGGTTTGCTCGGTGGCGATCATCACCGGCCGCTGATGCGTTTTCAAGAGCAGGCGCACGTCGTGGCCGGAACCTGCGGGCGGAATGGCTCGCGCCGGGTCTGGCGGCGGGAGTCTACACTACCGCGGAACAGGCCGCGTTCGTTATGAGAGGCACGCGCAATGTCATCACGGCCACGTTGGCGCTTCTGGGAAAAAGAGCGCCCGCCGGAACCGGATCCACCCGAGACGTTGCCAACACGGCGTCCTTCGCGCTGGCAGCGGCCGCCATTGGCCGATCCGGCGCGGCAAGACAAGCTCGATCAGCTCCGCCGCCGCCGCGAAATGATCGCCTACGACCTGGAGCGAGCCGAATCCGCCCGGCAACCGGACAATCCCTGGCAGGAGCGGATCGCCCTGCTCGATGCTTCGCTGGCGACGATCGAGGCCGATCTCGCCGCGGTCGAGCAGCTGCCGCCGGAGCCGAGCTTTCCGCTGCCGGCGACGCCCATCTCGAACATTGCGACCACGGGCGGCGAGCCGGCCGCGATCGCCTTCCAGATCGGGCCGGAACGGTTCGTCTTTGAGGAAGAGACCGATTGGGACCAGCGCGGCGGCCCCGTCGTCCGCGGTGAGCTACGGCGGCGGACGGGCGATGTCGCTCGCCTGGTCCCGGCGGAGATCCCGGTCGATGAGCGCGATGCCCTGCTCGCGCATTTGACCGACAGCGTGACCGTCTTCGCCACTGACTTGCGCGACCGGGCGCTGGAAGGCGAACCGCTGCCGGTTCAGCCCACGCTGGCCGACCTGGCCCGGCCCGATCCGGAATTCGGCGGCTGGCGCGACTGGCGGGGCGCCTCCGCCGCCGCTGCCCGTCGCGCCTGGCGCCGGCAGCAGCTCCAGGCCGAAGCGCAACGGCTGCTGACCGAGCGGGAGACCGAGCTGGAGGACCGCGCCAAATGGGCCGAACGTCTCCCCATCGCCCGCCGCCGCCTGGCCGACGTCGATGAGCAGATCGCCAATCTGGAGCAGTAGTCCGAGCCCCGGCCGATCGTCGGCACCCGCCTTCTCAAGCCGCGCCTGGATTCGGCGGCGCCCGAGTGGCCAAACCTCTTGCGTTGCGAATTAGCGTGCGCTACACTGAAGATTAGTGACATATCATCGAAAGTTGAGCAACACGTACAGCAGTTGTAAGAGAAAGCTAGAACGTATGCCCAGCCAGCGCGATCTTGATCGCCGCAACTTCCTCCGACTCGGCGCCAGTGGAGGAGCGTTGGCGGGCGCCGCCGGGACCCTGGCGCTGCTGATGCCGGCCACCGGCGCCGTCCCCGGGCGGGCCCAGGAGGGCACGCCGACCGGGCAGCAAGACCACGCCGAACACAGCTTGAGTTTGACCGTCGGCGACGTTGATATCGAGCGACTCGGCTTTGACCCCTCGGTGATCCTCCGCCAATTCGACTATGGCGAGGTCAGCACCGCCGCCGACGGCGCCGTCGTCCGGGAGTTCCAGATTACCGCGTTCGACCGCGAGATTGAGATCGCGCCAGGAGTGTTCTTCCCGGCCTGGACCTACAACGGGCGGGTGCCCGGTCCCACACTACGGGCCAACGAGGGGGATCGGGTCCGGGTGCGGTTCACCAATGCCGGCTCACATCCGCACACGATGCACTTCCATGGCATTCACAGCGCCTTTCAGGACGGCGTGACCGGGATTGGCCGGGGCGACATCCTGCCGGGGGAAACGTTCGTCTACGAGTTCACCGCCGAACCGTACGGCTGCCATCTCTACCACTGCCATGCCACGCCCTTGAAACGCCACATCCACAAGGGCCTCTATGGCGCCTACATCGTCAATCCCGATTCGGCGCGGCATGGTGAGCTGGCACGATCGCGCCATCCCGACCACGAGGAGTCGCGGGAGTGGGACGAGATGGTGATGGTGATGAACGCCTTCGACACCACCTTCGATGCCGAGAACGAGGTCTACGCGGTCAACACGGTAGCCTTCCACTATATGAAGCACCCGATCGTGATCGACCGCGCCCGCCCGGTTCGGATCTATCTGATCAATATCACCGAGTTCGATCCGCTCAACTCATTCCACCTCCACGCCAACTTCTTTAATTACTACGACACCGGCACGACGCTCGAACCGACGCTGCGACGGGTCGATACGATCATGCAGGTGCAAGCTCAGCGGGGCATTTTGGAGTTTGATTTCCGGAACCACGAGCCGGGCCAGTACATGTTCCACGCCCATGTCTCGGAGTTCGCCGAGCTGGGCTGGATGGGGGTCTTCGACGTTCGGTAGCACCCAGAGTAAGGAGCAGCCGTGACCGAGCAGAGTTTGACATCCGAGCGGCCCGTCGTAGCCCACCCGGATCGGGTGGTGACCCGCGGGCCGATGGTGCTGTGGGCGATGATCCCGCTGCTGCTGCTAGCCGCCGTCCTGGTCGTCATTGTCCGCACCAACGCTGGGCTCGGTCCCAACACCCTGCCGCCGATCGAGACCCTCTCGGTGCAGTCGGTCCGGCTCCCGGCGCCGGGCCAGATCGAGCTCACGGTCGTCAATGACGGCCCGGATCCGATCACGATCGCCCAGGTGCTGGTCGACGAGGCGTACTGGCAGTTCACGATCGCGCCGGGGGGCGGCCTTGATCGGTTGCAAACGGCGACCGTTTCGATCCCGTATCCCTGGGTCGAGGGTGAAACGCACGGCATCTCGATGCTGAGCTCGACCGGGGTCGTCTTCGAGGCCGAGGTGCCGGTCGCGGTCGAGAGCCCGCGGGCGGACGGGGAGAGTTTCTTGCGCTTCGGGCTGGTCGGCATCTATGTCGGCGTCATCCCGGTCGCGCTCGGGCTCCTCTGGTACCCCTTCCTGCGCCGGCTGGGTCAGCGGGGGATGAGCTTCGTGCTGGCGCTCACGATCGGGCTGCTTGCCTTTCTCGCCGTCGATATGTGGGAGGCGGCGCATGAGGTTGCCCTGGCAGCGGCCAGCGCCCTCGATGCCGTGGTCTTGATTCCCCTCCTGGCGTTGCTCACCGCCGCCTTCCTCAGCGTCGTGAGTCACGCTATCCGCCGCGCGACGTCGCGGGCGGCCGGGCTGCCGTTGGCCTACAACATCGCGTTCGGCATCGGCCTGCATAATCTGGGAGAAGGGCTGGCCATCGGCGCCGCCTTCGCCCTCGGCGAAGCGGCCCTCGGTGTGTTCCTGATTCTGGGCTTCACCTTGCACAACGTGACGGAAGGGATCGGCATTGCCGCCCCGCTTGTCCAGGATTGCCCCCGGCTGGCGCACTTCGCCGGCCTCGCGGCGGTAGCGGGCGGGCCGGCCATTCTCGGCACCTGGATCGGGGCCTTCGTCTATTCGCCGTTCTGGACCACGATCTTCCTGGCGGTCGGGATCGGCGCGATTCTTCAGGTCATCGTCGAAATCGGACGGATGATCTGGCGCGGCCAGCAACGCACGCGGGAGCCGTTGCTGACCTGGACGACGCTCGGCGGGGTCACCGCCGGCATCGTCGTGATGTACGTCACCGCCCTGCTTGTCACGGCATAACGCCGGGGGCAGGGATGAACACACGGTATCCAGGAGGTTGGCTTACGAATCGACTCGCGTGTGAGGTACTCGATGTCATCTCAACTCCTTACCTTCACGGGGTTTGGTATGGGTCCAACCCTCCGCGTCTTATCTTATTTTATGGCACTAAAGTAAGATCGTAGCGGCAGGTGGCGTGAGGACAGAAGACCGCCCCGTGCTTCATGGCGTAACTCTGGCGTTGGCGATCGACGGACTCGTCCACGAACGGACCTCAGCCCCAATCCTTGAGGAGCGGGTTCGCGGTTCACCACGAGATGCCGTGGTCGTCCGGAGGCGACCGGAGGGAAGTTCATCTACTTACCCATGGCTCCGGGATACCTACCGATCCCGCTGGCGCCACAGCTCGCCGATCAGGGTGAGCGTCAGGCGGGCGGCGATTCGGCTGGTGATGTGGCCGATGTCGGCGTTGGGGACGACCTCGACGATGTCGTAGCCGACGACATGGCCCCTGCGGGCGACGCCGCGCAGTAAGTTCGAGGCCTCGTCATAGGTCAGGCCGCCGAAGGCCTGGGCCTGGACCCCTGGCGCGATCGCCGGATCCAGGGCATCGGCATCGAAGGCGATGTAGTAGCGTGCGGCGGCGGGGATCTTCGCCAGCGCCGCCTCGACCCCGTCTCGATGAATCTCCGCGGCTCCGATCAGGACGCTGCCGTGGGCGCGGGCGGCGGCAAACTCGAGGTCGCGGCCGCTGCCGGCGCCCCGGAGGCCGATCTGGGCCATCCCCGTCACCCAGGGCATTTCCGAAGCTCGCCGCATCGGGCTGCTGAGCCCTTCGCGCACCCCGTGGCGCTCGTCCCGCCAATCGAGGTGAGCATCGAGCTGGACGATGCAGAGATCGCCCCGGCCCTCGTAGGCGCGCAGGGTCGGGATTGGCACCGAGTCGTCACCGCCGAGGACGATCGGGATCGCCCCCCGGTCCAGGATGGCGGCGATGACCTCGGTCGTGGCTTGGCTGTTGGCGACGAACTGGCCCGGCTCCATCGCGACATCGCCGCAATCGACGATCCGGGGCGGGTTGGCGCCCAACACTGGGCCGCCAACGTCGAAATCGTAATGGCTGAGGAACCCAACCAGCCGCATCGACTGCTCGCGGATGGTCCGCGGCGCGTCATGGGAGAGCGAGGTCGTGTCCGCCATCGCGTAGGGCACGCCGTCCGGCACCCCGATGATCGCGATGTCCGCCTCCAGCGTGGCCAGATCGTCGCCCCGCGGCGCATCGAGGAAGCTCGGCTGCCCCGCTGGCACCGGAATCGTCCTCGCCTCCATTGGCCCCTCCTCGTCGCGAGCCGCTTACCAAATCGTGACCATCGAGGCGAACATGGCGAGGTCGGTCTCGATGCCCATCATGAGCCGGGGGATGTTGTACGGATCGATGGCCCCGGTGTTGGCGGCCGTGCCGCCGAGACCGAAGGCGGCGACGATGCCGGCGGCGGCGGCGGCGTGAATGCCGTTGGCGTCGCACATGCCAAAGGGCCAGGCCAGAAAGCGGACCGGTTGCCCCGTGATCTGTTCGAGGTACACCTTGTTCTCGGCGATCTCGGCGAACTGACCGTCGTAATCCATCCCCACCAGCGCGGCATGGGTGACGGTGTGGGCTTCGACCGCGCCGCGCTGAGCCAGCGACACGATCTGGTCCACCGTCAGCGGCGAGACGTTGTTGAGGAAATAGGTGCCGGCCATGCCGTACCGGCCGAGAATGTCGGCGAAGGTCAAGACACTGTCCCAGCCGTCATCATTGGTCAGGACGACCGGGTTCGGCGGCAACGAGCCGACGCCCATCGCGGCGTCCCAGAACTGCCCGAGCGTGATCGCGGCGTAGCCGTTCTCGAGCAGCCAGCGGCACTGCGCGTCAAGCTGTTCCGGCGTGATCGAATAGGCGCCACCCGAGTAATCGACCTGGTGATAGGTCAGGATCGGCACCCGGGTGCCCACCCCCCGCGCGGCGGCGCCCGGCCCCACCCCCGGCAAAACCGACCACAAAAGCACAACAACGAGCGCGACTATGCACGCGCCGCGGCGCGTACTGCCGACCCTTCCCACGGGTGACCTCCCCTATCCAGTTGTGGCACCAGACCAAAGTCGGATCGCGCTCGCCCTAACGTCGCCATCCGCCGCGCACACGGCCGGTGTCACTCAATTGTCTATGGCAAGGGTAACGTGAATCCCTTGCCATATTGGCACAGGGCTATCCTACGATCTCTTGGTCGAATGTCAAGCGCTGTGCGAGGAAGGAACGGGTGATGGGAGCCGTGGTCGAGACCGGCGTGAGCGTGGTGGAGGCAAGCGGGCCG
The DNA here is from genome assembly GCA_030859715.1 of Chloroflexota bacterium. Lineage (GTDB taxonomy): Bacteria > Chloroflexota > Chloroflexia > Thermomicrobiales > UBA6265 > JACCYK01. The sequence goes on from JALZJP010000106.1 coordinate 45,017, forward strand.
TGTCACGGAGCATGATCCGCCAATGTAGCCGCGTTCCTGAAGTTGCTGCAATGAAAGCGCGTGGACCTAAGCGGCGGCGCGGGCAGGGACACCGCCGCCGGCCGGCGGCGGTGTCCCCGCGTGACGTGGGTGAGGCGATGGTTACGGCACGGGGTCGAAGCCAAAGTCCGCCAGGGTCTGCTGGCCGTCGTCACTCAAGATGTAGGCGATGAAGGCAGCGGCCAGGGCGTCATCACCGCCGGCGACCGGCGCGATCGGGTAGGTGGCGATCACGTTGACCGCGTCCGGAATATCGATGAGCTCAACCTCGTCGGCGGCAATCGCGGCATCGGAGACGTAGACGATGCCGGCATCCGCCTCACCGAGTTGCACTTTGGTCAGCACCTCCCGCACATCGTCCTCTTCGGAGACGACGTTGGCGGCTACCCGGCCGACGAAATCATCGCCGTAGGTGACGGTATCGGCGGCCATCAGGCAGATCGACGCCCGGGCATACTGGCCGACCGGCACCGCCGGTTGGGCGAGGACGAGCTGGAGACCATCGGCCGCGAGGTCCGCCGGTTCACTGAGTCCTGCCGGATTGTCGGTGGGGGCAACGATCACCAGCCGGTTGCGGACGAACGTCTCTGGCTCACCGGAGAGCACGCCGGCATCGCTCGCCACCGTCATTTGCGTATTGTTGGCGGAGGCGAAGACGTCGGCCGCCGCCCCTTCCGTCAACTGCGTGACCAAGGTCTGCGAGCCGGCGAAGTTGTAGATGATGCTCAGCTCCGGATTGGCGGCTTCCAGGTCGGCCTGCACTTCAGTGAAGGCATCGGTGAGCGAGGCAGCGGCGAAGACCGTCAGCTCCCCGCCGGTGTCGGGGAACGGCACCAGATCCGTGGCGGCAGCTACTGGTGACGCATCCGCGCTTGGTGCGGTCGCGACTGGCGCCGCGCAGTCCCACCCGGTTCCCTGCGCGTGCGCCGTGGTCATCCCGATGGCAGGGACGACCAGGGCCAGCAACGTCACGAGCAGTGCCAATGAAACTGTGAATCGAGGCGGTCGTATCATCGCGCATTGCCCTCCTTGGGATCCTGTGGCAGAATCATCAAGAGTTGACTACTCAATCACTGATTACTCTTGAGCTACGAGCGTACCGGAGCGAGTAACCGCCGTCAAGTAGGGTATCGGGCCGGCCCCGCGACGAGTCCGCCGCGGGGGCAACGCGTGAGGGGGAACCATGCAACTGAGTGCGCGTAACCAATCGCGCGGCACCGTGACCAAGCTGGTCTACGGGGCCGTGATGGCGGAGGTCACGATCGCCATCGGCGACAACCAGGAGATTGTGGCCGCGATTACCAAAGCGTCGGCGGAACAGCTCAACCTGCGGGAGGGAGCAGAGGCGATCGCGGTCATCAAGGCGACCGAGGTGCTGGTCGCGACCCCTTGAGGCGGGATTGGAACCTCTCCCGAGCCGCATCCAGTCGCGGCGGTGACGTGTCAACAAGGAGGTCCGGTATGAAGGCTCGATCCTCACGCATCGTGTTCGCGCTGGCGTTGCTCACCGTCGTCATGCTCGCGAGTGCCACGCCGGCTCTGGCCGCGGCCCGATGGCAAAGCACACCCGAGGCCGGGACACCGGTGCCCACGCGGTCCTTCGAGGTGACCGGAAACGTGCTGAATCCCGGCGCCTGGACCGTGGCTGATCTCGAACAGTTCCCGGTACAGACCGTTGAGGTCACCTACATTTCGGGCGAAGCGTCGGAGGACCATACCTTTACCGGGGTGCTGCTCGCCGATGTCCTGGCGGCGGTCGAGCTCGATGCCGACCCGGACGGGCCCAAGAACGCGATCCTCCGCTACTATCTCGTCTTTACCGCCAAGGATGGCTATCAGGTGCTCCTTTCCGGCGGCGAGTTCGATCCGGGGTTCGGCAATCATCCGGTGTTGCTGGCCTGGGAACAGGACGGCGAGCCGCTGACCGCGGAGGATGGTCCGGTCCGCCTGGTCGTCCCTGGTGACGTTCGTGGCGGCCGGTACATCAGCGGCATTGCCACGATCACCGTGGCGACCATCGACGACCCCGCGCCGTGATCGCGGTGCGGGACCGGCCGCTCACGATCTTTGCGCCCGGCTCCATCGCTCCAGTTCGCGACGCGCTGCGCCAGGGATTCGCCAGCATTGCGCCAACGACCGCCCTCCGCTTTCATCCGCCCGCCTACTCTGGGCTGCTGGCGGCGGAGATTCAACAGGGAGCGCCGGCGGACGTCTTCATCTCGGCTAATCCGCGGTACATGGCCGATCTCCACCGGAGGGGCCTGGTGCCCCGGCCCGCGATTCTGGCCCGGAACGCGCTGTGCCTGGTAGTGCGGGCCGGGGCCGCCGGTGAGGTGAGCCATCCACGGGACGTGCTGCAACCCGGCCGGCGCCTGTTGATTCCACCGGCCGCTCACGATCCCCTGGGCGAATACATCGAGGCCATGCTGGCGAACCAGGGGTACGCCGATCTCCTCGCGGCAAAGCGGTCCCGCGGCGAAGTCGTCGAGACCCTGGCCAGCGCCGCGGCGCTGTTTGCCGACGGCACCCTCGATGCCGCTTTCGTCTATTGCACCTCGGCCCCGGCCCTGGCACCCGCCGCGATCGTCGTCCCCCTCTCGACGGACGCGGCCTGGTCCGACCACATCACCTTCACGGTGGGGGTGGTCGGCCACTCCGCGTGGGTCCATCCGGCCGGCGCGGCGTTCGTTGACTACCTGCTCGACCCTGCCGGGCAGGCGGTGCTCCTGGCTGGCGGATTTCTTCCGTCGCCACGGCTGGCGACCTGGCCGAACTGGATCGGAGACGTTAGATGATACGGTTCGCGCCGGAACTCTGTACGCTGGTCTCCATGGTCGGCCGCATTCCCGGGCAGATCGACACCGTTATTCAGTGGGCCCATGCCGAACGGGCCGGGCCCAGTCTTCCGTACGCGGACGCGATCAGCGATTACATTGTCGTCGCGTCCCCAGCCATGAGACTCCATGCCGAGCGATCAATCCGGGCGTTGCTGACGCAATCCGAAGCCGGCGCGATGCGTGACTATCCGCGTCGATACTATCCGGCATGGGGCGATCAGATGGTGATTGGGATGGTCGATTTGCCAATCACCGCGGCTGAGGCTGCCGCGCTCCTGGAAACCGGGGGGCCGGTGATTCGCTTACCCTGGGATGTCCGACCACGAAATCCCAGAGTCGAGCCGCCGCCGTTCCCGGCCGTGGGCTACCCGGCGCCCTGGCCGTGGCCTCATCTGGTACCAGGTGACGTCTCACGCTTGCTCACGCTGCGAGATGAGCGACAGAGTAACGGCCCCCCGTGGTAGCGGTCCGGTTCGTCGGCGACAGACCACGATCGTGGCCCTTTTGCTGGCTGGTTTCGGCGGTCCGGCAACTCCTCGCGTCGTTCGCCGGAAGGAGATTAGGTGACGTCCTCACCCCGCCTCACGGAACATGTATCCACCGCGGGTGAGCGGGCGGCCCGACCTCGCCGGTCACCGCTGGCCCGGCTGGATGTCGTGCCGGCCGGGCTCCTCCTCTTCGTCATTCTCGTGCCGCTGGCCGCCATGGTCTGGCGGGCGGCGGCCTCAGGAACGTTCTGGTCCAGCTTGGCCAAGCCGATCGTGCGCGAAGCGTTGCAATTGTCGGCGATCACGACCGGCATCACGCTGGTGATCGCCTTTATCGTCGGCACGCCCCTGGCCCTGTTGTTGGCTCGCCACCGGTTTCCGGGCAAGCACCTGGTGGAGACGGTGATCGATCTGCCGCTGGTGTTGCCGCCCGTGGTCGCCGGGATCGCGCTCCTCCTCGCTTTTGGCCGCCGTGGGTTGCTCGGTGAGCAGTTGACCTGGCTCGGCGTGAGCCTGCCCTTTACGACCGCGGCGGTCGTGATCGCCCAGGTCTTCGTGTCGGTGCCGTTCTATGTGCGGAGCGCCAAGGTGGGCATCCTGGCGGTGCCACAGGACATTGAGGAGGCGGCGGCGGTGGACGGCGCCGCCGCCTGGGCAATCTTTCGGGACGTCACCTTCCCCTTGGCGCTGCCAGGGTTGGCCGCCGGCACCGTGCTCTGTTGGGCGCGGGCGCTCTCCGAGTTCGGCGCCACGCTGTTGTTCGCGGGAAGCTTCCAGGGTCGAACGCAGACCATGCCGCTGGCCATCATGGCGGCGTACTCGAGCGATCTCGATGCCGCGCTGGCGGTGGCGGTCTTGTTGCTGGTGCTGTCAGCCGGCGTGCTCTTGATCGCGCGCTACGGACTGCGCGCGTCCGTCGCGTAAGCTTCGTTCGCGCGTCGCATGTGATCCTCGAAGACCAGCGGCGCGATAGGAGCCTCACTCGACCGGTTCACACTCCGGGGCGGTGCCGCCGAGCGCCAGCGGCTCACCCGTGGCCGCGTCGATGGTGACGATCAGGCCGTGCCGGTCGCGCTGCCGGGTATCCTCGTAGGTGACGAGCCAGTGGGGCGGCTCAGTTGGAGAGCTGACCAGCGAGACACGGGTCAGGTGACGATGGACGGGGCAGGCGTGGCGAAACTCGGCGCCGGCCGCGGCCTCGGCCGCCATCACGGCCTGGAGCGAGGTCACCGCGGGCTCGGTGGGAACCGGGGGCAGGGCCGGCATGGTTGCCCAGGCGGTCGTCGACTGAAAGACCACCTCGCTCGAGAGTCGCTCGACCAGCACCGAGAGGGTGGCGCCGCCCGCGGGCTCGGCCGGACCGGTCCAGGGGGCGGCAAAGACGTAACCGACCCACCCCGTCGCCGCTAGCGGCTCCGTCTCGCCGGCCGGCGGCGCCTGCCACGGCCAGTCGATCTGCAACGAGGCGTGCAACAATCGCGCCTCGGGCAGCCAGGCCGCCGCCTCGGCCGCCGCGATCGGCGAGGCGCTTTCCAACGAGGCCGGCCAGGCCTCGACCGTGGCCGGCCGGATCGGCGACGGGGCCGGCACCGCCGGCAGCCAGGCCCAGATCGCCAGCCCGGTCACGGCCAGTCCAACTTGGGTGAGCAAAAGGAGGACGAGGGGCCAGCCGGCGCGCACGGCGTCGCTACCTAGGCGCCGGCAGCAGCGCCGGTGCCGGCTTCGGCTGATCCGAGGGCAAGGTCAGGGCCAGGAGGACGGCGAGGGCGCCGACGACCCCGAGCGACATCAGCGCCGTCTGAATCCCGACCGCGTCCGCCAGCCGCCCCGTGATCGGCACCCCGATGCCGCCGGTGACGAAGCCGAGACCGAGGATGACGCCCGAGGCGATCCCGATCCGGCCCGGCACCAGCCGTTGCGCCATCACCAGCGTCACCGAGAGGCTGGCATCGGCCAACGCGCCAAACAGCAACCCGGTGACAAAGGCCAGCGGACCCGGCAGGCCGAGGAAGAGCATCAGGGCCGGGATGGCCAGGGCCAGCGAGCCGACCACGACCCGGCGAGGACCGATCCGGTCGGCGAAGATGCCGCCGAGCAGGGTGCCGGCCGAGCCGGCCAGGATGATGAGCGTCACCAGCGGTCCATAGAAGCCCGCGCCGTACCCCAATTCGTCGTACCAGATCGGCAGGAACTGAAGCACCGAGAGGAAGGTCCAGGAGCGCAGCATCGTCACCGCCACGATCCGCGCCAGCAGCCCCCAATTCGCCCGTTCACCGCTGACGGCGGCGCCGAGCGTGGCCCGCGCCTGACGCAGCCGTTCCACCATCCCCATCCGCTGGTAGAGCAGGATCGCGATCATCAGGCCGGGAATGATCAGGAAGACCGAGCCGGCGGCGCCAAACCCGCCGAGCAGGGCGACCGCGACCAGGGGGCCGATCCCCCAGCCGATGGTGCCGCCGACGGTGTAGAGCGACATCGAGCCGTTGCGGTGCCGCTCGTCGGTGACCTGGGCCACGGTCGAGGCCCCGATCGGGTGAAAGGCGCCGGAGCCGATGCCGGCCAGCCCCGCCAGCAGCAAGAAGACCGGATAGCTCGGGGCAAAACCATACATCGCGATGAAGCCGGCGCTCCAGACGAGGGTGGCGGCCAGATACCAGCGCCGCCCCTGCCGGTCCGAGAAGTAGCCGAACAGCGGTTGCGACAACGACGACATCCCGGAGTAGGCCAGGATGGCGAAGCCGATCGCCGCGTTCGAGAGCTCGAACCGATCCTTCATCACCGGCAGGTACATCGGCAAGATGCCGCCAAACAGGTCGTTGGTAAAGTGCGCCATCATCAGTACGAGCAGCGCCTGGTTCCGCAGCGCCGGCAGCAGCGTCGACATCAGATGCTCCACGTCCCCGCCCCGGCCGTTCCGGGTGCAGGGGGCATGATCGCATCTTTGCCGGACCATGTGGCGTCTCGGGAACCGGGATGCTTCGACCGCGCCCGGCGTCTAGCAATGGTGTCAATAGGCGACCCCGCGGCGGCTCCCAACATCGCGTATCGTGTCCTGACCATGGCATCACAAATGGCGACGCCGGTCGTTCGTGGTCAGCGGTGCGGGGTATGGTCAACAACGAAAGGGAGGGGAAACATGGATAGGTTTCCGGTACTCAGGGGAATCAGCGTAGTGCTCAAAATTCTCGCCGTGCTCGTGCTCGTCGTGGGGATCCTGATTGGTCTCGTCGGGCTTGGTGCTGACAACCAGCTCGGCGCCATAGCCACGTTCGGGACCTTCCTCATCGCCGCCATCTACGCGTTCGGGCTTTGGGTCTCGGCCGAGTTGATCGGCGTCCTGCTCGCGATTGAAGCGAATACGCGCCAGAGCGCTTCGGTGATGGCTCGCCTGACCCCTCCCTCCACGGTATCCGGCGCCACTCCGGCGAGCACGGAGCGGCCGATCGGGAGACGGTAGGCGGTTCGCGCATACGCCAAAGGCCCCTCGTGGACGGGGCAATCCAAGCGAGCGCAACGCTCGTCGGCATCCCGGATGCCGTGGATGGCGGAGGCAACCGTGTCGTGAGCGGCGGGCGTTTGCAGCGTGGTGTCGCGCATCGGCCGGCCGCGGCTTGATCCCGCTCGCGCTGGATATCCTGAACCGAAAACCGCTCGGTTGGCCACGGAGCGACCGTGTGGTCTCCAACGACTTGCCAGGTGGATAGAGGGATGCGATAGTCATCAGACTATCCTAAGGTACTTATGACAAGCAACGCCTGGCACCAAGCGCTACGGCAAGGGGCGGCGACTCATGGATCAGATGATTGATCACCTCCCCAGGAGCTTCCCGTTCTCGATCCAAGAGCTCCTGCAGAGGTTGATGGTTCCCCCATTCCCCCGAGGCGCCCAGATCGACGATGTCGTCGTCGTCACGCGAAATTCAGATGACATCCTCCGTGTTCTTCCAAAAGAGCTGCTTATCCCTGGCCTGATCGTGGTAGTGGTGATAGGAGGCATCTCCTATGTTGTTCACAATCGGCAGAATAGACCCCCAAATGGTCAGCCCAGTCTCCCAACTCCCCGTCGAGCGCCTCAACCAACGAAGCCTGGAGCGCCACCTTCAGCCATCCCCATCCCGCGTCAAGCATCCCGGCGTGGACGGCCTCAACCAACGAAGCCTGGAGCGCCACCTTCGGCGCCTCCCATTCCCACGCGGGGTTCGACGGCGAGTGGGCAACCGCCTCGAGAAATATCCGCGTGGATCGCGGAACATGGCACCGGGAGTCATCTGCCGCTGGTTCAGGGCAAGCGATACACCCTTTCTCTAAAGATCGGGGCGCCGGTCACGGGCTCGCTCTTGGCAGGGCAGAAGGTAGACGTTCCTGATTCCGATGTCCCAGAAGGGGGGCTACCGACCCTTTGGGTGGTGACATCACGTACCGTCACGTTGAGCGCCCGATCGCCCGAAGTCGCGGTCACCGTATCCAAGCAGCAACGGTCGATCGTCAACAGCGCGGCGTTCACGATGTTCGTGCCGCGCTTGGGCGAAAGCCCCGTGGTCAACCTGGCAATCACGCCGAGGGTGATTAACGGTGCCTCGCTATCCATCAGTATCTATGCTCGCAACGAGCTGTACCGGCATTTTGTCGTGAATTTGAGGGTCGCGAAACCAGAGACGGCGGCACCACCGACGCCGCAGCCAGCCGCGAGAATCAAAGACGAGGTTACGTTTCGGCCCGAACGTCATCTGGGCAAGAGGCCGGATCTTCCTTGGGCCAACCCGCCGGGCAGACTGAACATCGAGCTCACCCCGATGGGGGTCACCGTGGTTGGCGAGGACCGCGCTGATCCTGACGAGATTTCGATGGTTGCGTTCTCGGAACCCGGCTTGCCAGCGGGGGACGCGCTCACCGCCAACATGCATTCAGTTCGCGATGCGTTGAACGATCTGCGCGACGAGTTTGGATCGAGCACCGGGTACTTCAACAACATCGATCCCGGCGATTTGCTTGACCGGCTTCGAACCTATCAACCGCCCGAGGACTGGGAACGTCTCAGCGGTTCGGCAGACAAGACGCACCAGCAAGCATGGGAAGAGGTACGTTCGTCCAACGCGCTTCGAGACTTGGCGTACTGGGGCTACGCTCTGTATGACACGGTGTTTCCAAGGTCAACGCGGCGCCGTTCCCGCATCGACCAGTTACCCGCTGGATTTCGGATCGAGCTTACCTGGCAGAGCCCTCCTTCCCAAACCATACCTTGGGGCCTGATGTACTGTCAGCCGCTCACCGATGAGGCAGCGGTCGATCCCATGTACTTCTTTGGCCTCAGGTTCCGGCTGGGTTTCATGATCGCGCCGCGCCAAGATGGCCGCCTCGACCTGGGTGGGCCGGCTGAGACTCACCAGACTCACTTGCTGTACTGGGGCGATGATGATGACGAAATCGCCAGGGAGTCGGCATGGCAGCGGACCAGTCTTCGTGGGTTCAAGGCCCCACCGGCTGAACGGATTGGTCTTCATCCCGCTACGCCCGTGGGCGCAACGGCGATCCAAGCCATCCGTCAGCAGCTAAAGACACCGTCGCCAGATCCCGTGTGGGTGATCTATTTCTACTGCCAGACCAAGGAGAACTCCGTCAGTCAGCCGGTCCTCCACTTCGCGAAATCCGATGACCCAATTGCATCCAGCATCCGACTTCCCGAGCTGGGACACGGCCGCTTCGGCAACGGGCCGCTGGTGTTCGCCAACGCCTGCACCACGGTTGCGGGCAACCCAACGTTCGCCAGCGCCTTGACCGACTCGTTCCTGCGCCGGGAGTGCTCGGCGATCATCGGGACGGAAACGCTGGTTCCGATCCAGCTCGGCAGCCGCCTCGCCCACGTCTTTTTTGAGTTCTTCTACCGAAACCTCTCCGACGATCCGATCCCGGCAGGTGAAGCGCTTGCACAGACAAAACTCTTCTTGTGGACCGAATACAACAACATCGGCGGACTCTTTTACACCCTTATCAACCAATACGATCTCTACTTGGCGACTTCGGAGGAGATTAGCGCGATGAGCATCGAGCAGGGAGCGTGACGCGATGTCCGAGGACTTTGGCACGCGATTTCGGATGTCATCGGTCGAACAACGCGCCCGCCTTGTGTTGGAAGCCGAGCATCGGGCTGAGCTGGTGGCATACCTCGGCCAGCCAGCCTTCGATGAGATGCTCACCCTTGCCTCCGCCGCGGTCACGACGCTAGACAGCCGGCACCTCGCGCATGGCGTGCTCCCGGATCTGCTGTTTGTCCCCGGAGTGATGGGGAGCCTGTTGTCGAGTCGCACGCTCGGGGGTCTCTGGTGGATCGATATTGGACGCAACCTCGGGCGATTGAACGACCTCCGATTGGATCAGGCCGGAGCCCAAGATTTCGATCCGAGCCATGAGGTCATCCCGATCCAGATCGATATGCACTACACGCCCATTCTGACGGCGGCCCTGAAGCACCCGACGATCGGGTACGACGTGTTCTTTTATGATTGGCGTAAGTCGCTCCAGATCAGCGGCAAGCGCTTTCTTGAAAAGGTCCGGTCGCTGTTCCAGGCGAACACGCATCAACCAGTCAACGTCATAGCGCACAGTATGGGCGGTTTGGTGGTGCGGACCGCGCTCATGAACCATGGCGGCGAGCTCTGGCCGATGCTTGGCCGCCTCGTGTTCATCGGTGCGCCCCATTATGGATCGCCGGTCGTTGCCGGATACTTGAAGAACCATCTCGGAGGTTCGTTGCAATTGTGGGCCTTGGGGAAGTTCATCAATCCGACGGTGTTTCGGTCGCTGTGGGGACCGTTGTCCATGCTGCCCGCACCCGCCGGAGTTTATCCCGGCACTCGGGGCGAACGGAACACGAGCCCACATCCTTGCGCCGATTTTGACCTTTATGGCGCGTCTCAATGGGGATTGAATCTAGCCGCGAGTGAAGAAGCCGACCTGCAACAAATACTCGACCACGCGAGAGACATCCATCAAGGTCTGAGACAAGCCCACTCCAAACTGACAAGAGCCCAACGCAACCGGATCGCGGTGATCGTGGGGGTTGGTCAAAAGTGCCTGTTCTCGATATCAAATAAGAGCGGGCTCGCGGGAGGATGGGACAGCTTGTTCCCAGATACGGGGCGAAACGCCCAAGATCCAAACCGCGAAGGTGACGGCCGAGTGACCGTGGCATCCGCATCGCTCGAAGACGTGGGAGACATCCGGTATGTGAAAGGGGTTCACGACGCCCTCCCGAACATGCCGGCGGTCTATGCCGACGCCTTCCGGTGGATCAGCTACGAGGATATGCAGCTTCCGAAGACCATCAATGGGGCATTCGGGCAGCACCTCGCCGACGCCGACCAAGTGAGCGAAGCGCCGCACCTGGACGGCTCAATCCAGGCCGACATCAACGCCGAGGATCCGGGATACTTGGACTTTTCGCCCGTGGATGAAGATGAGCTCGAAGCGTATGAGAAAGAGTTGTGGGCGGGAGCGCATCCGGAGTTCAAATTTACCCGTATCATGTAACCATGCATTCGCGGGGACATGTCGCCGCGCCCCTGGAGGTCAGCCGCCAGGCCGATTTTTCAACTGCTCGGTTGTTCGGTCAGCGGACCGCTCGTCCGCTCGCCATCGCCCGGTCGGCCGCTCATGACCACGGCGACGCACTATACTTATCAGTATCCGTCACGCGGCCGCGTGACGGCGATGGCCGCGACGACACGAATGGAGACCATGACCGCTGATGACCGATGACACCACCCGCGCCCTCGATACGATCCGCCAGCGCCTCGACCGGCTCGGGGTGCGTCTTTGACCTCGCGACGGTAGAGGGCGAGATCGCCGAGCTCGAACGGCAGAACATTGAGCCCGGTTTCTGGGACGATAGCCGGGTGGCACAGGATGTCATGCGACGCTTGGGCGACCTCCGGGGCCAGACCGGCGATTGGCGGCGGCTGACCGATGCGGCCGCCGAGCTGGCGGATTTGGCGGCGCTGGCCGGTGGCGATGCCGACCTGGCCCAAGAGGTCGCGGCTGCCACCGAGCCTTTGCGGAAGGATGTCGATGCCCTGGAGCTGGCCAGCACCCTGGGCGGTCCGTATGACGGCTCGAACGCGATCATGGTGGTCCATTCCGGCGAAGGCGGCATCGACGCCCAGGATTGGGCCTCGATGCTGACCCGGATGTATGTCCGCTGGGCCGAGCGGCGCGGGATGAAGGCCGAGGTGCTGGACACCACTGACGGCGAGGAAGCGGGGATCAAGAACGCCACGGTCGAAATTCGCGGCAGCCGCGCCTATGGCTACGCCAAAGCGGAAGCGGGGTCGCACCGGCTGGTCCGGCTGTCTCCCTTCGACTCGGCCCACCGCCGCCACACCGCCTTCGCCCTGGTCGAAGTGCTGCCGGAACTGGATGGCGACCACGATATCGCGATCAACGACGACGAGGTGCGGATGGATACCTATCGGGCCTCCGGCGCCGGCGGCCAGCACGTCAACAAGACCAGCTCCGCCGTGCGGCTGACCCACCTGCCGACCGGGATCGTGGTCACCTGCCAGAACGAGCGCAGCCAGATGCAGAACCGCGAGTCGGCGATGAAGATCCTTCGGGCGCGGCTGCTGGAACGGCGGATGCGGGAGGAAGAGCAGGAGCGGACCCGGATCAAAGGCGAGCACACGGCCGCCGGCTTCGGCAACCGGATCCGCTCCTATGTGCTTCAGCCCTACACCCAGGTGACCGATCACCGGACCAATCTCAGCGTTGGCGACGTGCAGGCGGTCCTCGATGGCGAGATCGACCCCTTTATCGACGCCTACTTGCACCAGCAGTTGGGACAGGATGGTGATGCGTGAGATTCAAGCAGTTCCGCTCGGTCGCGGCGATGCTCGCCTTGATCTGCGCCCTCTTTGTCGGCGGATTGCCCGTCGGTGTCCTGGCCCAGGCTACGATGACCGATGCGATCGTCGTGACCAGCGAGGAGGCGGTGGCCGATTTCCCGAACGGCGTCACCTTCTCCCTGACCGCCGCCGGTGACGAGCCGATCGTCGCGGCCGAGCTCTATTTCCGGCCGGCGAGCATGGAAACACTCCGTCTCGGCACCGTCGACCTTGTGCCCGGTACCGAGGTCTCCCTTAGCTACGAGGCCGATTTCCGGGGGGGCCGGATGCCGCCGGGGGTTGACCTCGTCTATTTCTGGCGTCTGGAAGACGCCGCCGGGGAGATCGTGGAGACGGCGGAGCGGGTCGTGCTCTGGGCCGACGACCGCTTCGCCTGGGAGCCGCTCACCGGCAACCGGGTGACCGTCTATGCCTACAATGGCGATCCTGCCTTCAACCAAGCGATCCTCGATGCGGCGGAGCGAACGATCGACCTGCTGAGCGCGGACTACAGCGCCGAGATGAACCAGCCGATCCGGCTCTGGGCCTACAGTTCGGGCGATGATTTCGTCGGCGCCTTGGCCCCGAACAGCGAATCCTGGATCGCCGGCGCCGCCTATCCCCAGCTCGGGCTGATCATCAGCGTGTTGCCGCCCGGCAACCTCGCCGAAGTCGGTCGGATCGTGCCACACGAGGTCAGCCATCAGGTGCTGCACCAGGCGACCGAGAACCCCTTCAACGGCCCTCCGGTCTGGCTGGACGAAGGGCTCGCCGTGATCGCCCAGGAAAATGGGGCCGAGAATTTCCCGTTGTTGGTTCAGAACGCCGCCGCCAACGGCGTGCTGGAGCCGATCCCGGTCCTCAACAGCCAGTTCCCCTACGACGCCGAGGGCGCCCTGCTCGGCTACGCTCAGAGCGAGAGCATCGTCACCTTCATCGCCGCCACCTACGGCGATGATGCGATCGCCCGCCTGATCGCGGTCTTCCGCGACGGCGTCTCCTACGACGAGGCGGTCGAGATGACCCTGGGCGTCACCATCGACGAGCTGGACGAGCAGTGGCGACAGAGCATCGCGGCGGCCGACGGTACCGGCGGCGGTCTGACCGGGAATGACCAACCATTCGGCGGCTCCGGCCGCGGCGGGCTGGACGAGGTGCTGGCGCTCGCCTCCGGCACCGTGCTGATGGGCTTCGTCGCCCTGCTGGCCCTGGCGGCCGGCGCGATCGTCATCGTCCGCGGCCACCGGCGCCGCGCCGCCTGGCCGGACGAGGACGAAGCGGCCGGAGGCGAGGACGGCCAGTTCGGATCGGAGCCAGCCGCGATGCCGCCGGTCCGCCGCCAAGCCGACCTGCCGGGCTCCGCCTAACCTGCCGGTTTCGGCTCGCCGAACGAGGATTGCCGCCGATGAGCTTGATCGTTGAACGAGACGGACGGGCCCGGATTCTCGATCCGGCCGCGATCGAACGCAAGCTGGCGCTCAACACCTTCAATGTTGATCCTAGCCGGGCTCACATCCGGATCATCGACCATGATATCTGCCTGCAATGCGAGAAGCAGCAGTGCATCACCTGTTGCCCCGCCAACTGCTACACCCCGGCCGATGACGGCACCGTGATCTTCTCCTACGAGGGCTGCGTCGAGTGCGGCACCTGCCGCATCGTCTGCCACATCTATCGGAACATTGAGTGGACCTACCCCCGCGGCGGCTTCGGCATCCAGTACCAGTACGGGTGATTCGGGAAAACTGGCCGATCTATGTTAAGTACAAACGAATTCATAGCAACTGTATCGGTGGATTTTTCCCACGGGCACGGGGAAACAAGATCATCCAGATTCGTGCTACCGTGTGTACGTTCACAATCGAGTCGTGACTCCGCTAATCTGTGAGGATTCCGCGCTTGAAGGCAATGTTTCTCGACGAGTCCGGTAACCACGGATTGACGACCATGGATGAGCAATACCCGGTCTTCGTCCTGAGTGGAGTCATCGCGGATCTCGACTACGCTGAAACCGTGATCGAGTCGCGGCTCAGACTATTCAAGCGTGACCTCTTTGAGCGCGACGACATTTGTCTCCACACCGCCGACATCGTGCGCAACAAGAACGGATTTGAACGAATCAAGGAGCCAGCTTTTCGCCAGCGATTCTATGTCGCGTTGAATACGCTCATGCATGAGCTGGACTACAAGGTCGTGGCTTGCGCCATCAAGAATGACGCTCACTTGGCGCGATATGGCATGGCCGCGGTTGATCCCTACATGTTGAGCCTCGATATCCTCGTTGAACGGTTCTGCTTCGAGATTGGCGATGTCCCGGACGGCGGCGTGATCTATGCGGAGAAGCGGAGTCCGGTCCTCGATCGTCAACTCGACATCGCCTGGCTAAACCTCAAGGTGCAAGGCACAGGCTATGTCCCGGCGAAGACAATTAACTCGCGGCTCACCAACCTCCACACCCGGTCCAAGGAAGCAAATGTCGCGGGGCTCCAGTTGGCCGATCTGGTAGTCTCACCGATTGGACGATTTGTGCTGGGGAAGCCGACGAAAGAGGATTGGACCGTGATTGAGGAGAAGTTTCGGCGTCGGGGCGGTAGCTACCATGGCGCCGGCTTGGTTGTCCTGCCCCGATGAAGCGGGGAGAGTAAAAGAATAAGGCCGGGGACCGCTACGCAGTACCTAGCCTCTGCAAACAATTGTACTCATGGGTAAGAAATGTGTCAAGGAGGGCGAAAAGTTGCTCGTCCAGGAAACCCATCAGTGGTTGCGGCATTGGTGAGCCCTGAACAATGATGACTGACGAGATGAGTCCGCGCCGGCAGCGCTCGGGGTATGATGGTGGCATGGCGCGGGTGCGTGTGCTAGCTAAACGAGGCCGCAACGGAGATCGCGGCGCTTCCTGGTCCGGAGCGGGCGGCGATGGAAAACGCGGTCGTCAAACGTCGGGAGTTCGGCGAGGCGCTAGGCTTGCCCCATAGCAGCCAGATCAAAGGCACGTCCCTTCGCGAGTTGCGCGCCCGTCGCGGCCGCTCACCGTGGCGAGCGTTGTACCAGCGGATCGGCGAGGAGCACATCATCGTGGCCGCCGTGGGGCCGGAAGCGCGGCACGACCCGCGTGGGTTCCAGCGCGCGATTGCCGCCGCTCAGGATCGAATCAACGCGTTGAAGCATGAACCATGACCGACCGGCTTGCCGCGATGAGCATCACCGCGGAGGATCTCATCGAGCGCCATATGCAGGACAACTCCGCGTTTCGTGACGAGTGGGAGCGCGGCGCGTTTGGGCGCGAGGTCGCCCATGCGGTGATCCGGTATCGCATCGCGCACGACCTGGACATCGAGCAGCTCGCCGACCGCCTTGGGGTTGCTGCCGAGACGGTCGGAACCGTTGAAGACGGCGAGAACGATCCTGAGGTGGGGATCCTTCGGCTGCTTTCAGCTCGCCTCGGATTCCGGTTCACCCTCGATATTCACCCCGCCAACCCGGCCGGCGTCGAAGTTGTCTATTCCGTCGCCTAACCGTCGCGACGCGGTAACACCCTGTCCATTGCGAGCTGTTTGCCGGACCCTGTTGCGCGTACGGCATCGAGGCAGAGCAATGCACCCGGTTCGTCACCCGCGGGGCCGGCCCGATGGAGGCACGTCATCGCTTGTGCCAGCGGAGGGGCTTGGTGTCTGCTCGGGCAACGATTCCTTTCGCCTCCAGGTCGAGTTGGACCCCTTTCATCCACCAGCCCGCCTTGGCGCCTTGGGGAAACAACTCTTCGGGGAGATGGGCGAGCACGCCTGCCAGCAGCTCCGCCGCGGTCAGTCCTGGCGATGTCGCCGGCAGAACCGTGAGGAAGGCTCGTTTCATCGCTTCGTACTTGTCGGCATCGACGCGGGTGATGCGCCCCGGCGATGTGACGTTTTCGATCTCGACCTGTTGAGCGTGCTTCGCTGCCATGTCGGATGCTCCTTCTGATCGACGGGACTGACGTTCGCCACCCCCCGAGTAAAGGCCATGTGCTCGCGAACAACCCTTCATTCGCCGGTCAACACTCGGTGCAAGGTCTCGGCGAAGGTATCGGCATGCGAACCAAAGCCGAAGTGGTCACCGGGGAATACGACCGGATCGGTTCCGAGCTTCGCGGCCACCGCCAGCCCGACGTCGTGGATGAGGTGCCCGGTGGATTGTTCGCCGATGCCGACCACGACCCGTGGTTGCCCGGCGCCCAAGGCGTCGATGTCGGGACGGTAGCGGGAGAGCGGCATGATGCCATGCGCGAGCCAGTACTCGAAATTTCCGCTGACCCGGGCAAACGTCGCGGCGTCCTCGGGGGTGGGGGCGAATTCGGGCGGAGCGTCAGCCGACTCCGGCTCGTCCGCCAGGCCGGTCATTGCCATAAACGCGGCCATCGCGGCGTCGACACCCTCGCGCCGGTAGGTGTCGTAGATCTCCTGGTCGGCGGCCAGCGCCGCCGCGGGGTCATCCAGCAGCATGATGGCCGGGGGCTCGTGCGCCACCAGCGTTCGCACCCGCTCCGGATGGCGAGCCGCCAGGTTGAGCCCGATCTGGGCGCCGCCGCTGGTCCCGAACACGTCCGCCGGTCCACCGCCGAGGGCTTCGATCAGTCGCGCGGCGTCGTCGCCATGGACATCGAGCCGCTGGTCCGCGGGCGCACCGTCGACGATGCTGCGCGAGTTGCCGCGGGGGTCATAGGCGACGACGGTGAAGCGGTCGGCGAGCCGTTGCGCCAGGTCGGTGAACACGCCGGCATCCTGCGGGCCGCCGGGGATGATGAGCAGGACGGGGCCGGCGCCGCGAACCTCGTAGTAGATTGTCGCCCTCGGCACGCGCAGCGTGCCGGAGGTGGTGCGGTGGGTCATGGCCATGTCTCCGAATTTGAGCCTCGAAAGTATTGTACTGGACTGTCCAGTACTATGGTTGCATCATACTAGACTGTCTAGTACCATCTTGTCAAGTGGGGGATCGACTCGTGGAGTGATGACGATGACGACATTGGTGTCAGCAAGCAATCCGGCCGGGCTCGATGGGGCAAACCGTTCCGCCCGCAAGCGCCGGGCGATCGTCGACGCCGCCACGGACGTTTTTCTGAAGAGCGGGTATCTCGGCGCCAACATGGACGAGATCGCCGCCCTAGCCTCGGTGTCGAAACAGACGGTCTACAAGCAGTTCGCGAGCAAAGAAGCGCTGTTCATCGAGATCGTGTCCGGCATGACGAGCGAGGCCGGCGACCGGGTCCACAACGAATTGCCGCTGCTCAACGATCGTGCGGATCTCGCTGACTACCTCCAGAGCGACGCGTATACGCAGCTCACGGTGGTGCTGACGCCGCGCCTAATGCAGTTGCGTCGGTTGGTCATCGGGGAGGTTAGCCGCTTCCCGGAATTGGCGGCGGTTCTCTACGAATTCGGCCCCATGCGGGCGTTGACCATGCTCGCGACGGTGTTCGAGTGTCTCGCTGAGCGCGGGCTGCTCGCGATCGATGATCCGCTGGTTGCGGCGTCCCACTTCAATTGGCTGATCATGTCCGACCCGCTCAATCGGGCCATGCTGTTGGGAGACGACGCGATTCCATCGCCGGCAGAGCTTCGCCGGCATGCCGCGGACGGCGTGCGCGTCTTCCTCGCGGCCTACGGTACGCAATGACCGAGCCTTGGCGATGGCGGCAAACGACAGGCGCACACTGGTGGCGGCCGCGAGTCACCGGCTGGGCCGGGACACCGCGAGGGTGCGCCGCGCCGTTGCGTCGAGCGCGGCCCAGCGCTCCTCGCCCTTGAACGCGTTGTAAGCTTGCGCCGCCAGCCCGATATGCACCTGGTAGCAGCGGAGCCGTTCCTCGAGGTGGGGCACGTCGAGGCCGATCGCCGCGTAGTGACGCTCCGCCGCGCCTCGGATATCAATTGCTCGCCAGGCGGGGTACCACGGCTGCCAGTAGAGGAGCCAGGCGAGGTCGTAGAGGAAGTCGCCGGCCATCGCGCAGCCCCAATCGATGACGGCGGTGAGGCGACCGGCCGCGACGAGGACGTTGCGATTGAGCAGGTCGCCGTGGATGAGGTGGCGCTCCTCGGGACAGGCATCCAAGAGGGCGGGGAGGTGGCCGAGCGCTTCGTCGAACGGTCCGGCTCCCGTCGGCGAGGCCAGCAAGCGCCCTCGCCAGCCGTGCGTCCGGTCCGTGGGCCGGTCGTTCGCCACGTCGAGGAGCGCCGCCCGCCAGCTTGCATACGGGGCGACGCCGTCGCTTCCCCACATCCCATACCCGGTGGTTGCCGAGAGATCGACCCGCCGGGCCGCGTCGAGCGCGGCGAAGAGGCGTGGCAGCAGCGTCCGCATCGACGCGGCATCGAGGTCATCGAGGTAGCCGCCGAACGCCCGCTCGGAGATGGCGTAAAACCCGTCGAAGGCGTCGCCGGTCTCGATGATGGCCGGGATCGGGAGATCGGGCGAACCGTGGCGGGCCGCCACGCGGTCCTTGGCGAAATCCTCCTGGTGGGCACCGAATCGGATGACGCGCTCGGCGCCGTCGCCCCGGAAGGCGTAGGCCACCGACCACTCACCTTGTCCGACTCTGGTCACGTCCCTGATGTCGGGACCGAAACGGGCGGCGAGGAAGGCCGCTG
This sequence comes from Chloroflexota bacterium, assembly GCA_030859715.1. Lineage (GTDB taxonomy): Bacteria > Chloroflexota > Chloroflexia > Thermomicrobiales > UBA6265 > JACCYK01. The sequence goes on from JALZJP010000106.1 coordinate 63,876, forward strand.
CCTGTCTGGCACTCACGACCCCGCCCTTGGCCGGCGCGATGTCAGGCGGCGAGGATGTCTGCTCGATACCCATTGAGCCCTCTTTGGAGCACGTATGCTCTAGCCCCGCGAGCAGGTATTTCTGGTCCCGGGGGCGAACGAGAAGTGCCTAGCGTGGCCCCTCACGGCAGTGTAGCTGACTCCCGCTGGCGCGCCACGGCCGATGGTGCGAACGACGGAAAATTAAGCGACGCGCAATATTTGTCACAAAGTCAACCATCCCGGCGTCGTCTAGACCCTTCCGGCGGAGGTACATTGGCGGCTTAGTTCGGTTTCGATTCGCAAATTCGGTCGGATAGGAGCATAATGGGAGCAAGCCAGGGCCGGTCTCGCTGGCTGACTCGGCCGCGGCGAGACGGGTGACGATCCCAGTCCGGCAGCCGTTGCCCGTGGCCCCCGGATCGCGTGGGGAACGCCTCATGTATTGGACCACGAAGCACGTCCTGGTCTGCAACGCTTCCCACTGCACCCAGAAGGGGGCGAACGACGTCGCCATGCAGCTCCGGCGCGAGGTGCTGAAACGGGGCCTGGACGACAGCATCTTCGTCAACACCTGCGGCACCATCGACCTCTGCGATATCGGCCCCAACATCGTGGTCTATCCCGACAATGTCATCTACAGCGGCGTCACCAAGAACGACGTCAAAGCGCTGGTCGACGCGCTCGTGGAGGATGCTCCGCTCGCCCGCTTGCAACTCGACCCGCGAACCCCGGCCGAAGCGAACCGGCAGGCGTTCTACGCCGAGGCGGTCCACCCGGAGCCGAGCCGGTCCGCCCCCGAGGCCGTGGCCCTCGCCGCCAGGCACGGCCTGGATGAGGCGTGGCTCGCCGAACAGCAACGCCGGGGCTTCATCGCCCGCAAACCCGCCACCGACGAGACGCCGGAGACGATCAGCGTCACCAAGAAGGCGCGGGCCCGGTATGGGGTTTGAGGGGGAGCCGATGGCGCATGACCTGCTGACCACGGACGTGATCACCGCCGGGCTCGACCTGGAGGTGACGCCGATTCAGCCGCCGGGGCCGGGTGCCCTTCCGGGGCGATCGGCGCCCGGCCGGCTCGAGGCACCCCGCGAGATGGCCCCGGTCAACTTTGGCCGGGTGTCGTTTGCCCATCCGGCGGAGGTGGAGTTCGCCCGCCTGCTCGATTTCTATCGCGTCGCCTGGCAGTACGAACCGACCTCCTTTCCCCTCGGCTGGGACGGCGACCGGGTGACCGAGATGTTCACCCCCGATTTCTACTTGCCGGAGCAAGACCTCTACGTTGAGCTGACGACGATGAAGCAGAGCCTGATCCAGCGGAAGCATCGCAAGCTGCGGCGCATCCGCGAGGTCTATCCCGAGATCAACATCGTCTTGCTGACCCGGCGTGACTATTACGAGCTGCTGGCCCGGTTCGGCTACGGCGCGGTCGAGATCACGTCGCTGCCGGAGAGCGACATCGAGCGCATCCTCTACAGCCCGGCCGAGATCGCGGAGCGCGTCGCCGCCCTCGGCGCCGAAATCTCCGCCGACTACGCCGGGCGGTCGATCCTCCTCGTCGGCTTGCTCAAGGGGGTCACGTTCTTCCTGGCCGACCTGGCCCGCGCCATCACCCGCCCGGTGGCGATCGATTACCTGTCGGTTGCCGCGCTCCAGCACCCGGGTCCCGGGGTGGACGACGAGGCCGAAGTGCGCTTTAGCCGTGACGCCGACATCGACCTGAGCGGCCAGCACGTCCTCTTGCTGGAAGACATTGTCAATACCGGTCTCACCCTCGACTTCGTCATCACTAAGCTCTGGCAGCGGCAGCCGGCCAGCCTGGAGATGTGCGTCCTCTTCGACAAGCGGGAGCGCCGCCTGATCGAGGCGCCGGTGAAGTACACCGGCTTCACCATCCCCAATGCCTACGTCGTCGGCTACGGCCTCGACTACCAGGAGCGCTACCGCAACCTGCCCTTCCTCTGCGTCCTCAAACAGGACGTCTTCCACCGCGAGCATGGCGCCCGCCTGGCGGAAATCAACAGCGCCAGCTAACGGCCGCCCCGGTTCGTCCTGCCGCCGATCCCCCAATTTCATGCTCCCGTGGACCGATCGGGACGCGCCCCTGATCGGTCAAGCCACGGGTCGCGGCATGACGAAAGTCACCGCCCACGACCTGCCGCACGACACTATGCCCGCCGCGCCGCGACCACTACAGTGGATCCAGTGTGAAGCAGCGGGCCAGTGAGGCCAGACCATGAGGAATTTCTCGTGACACTCCCTACGACCAGCCTTCGATTCGACGCCCCGGCGCATGACGACTTGATCGCCAGTCGCCACGACCAGATGCGGGGGCGGCGCCTAACCCGACGACAGGTGATGACCGCCTCGCTCGCCGCCAGCGCAACGCTGGCGCTGGCGCGCTCGCCATTGGACCCGATCGCGGCGGCCCAAACCTCAACCCCGGGCGACGGCGGTGAATTCGACGCCCTCACCGGTGAGCTGGACGCCATGATCGAGGAGTGGATGACCACCCTGGAGGTGCCGGGCGTCGCCGTGGGCGTCATCGCCGGCGACAAGGCGTACACCGCCGGCTTCGGCATCACCAATATCGACCATCCGTTGCCGGTCGATGCCGACACCCTGTTCCAGATCGGCTCGATCGGCAAGACCTACACCGGCACGATCATCATGCGCCTGGTCGATGAGGGCCGGATCGATCTCAAGGCGCCGGTGCGGACCTATCTGCCCGCGTTTCAGGTCGCGGATGAAGCGGTGGCCGGGGCGGTCACGGTTCGCCAATTGCTCAACCACACCGCCGGCTGGCTGGGCGATATCTTCACCGATACCGATACCGATACCGATACCGATACCGGCACCGGCGACGACGCGATCGCGCGCTACGTCGAGGCGCTGGCCGAGAACCCGCAGATTGCCCCTCTTGGCGAGCATTTCAGCTACAACAATGCCGCCTTCGGGGTCGCCGGGCGGCTGATCGAGGTTGTCACCGGTCAGGCCTATCTCGCGGCCCTGACCCAGCGGGTGCTGCAACCATTGGGGTTGGAGCGAACCTTCCTCTACCCGGAGCAGATCATGACCGAGGTCTTCGCCTCCGGTCACACCGGATCGAACGGCGGATTCGCGGGGGACTTGATCGTCGCCACGCCGTGGGCGCTGCCGCGAGCGATCGCCCCGGGCGGCGGCCAGATCGCCAGCATCACCGACCTTCTCGGGTATGCCCGATTCCACCTGGGCGACGGCACGGCGGCGGATGGCGCCGCGATGCTGAGCGCCGCCGCGATGACTGATTTTCGCACCCGGAGTGGACCGGGCGCACCCTCCGGCGACATCGTCATCGATGGAGTCAGCATTGCCTGGTGGCTCCGCGAGGTGAACGACACCCTGATCCTCCAGCACGGGGGATCGACCTCCGGCCAAGAAGCGCTGCTGGTCCTGGTGCCGGATCGGCGGTTCGCCTTGGGCCTGCTGACCAACGCGACCGCCGGGGTGGTCCTCAACGCGATCGTCAGCGCCTGGGCGCTGGAGCGCTACCTCGGCCTAAGCGCGCCGGCACTGACGCCGGTCGCGGACCCGCCCGCCGACCTCGCCGGGTACGTCGGGAGCTTCAGCGATGGTACGGGGAGCATGTATGTCATCAGCCAGCGGAACGGCGAGCTGGTCGGGGAGGCGCACTGGCCGGGATTCCCGCCAATCGCTACCGACGGCCCAATCGTCTTCGTCGGCGACGACCTGGTGCGGTTTTCCTTGATGGAGATCCCCTTCCTGGCCGATTTTGTCCGGACCGATACCGGCGAGATCGGCTGGTTCCGCTTCAGCGGCCGCCTCCAGCCCCGGCTCTGATCCCAACCCTCTCCCCTGTCCGCGATGTAATGCCCCCTCTCCCAATTGTGGGAGGGGGGGTGGTGGTGAGGGCAATATCGATCTAGCCCGCCGTGGCTGGCGTCGCCGCGGGCAGGGGTTGGCTATCGTCGCCACGCAGGATCGAAGCGGACGCCTGGTCCGCGGCGGACTGGAAGAGGCGCAGCTCCCGGATCGCCGCCTCGGGGCTGTCGCCCTGGAGCCGGTGATAGGTGTAGACCGCGGTCGCCCGGATGATGGCCGCGATCGGCAGGGCGAAGATGAGGCCGAGGGGGCCGGCGATGGCGCCGGCGATGGCAATGATGAGCAGCACCCCGGTGGTCGTGAAATCGACCGAGCTACCCTGGATTTTCGGCATCAAGACCCAACCCGAGACAAGCTGCACCGCGAAATAGACCACGATCCCGGCGACCACATGGTCCGCCTGGGTGGCGAACAGGATCGGCACCGTCAGGAACAGCGACAACCACAAGCCGACGATCGGGACGATGGCGCCAGCCCCGGCGATGATGCCCAACGGCAACGCCATGTCGATGCCGACCACCCAGTAGCCGATGGCGGTGATGGTGGCGATGATCGCCGTCTGGGTCAGGACCGCTCGAGTGTAGGAGCCCAGAATGCGGTCGGTGATGCGGAAGATGGCGACGATGTCTTCGGCCCAGCCTAACGGCAACTGCTTGCGCAACGCGGCCGGCGTGCTCTTTTCGTCGATCAGGTAGAAGATAATGAACAATGGCACCGCCACCAGGGCGAGGATGGTGCTGACCAGGCTACCGGTGACGGTGAGAAACCAGGTGGCCGCCCCCATCGAACCGCTGACGATCGATTCGCCGATCCGCTCGATGTTCGTCTCGATCCATTCTCGGATTTCCAGCGGCACCCGCTCCTGATAGAGGAGCTGCAGGCCCTGGTCATCGGTGCTGGCCGCGTCGAGGGCGGCGCCGAGTTCGTTGACGAGGGCCATGGTTTGGGTAATCAGCGGATCGAGCAAAATCGCGAAGATGCCGACGACGAGGACCAGGGCCAGGAAAATCGAGATGAAGGCGGCAACCGGGCGCTCGAGATCGACCAGCATCCCTTTGTCCGGGATCCAGCCTTCGATCCGGTGGACCACCGGCAGCAGGATGTAGATGATGAGCAGCCCCATCAGGTACGGGGCGAGGGCATCCCGCGCCAGCCAGACGACATAGGCCAAGACGATGAGGAGGAAGATCGGCAACAGGCGCCGGGCGAAGACCGTCAAGGCGGCGCTCACGGTGGCCTGGACGGTAGTTACCAGCGGTCGGTCGCTCATTCGTTCACCTCAGCATTCGCATCGCGGGGTCGACTCCGGGCATCAGCCAGATCGTTGCCGCTTCACGCCAGCATGGCTCCAGGGTAGTCGTGCATGGAGCAATATCCACCCTGGAGCCATGACCGGGCCACCGCCGGCGACCGGCCTGGTTAGGCCGTGGTGGCGGGGGACCAGCGCTCCTCTGGCAGGGCGACGCTGTCGCGGGCCGAGAGCTGGGCGAAGATGCCGACCGAGGCCAGGGCGACCCAGAGGAGAACCCAGATCCAGCCTTCTTGGATGAAGGCCACCGTGGCGCCGCGGCCAAGCTCGCCGCGATCGACCTGGTCAATCAGCAAGAGCGCCCCAGCGATCGCCGCCAGCGAGCCGGCGAGGGCGGTGTTGACGATGACGATGTAGACCGGGAGGTTCAGCAACAGGGCGCCGACGAAGAACACCACGAAGCCAACCGCGCCGAGGAGGAAATAGACGAAGCCGTCCGAGGCGCCGCTGACCGCGTGGACGATGCCGGCCCCGATCGAGGCGCCGACCGCGCCGGCGCTAATCAGCGCCCCCGCGTACCACCAGAAATACGAGACCGCGGCAAAGACGAGCCCCAGGATGACACCGGGGATCCAGGAGGCGACCGTCGCTAGGAAGCCGTCGCCAAAGAGCGATTGCAGAGCGATGGAGCCGATGAAGAAACCGATCACGAAGCCGATGATGGGCAGGGCGAAGAGAAACACCCGCAACCCCGCCAACGTGACGACCAGGCCGACGACCAGGAGCACGATTCCCGCCAGAATGTCCACGCTGTCCCCCTAGCTCACTCGTGCCGGCGATCATCCGCTCGGACCGCCGAAAAACACGCGAACGCCCGCGCGGCGCGACGCCCGCCGCGTGACGGCCCGCCGCCGCATCTCATCCAGCGACATCCGCGATCGATTCCGGCTCGGGGAGCCTGCGGGAGCCCAGAAGGCCGAGCCAGGTTGACGAGGCGTGGCGCGGTCCGCTAACCCGCGGTGCCGGCCTCGCCCGAACCGGACGGAGGACATCGCCCAGACCATGTGTCCGTACACCATCTGATTATACATCGAATCGGCCCGAAATGAAGCGATCGCCACAAACGAGTTTTCACGCCCGCGGCGGCGGCCAAACGAGCCGTGCTCGTGGCCCCGACCGGGCGATGAATGCTATCTTGCCCTATTGGGTTCACGGTGCGCTGGAGATGATGGCTTGGCCGTCGCCTGGCGCGAGCGAGGTTGCGGATCAATGACCACGACCGCTCCCGCGTTGCCGCCGGACAGGCACATGGTCTGGGTTCCGGGCGGTGCCTTTCGCATGGGGTCGGACCATCACTATCCGGAGGAAGCGCCCGCCCGCGTGGTGACGGTGGCGGGGTTCTGGATCGATGCGACGCCGGTCACCGCCGCCCACTTCCGCCGCTTCGTCAAGGCCACCGGCTACCGAACCGTGGCCGAGCGGTTGCCGGATGCCGCCCGCTATCCCGGCGCCGCGCCGGAGTCATTGGTGCCGGGCTCGAGCCTGTTCGTGCCGCCGGTCCGGCCGGTCGATTTGCGCAACCATCTCAATTGGTGGGCGTTCGTCCCCGGCGCCGATTGGCGGCATCCCGAGGGGCCGGGCAGCACCCTCCACGGCCGGGAGCGGCACCCGGTGGTGCATGTCGCCGCCGAGGATGTGGCCGCCTACGCGGCCTGGGCCGGCAAACACCTGCCAACCGAGGCGGAATGGGAATACGCGGCGCGGGGCGGCCTCGATGGCGCCGAGTATGCCTGGGGCGCCGAATTCACGCCCAAGGGCCGGCAACTGGCCAATACCTGGCAGGGTGATTCCCCCGCCACAACCTCACGCTGGACGGCTATGCGCGGACCTCGCCGGTGGGCGCCTTCCCGCCGAATGGCTACGGCCTGTTCGATATGATCGGCAACGTCTGGGAGTGGACAACGGACCTATGCACGTCGCCGCGATCCGCCGCCAGTCCCTGCTGTAGCGGAGCGCCGGGACGCGAGCCGCCGACTGATCCGGCCAACCCCCACTCTGACATCCCGCGCCAGGTGCTGAAAGGCGGCTCGCACCTCTGCGCCCCCAACTATTGCCAACGCTATCGCCCGGCCGCACGCATGCCGCACGCGGTCGATACCGGCACCAGCCACCTCGGCTTCCGCTGCGTGGTCCGCCCAACGTAAGTTTGGTCCGTCGCGATTGAGTTGAGGAGCTACCCGGTCAGCCGGCGCGACGCCAGCAGACACGTCAATGCTTGGGAGAAGGACGAGTGATCCGCGCGATTCTCGATACGGATATCGGCACCGATGTCGCCGCGGCGGAGCGATTCGGCCGGGAGCGCCTGGCGGGCTCGGTCAGACGTAACCGCTCCTAGCATTCGCAAGGGAACGAGTTTAACTCACGGGTTCGATCAGGTTGGACGGGCAGGTGTCCTGTGCGATCATACCCATCGCTGGGGCGGCTTTGATCAATAACCCTTGGAGAGGAGCATTCGCTATGCGTTTTCACGATGAGTCGTTCAAGAACGAGACGGTCGAGCTTGATGGCAACCAATTTTTGGGTTGCACCTTTATCGACTGCAAGCTCGTGTTTTCCGGCTACGAGCCGGTCACCGTTGAACGCTGCGATTTCAACGATAGTGAGTGGTCCTTCGAAGGGCCGGCCGGAAACACGCTCGACTTCCTCTCCGCGCTCTATCGGGGACTTGGTCCCGGTGGGGAAGCGATCGTCGAACTCATCGTCAACGGCATTCGAGATGGATCGTTTCCGAAAAGTACCTGGCAGCCGGCGCTTGCTCGATGAGCGACCACACGATCGACGATGCTGCACCAGAGGACGTACAGTCCTCGTTTTCTGGGAAGTCCACGGGCGGCGAGCCTCGGGTAATTGTCCTTACTGGTGAGCAGGCGCTAAAGGCGCAGGCGGCGGACAATCGCCATGAATTGAGCCTAACACGATTACGGCATCAGAACGACGAAGGGCGCATGCGAAACGAGCTTCGCCGCCATCAAGAGCAAATCACCTTCTACGTGGTGGTGTGCATGATTGCGCTCGGTCTCGTCGTCGGGAGTTTCATTGCGACCCAAGCGGAGGACGCCGATACTTGAGCCTGGGCGCAAAACGGCGTGACGGTTCTTATCGGCGGCATCGTCGGCGGGATAGCTGGCTACTTCACGGGCAGAGCGGGCAAGTAACCCCCGCTCGTGATTGCCTCGGACGTTGACCCCCTGGTTCCGGATAGTGAATTCGCCACGACCGCGGCGTGCGCCTACTTCACCGCGCCGGAGGTGAGGCCGCGGATGAAGTGGCGTTGCATCAGGACGTAGACGACGATGGTGGGGAGGGCGACCATGGTGGCGCCGGCGGCCAGGAGCGGAAGGTCGCTGCTGTAGCGGCCCTGGAAGAAGGTCAAGCCCAGGGGCAGGGTCCGCAGGTCGTCGCGGGAGACGACGACGAGGGGAAGGAGAAAATCGTTCCAGGTCCAGATGAAGAAGAGGATGCCCATGGTGAGGACGGCTGGGATCGCGTTCGGCACCAGGATCCGCCACAAGGTCTGCCAGCTCGTGCTGCCGTCAACCGTCGCCGCATCGACCAGCTCGCGGGGGACGGTCGAGAAGAAGCCGCGCATCCACAACGTCCCAAACGAGACGCTGAAGGCGATATCGGGCAGGATCATCGCCCAGTAGGTGTCGATTAGGTTCATCTGGCGCAGGTTGTAGTAGATTGGGATGATAACGGCCTCGCCGGGCACCATGATCCCGATCAAAAAAAGGGGAAAGAGTACGGCGCTGCCGGCGAAGCGCATCTGGCCGAAGGCGTACCCGGTCAGAATCGAGAGGAAGCAGGAGACGATCACGACCGGCACCACGACGATGACGCTGCTCCGGAAATAGGCGTCGAAGCGGGCCTGCGACCAGGCTTCGGCAAAATTGGCCAGCGACCAGACCGCGGGCAGGCCGAAGATGTTCCCCGCGATCTCCTCCGAGGTCTTGAACGCGGCGAGGGCGATAATCAGCAACGGCCCGATCGCGATGACCAAGAAGATGGTCAAGATGACGTAGGTGAGCCCGGTGCGCAGGTTCGCCCGCAGGCGGTCGCGGCCCTGTCTCACGACCGGGGCGGCGCCGGCTTGCTGCCGGGTCAGGTACTCGCCGGCCTCGTTGAACTGAGCCATCTCAGCTATCCGCCACGGCGCGCATCCGCAAGGTGATGATCGAGAACGAGACGACTAAAATGATCGCCGCCAGGACGACCGCGATTGCCGAGGCGTAGCCGACCTCGCCGATCGAGAACGCATTGCGGTAGATCTGCAAGGCAACGACCAGGGTCCGGTTCGCCGGGCCGCCGTCGGTCAGGATGAAGACCAGGTCGAAGGTGCGCAGGGCGGCAATCAGCGTCGTCACCAGGGCGATGGTGATCTCCGGCCGCAAGCCGGGCAGGGTGATCGACTTGAACTGCTCGAACTCGCCGGCGCCGTCCAGCTTGGCGGCATCGTACAGATCCTCGTCCAGCCGCTGCACCCCGGCGATGAACAGCACCATGGCAAACCCGTATCCAACCCAGGTGCCGACCATGCCGACCGCCGGCAGCGCGAACTGGAAATCGCCCAGCCACGGCTTCGCCCAGTCTTCGAGCCCCACCGCCCGCAGCAGTTGGTTGAGCGGGCCAAAGGCCGGGTTGTAAATCCAGCGCCAGACGACGCCGACGACGACCATCGACATCACCTGGGGCACGAAGAGCCCAGCCCGGAAGAAGCTCATACCCCGGATCCGGCGCCGGGTCAGCAGCGCGGTGAAGAGCAGCGCCAGCGCGATCGGGAAGACCGTGTAGAAGCCGAGCAGGGTCAGGTTGTTCCGTAACGCGATCCGCACCAGCGGGTCTTGGACCAGCCGGGCATAGTTCTCGAAGCCGATGAACTCGGGCGGGCTGATCCCATTCCAATTGGAGAAGCTGTACCCCACCGTCTGCGCGATCGGCGCCAGCACAAAGAGCGCGTAGATGAGGAATCCGGGCAGGATGTAGAGATAGGCCAGCCCCGGCCGCTCGCCCGGGCGAGCTCCTGACGGGACGAGGCGCAACCGCGTGCTGGCCATCCGCGAGGCTCCCCCGCAATCCTACATTAGGCACCGGGGAGGCCGGATGGGCCTCCCCGGTAGAGCGGGGCGCTAAGCGTTCTTCTCGGCCAGGTAGGCGACATAATCGGCTTCGATCTGGGCCGTGAACTCATCCGGTGAGATCGCCATTCCCATCAGCTCTTGCAACGAGGCAACCAGCGTGTTGTACAGCGTCGGCGTCGCCCAGTCGGGGTAGTGGCCGACGGTGTCGGTCGAATTGAGCTGAGCCCAGGCGCGGACCAGCTCGGCGTAGATGCCGTCGACCCCCTCGACCAGGGCCGGATCGGCGTTGACCGAGACGATGCCCGCTTCGGCCCAGAGCTCGGCGGCGCGGTCGGAGACCGTCCAGTCGATGTATTCGGCCGCCAGGTCGGCGTTTGGCGACGTCTCCCGGATGGCAAACCCCATCGAGGTGCCGGCGACCGACATCTTGTCGGCACCCGCTTCCAGCGGCGGGAAGAGGAAGAAGCCGAACCGGTCGGCGACGCCGGCGGCTTCCAGCTCGCCGCTCAGCCAGCTCCCGGTAATCATCATCCCACCCTGGCCGGTGGAGAAGGCGGCCCAGGAATCGTCATAGCCGATGCCGGAGAAGTCCGGCGTGAAATAGTTGGCCTCGACCCACTCCTGCGTCTTGGCGGCGGCGTCGGTGTTGCCCGCGATAGCGAAGGAGACATCGTTGCGGGCGTAAATGAAGTCGTCCAGGTAGGCCCGGTCGAGCCACAGGTTCTGCAGCTCACCGTAGACATGGATCGCCGGCCAGCCTTCCAGGTTGCCAAACGCGATCGGAACCTCGCCGGCCTCGGCCAGCGCGGCGAGCAGGGTTTCCAGCTCGCCGAAGGTGGCCGGCACCGCTCGCGTGGCCGCTTCGACCTTCTCCCGGTTGAAGATGACGCCGACGAACTCGGCGGTCGGCGGCATCCCGTAGAAGGTGCCCTCGCCAAAGACCGTGCCATTCTCGGCGAAGCTGTTGCGGGCCACCAGGCTGGGCGAGAGCAGGTCGAACCAGCCATACTCCTCGGCGTACGGGCCAAGATCACGCAGCAGCCCGGCTTCCGCCATTGCCCCCATGTCCGAGAGCCCCTGGTTGACCTGGGCCACGTCCGGCCCGTCGTCCGAGCTGAGCGCCAGCCGCACCGTCGCCTTCAGGTCATCGAAGGTGCGCGCGGTCCGTTCGATCGTCACGCCTTCATGCGCCGCCTCGAACTCGCTGTTCAGGGTGTCCATGACCAGGCTTTCCCCGGGGCGCGCGTAGCCGTCCCACACTTGCAAGGTGACGGCCTCTTGGCCTCGCGCCCGGCGCCCCCGGCCGAGCATCCCGGCCCCGGCGACCGCGCCGGCGACGCCGCCGGTGGTGCGCAGGACATCGCGCCGGTTGATCGCTCGTCGTAGCTGTCGTGGAC